>NZ_CP079865.1:1802597-2103030 GCF_025263565.1 Mycobacterium sp. SMC-8
ATCATCGGCGCGTTCCCGTTCAGCGGTCACTTCACCGTGGTGCTGATCCTGACCCTGCTGTTCGGTTTCGCGATCGCTGCGGTCAGCTACGGATTGGTGGAGTCTGGGTGCCGCAATGCGTTGCGGCGCTGGGAGCGACGCCATCATCCGACCCCGCTGGATTCGTCGGTCAGCGACGAGGTCGAACCCGCCGAAGCCCGCTGACGCCCGACCCCTCAGCCGCCGAAATCGCATTCCACGCGGTCGCCCGGCCGATTTCTCCGCGTGGAATGCGGTTTCGGCGGGAAATCAGGACTGCGCCCGCCGCATCAGGGGCCTGGGCGGCCAGTGCCGACACCTGGGTGCCGATCGGGGGTACCGGTGGCGCTGTCATGGCCCCCATCTTGACCGGTGCGCCGGGAATCGGGGAACGACACCAGCGAAACCGCGACCGCGACCATCGACAGCAGCGCGAGGAACTGCACTCCCGCGGAGTGGCCCACGTAACCGTCCACCGAGCGCCACGGGTTCTGGCTGAGCACGGCGCCGGCCAGGATCAGACCGAACGCGGCGGTGCCGACGGTCAGCGCGTCCCGCAGTCGTTCCCGCCGCCGCAGCAGGTAGCGGACGCCGACCGCGGCGCCTGCGACCAGCAGACCGCCGACTCCCGAGATCACCGCGGCCACCAGCGCGGCGCCGGCGGCGACCGCGAGCGCGGGAGGCTGCCACGGTCTGGAGGGCGGCCCTGGGACGCCGGGGCGGCGCACGGGGGCGAACGCCAGCACGAACAACACCGGCAGCAACGCCAGGCCGCCGATCAGTCCGGCGCGGTAGGTGGCGTTGGAGGCGAAGTCCAGCGTCACGGCGCCGGCCGCCCCCGCCGGAAGCACCCAGCCCTGCTGCCATCCGTTGACGGTGACCGACGTCAGCGCGGCGCCGTCGGCGGTGCGCGCGGTCCAGCCGGGGTTGGCGCTCTCGGGTACGACGAGGACACGCGCGGTCTGCGACGCCGGCACAGTCACCTCGCGATCGACGCTGGTCCACTCCTCGACGGTGACGGGCGTCGTTGTCGCCGAACCGATGTCGGCAGAACGCGGACCGTCCAGCTGCACACCGTCGACGATCAGTCCCGTACCGGGGCTGATCACCAACTCCTGCTCGCCCGCCGGTAACGGGATCGGCTCGTCGCGGCAGGGGCGGGCCGGGATCGGGTCGCCGTCGAGCAGCGCGCCGACGGTGGCGGTCACCGACGTCTGGATGAACTCCCCGGCGACGCCGATGACCGGACCGCGTCCGCACGGCACGCTCACCGTGCGTGCCCGGTTGGCCGCCGCGTCGGCGGCTCCGACGGGTGTGCCGCGTCCGTCGAGTGCGACCACCTCCGCCAGGCCGGGAGGCTTGAGCTGGTCGAAACCCAGTGAGGTGCGGTCGATCACGTCGTCCCAGTCCATGAGCCACACCGTGATCGAGTCGGTCACCCGCGGGTGCAGCCGGAAGGTCTCGGTTCCGGCCGTCATGCGGCGCACCTGCGGACCGTCCCCGAGATCGACGGCGATCAACCGCGGCCGGGCAGGCAGCGGCGACGAGCCAGGGGTGACCCGCAGCGCCGAAACCTCGGTGGCGGCAGGCAGTTTGAGCTGCAGCGATGGTGGGGTGTGCGGCTGCACGGTGCGCTGCGGTGCCGTCCACGACGTGCCGGTGTCCCCGTCGGTGGCCGCGTACGCCGAGCCGAGCACGTCGATCGGGTCGGAGTCGCCGTGGGCGCGGGTGGTGTCCGGCTGCGCGATCAACTCGGCCAGATGGGGTCCCTGGCGGCCACGCACCCACACCGTCGGGGTCACCTGTGTCGCCTCCGGCACGGTCAGCGTGCGGCTCAGGTTCACCGGTTCCTCGGCCGCCAGCGCCATCGCCGCGGCGCACCGAGTTCCGGTGGGACTCTGCGCGCAGCCGGCGCGACCCAACAGCTCTGATCCCAGATCCCACTGCGCCACAACAGAATCCGATCGTGGAGCGGGCACGTCGACGGTGTGCCGGAGACTCACCGGGTGCGCGAACCCGTTGGCGTCGTACTGGGTGATGCTGATGTCGGTGATGCCGAACTGCACCCCGGGCGAGCCATCGTCGGTGCCGGTGGCGGTGATCCGTACCCACGGGGACTCGCCGTAGGGCAGCGCCACGGTCAGCGGCTCGCCGGCCTCCTCGAAGCGGACGGTGCTGGTGCCGTTGACGGTCGACACCTCGATTCGCCGCACCTGCGCGCCGACCGCCGTCGCGCTCGGGGTGACGGTCAGCGTGGCGTTGGTGACGGGATGGTCGAAGTCGACCTGGAGCCATTGGCCCAGCGCGGTCTGCAGGGAATTGGACACCCAACTCGTGGACGGGTCTGCGTCGATCGCCGATGCGGGATTGGAGGACGGCGACACGTCGGGCAGCGCCGTGGAGTCCGATGCGGCACTGGACACCGAGAGCCTGCCGCCGCCCCACCGGCCGTAGACGAGTTCGGCTCCGGTGGCCGGATAGTCGGGCACCCGGTTGTACGTGTTGCGCGCGTCTGCGGGTGCGCGGATCGCCGACGAGTGGTCGTCCACGCGGCCGTAGTCGGTCTCCCGCGCCGTCGGGGTGTCGGTCACGGTCACCAGCGGCGAGGGCAGCCTGGCCCGTGTGGCGTCCTGGGTCAGCAGTGCGGGGCCGAGCGGGTCCCGCCCGACGAGCCTGCGACGTTCGTCGAGCCGCAGCAGCGACTCCGGGCCGCCGTCCACGCGCGGCATCAAATCAGCCTCGACCACATACGGTGTCAGTGACACCGGGCGGTCGACGCGGTAGATCTCCACGGCCGGATAGCGCGGCCGCAAGCCGCTGTCGGTGACGAATCCTTCCAGGCTGCCGGGGCCGATCGGCGGCCCGAACTCGGCGACCTTGGTCAGGCCGGGGGAGCTGTCGATCGCGCGGTGCACCAGGATGGGCCGCGCCGACCGCGACGAATCCGGATCCAGGTCGTTGCGCACCACCACATGGGAGACGCCCTGCCGGGACAGCGTGTCGGCCAGACCGTCGGACGGCCGTCCCGCGGCGAACAGGCGCTGCACCGAGTCCAGCGCGCGGATCGTCTCCGGCGGGGTGAGCGGGATCGAATCGCGCACCCCCCACGCGCTGTCGCCGAGCACCTGCAACGGTTCGTCGTGGCTGTTGCCCCAGATCTGCGTCGCGAACGGAGCGCCCGGGGCCACCAGCACCCGGCCCGCGGAGTTGTTGTCGTCCAGCCACGCCGCGGTCTCGTGCCAGTACGGTGGGATCTCGTCGAACGCCCCGGGAGGGGTGAGCCGCCCGGTCCAGGCCAGCGCGGTGGCGGCGGTCAGCGCCGACAACAGCACGATGCCGACTGCGATCCGTTTGTCGTGTTCCGGGTGGGCGAACGCGTTGCGCCACACCGGCCGCGGCGCACTGCCCGGCAGTGGAATGCGCCCGAGCAGGTGGGCCAGCCCGAGCGCGAGCGGCAACCGCAGCAGAGGCTCGAGCTTGTGCAGATTGCGCAGCGGGGTGCCCTCGGCGTCGAGGAAGGCCTGCACGTACTGCGCGACGGGGGACCCCAGGCCGCCCGAGTAGCCGGCCGCCAGAAGTGCGACGCCGACCAGCAGCATCGTCACCAGGCGACCGCGGGCCGGCATGGTCGTCAGCGCCAGACCGGCCAGCCCGCCGGCGGCCACCAGCGTGGTCGCGAGCACGGCCACCGACCCGGTGACCAGCGGGGCGCCCGCGGTGGCGGTCGGTGCGACGTACGGCGTCCACGCCCCGGTGCCGCGCAGCATCTCCGTCAGCGACATCCACCGCGTCGTCACCCCGGAGGACTCGATGAAGTCCAGGAACGGCGGGCTGATACGGCCCAGGTGCAGCAACGCCACCACCCACCACGTCACGGCCAGCGCCACACACGGCAGCCACCACGCCACGAACCGTCGCCACGTCCGGTCGGGCCGGTGGCACAGCAGCCACACCACCGCGCACAGACACGCGGTGAGCGTCGCGACCGCGTTCACCGCACCCATCAACGCCACCGCGACGGCAGAGCGAGCGGCCAGCACCCGCACCCGGGACCCGCCCTGGAGAGCCAGGATGACCGGCAGCAGCACCCACGGCGCCAGCATCATCGGCAGCGTCTCCGACGAGATGGCGCCGATGGTGGTCAGCACCCGCGGCGACAGCGCGAACGCGAGCGCGCCGAGCACCCGGGACGTCGTGGTGCCGATGCCCAGCGCCTCGGCGACCCGCAGCAGCCCCCAGAACCCGGCCACCAGCAGCAGCGCCCACCACAGCCGTTGCGTCACCCAGCCCGGGACGCCGAGGAGGTCACCGGCGAGAAAGAACGTTCCGTGCGGGAACAGGTAGCCGTACGCCTGGTTCTGTGCCTGGCCGAACGGCAGCTCGCTGTTCCACAGATTGAACGCCCGCGACAGGAAGCGCAGCGGGTTCGCGGTGAGGTCGAGTTTGGTGTCGGGTGAGATCTGGCCGGGCGACTGGGCGAATGTCAGGACCAGTGCCGCCGCGGCGGCCACCCACAACCAGCGCCGCGACAGCGGCCGGGTCAGGTCAGGGACGGAGGGCAGGAGCGTAGCGACCCGGGATTTAGGTGCGGTCGCCGTACTCGACCCTGTTGAGCACCGATGACGCCGGATCGCCCGCTTGCAGCGGAGGCTTTGTGTCCTGCTGCACCATCAACGTCACACCGAACACGGCTGCCGCCCCGAGCAGCAGGCCGACGACGATGCTGGCTGCAGCGGGTACGAGAAACCGATCCATGCGGCAAACCTAGCACGGAGGCCGCCGCGGCCCGGGCGCCCGCGGAGCGGCGCGATCAAGCGCGGGTCACGGCTCCGGCGGCACGATCAGCACCGGACGGTGTCCCCGGCGCAGCACATGGTCGGCCACGCTGGACTGGATCAGCGACCGGAAACCCGTGGTCGCCCGGGTGCCCGTGACGATCAGGTCGGCGTCGAGCTCGTCGGCGGCCTCGATGATGGATTGCCACACGGTGAAGGTGGCCGCCCGCCGCATCGGCTCGGCGGGCAGACCGGCGGCCAGCGCGAGTTCGAGGCCCTCGTCGTTGATGCGCTGCGCCTCGGCGAGCGCGATGTCGATCTCGTCGTCGTTGCGCGGATCGGGCGGCCCGTCGAGGTCGTAGTGGTAACCGACCGGGGCCGAGCCCCGGTCCAGCGGCAGCCACACCGTCAGCACCACGGCCCGGTCGGCGGTCAGGAACCGGCTGGCGTAGTGCACCGCGCGGCGTGCAGTGGGCGAGCCGTCAAAGGCGATGACCATCACGGTCTTCTTGTCCCGGGGTACGGGGCCCGTCATCGCCGCTCCTTGTCCTCGCTCGTCACCGCCCACAGAATATTTGGTCGCAGCCTCACCACAGGGCGTCTTCATCGGGCTCTTGCGCCTCCGAGCCGCGGGACTTGGGACCCCGCCACGGCCCGGGGGAATAGATCGAGACACGTTCTGCCGTTACTGTCGGTCCGTATGCCTGCGTCACGGATCGTCCCGAAAACCGTCCCGCATGCTCTCGCCGGGGTGTTCGCGGCGTCGGCGCTGCTGGTCGGCTGCACATCGCCCGCCGAACCGGAGTCGGCCGGCCCGCCGGTGATCCACGCGACCCCGTCGATGGCGGCCGGCCCCGCACCGGCGCCGCCGGCCGCCCCGCCCCCGGCCGCACCGGCGTGCGGTGACCCCGCGGCCGTCGTCGCGGCGATGTCCACCCGGGACAAGCTCGCCCAGCGGCTCATGGTCGGGGTGACCGGCGCCGCGGACGCCCGCTCGGTCGTCGACACCCATCGCGTGGGCGGCATCTTCGTCGGCAGCTGGAGCGACCTGTCGATGCTGACCGACGGCTCCCTGGCCGGCATCGCCGACGCCGCCACGCCGTTGCCGCTGGCAGTCAGCGTCGATGAGGAAGGTGGCCGGGTCTCGCGGTTGTCCGGCCTGATCGGCGCACAGCCGTCGCCCCGGCAGCTGGCGGCCACCAACAGTCCGGAGCAGGTCTACCAGATCGCCCTGGAGCGCGGACGCAAGATGCGCGGCCTCGGCATCACGGTCGATTTCGCGCCCGTCGTCGACGTCACCGACGCAGCCGACGGCGGCGTGATCGGCGACCGTGCTTTCGGTGCGGACCCGGCCCAGGTCACCGACTACGCGGGCGCCTACGCCCGCGGGCTGCGTGACGCCGGTCTGCTTCCGGTGCTCAAGCACTTCCCGGGGCACGGCAACGGGAACGGGGACACCCACGCAGGCAGCGTCGTCACCCCGCCGCTGGCCGATCTGCAGGCTCACGACCTGCTGCCGTACCAGACGCTGACCACCCAGGCCCCGGTCGGCGTGATGGTCGGCCACATGGAGGTGCCGGGCCTGACCGGCAGCGAACCGGCCAGCCTGAGCCCGCCCGCCTACGCGCTGCTGCGGTCGGGCGACTATGGCGGCCCGCCGTTCGGCGGCCCGGTGTTCACCGACGACCTGTCCGGCATGCAGGCCATCACCGCCCGGCTGGGCGTCGGGGACGCGGTGCTGCGCAGTCTGCAGGCGGGTGCCGACGTTGCGCTCTGGCTGAGCACCGGCGAGGTGCCCGCGGTGCTGGACAGATTGGAGCAGGCGGTCGCCGCCGGCGAACTGACCATGCCGCGCATCGACGAGGCTGTGATGCGGATCATCGCGATGAAGGGTCTCTCGCCACGCTGCGGCGGCTGATCGGTCGTCCAGTGCTTACCCTGTGGTAGGACGTTCGTCGCTGATCGGTCAGGAAGGCACGCGCAATGGCAGGTGGTACCAAGCGGTTGCCGCGTGCCGTCCGGGAGCAGCAGATGCTCGACGCCGCGGTGGAGATCTTCTCCGTGAACGGCTATCACGAGACGTCGATGGACGCGATCGCCGCCGAGGCGCAGATCAGCAAGCCGATGCTCTATCTGTACTACGGGTCCAAGGAAGAGCTGTTCGGCGCCTGTCTGAACCGTGAGCTCGGCCGGTTCGTCGATGAGGTGAACAGCGACATCGACTTCAGCGCGCCGCCGAAGGAACTGCTGCGCACCGCGGTGCTGGCTTTCCTGAAGTACATCGATGCCAACCGGGCGTCGTGGATGGTGCTCTACACCCAGGCCACCAGCTCCCAGGCGTTCTCGCACACCGTGCGGGAGGGCCGCGAACGCATCATCGAGCTGGTCGGGCGGCTGCTGCGTTCGGGCACCAAGTTCCCCGAGCCCGACACCGACTTCGAGTTGATGGCGGTTGCCCTGGTCGGTGCGGGCGAGGCCATCGCGTCGCGGGTCAGCACCGGCGACGCCGACGTCGACGAAGCCGCCGAGCTGATGATCAACCTGTTCTGGAGCGGACTCAAAGGGGCGCCGTCGACCGTCGACGTCGACGCCACCGCTGTCATCTCAAGCTAGCGACGGTCCCCGTCAGGTGGGGGTGACCCTTGGTCAGGTGCCGCAGCGTCAGGTCCCAGCCGTCGGGGTTGCGTTCGACGTACAACCCGGCCCTGGCGGGCAGTACCACCGGCTTGGCGAACCGCACCGAGTACTTCACCGCGTCCGGCAGCTGGCCCTCGATGTTGGCCAGAACGGCTGCGGCGCTGAACATCCCGTGTGCTATCACGGTCGGGAAACCGAACATCTTGGCCGCGATCGCGTTGGTGTGGATCGGGTTGTGGTCGCCGCCGACCGACGCGTAGTGCCGGATCTGCCCGGGGGTGATGCGCAGCACCGCGTTCGGCGGCGGCAGCTTCGGCTGCTTCTGCGGCGGCGGCTTCGGCTCGTCCGACAGGCTGGTGCGCTGCTGATGCAGGAAGGTGGTGATCTGATGCCACGCAACGTCATTGCCGACCTTGACGTCGGTCACGATGTCGACCAGCAGTCCGCGGCGGTGCTCACGCATGTTCTCCGCGTGCACCGTCGCCGACACCGTGTCGGTCACGGCGATCGGGCGGTACTGGGTGATGTGGTTCTCCAGATGCACCGAACCCATTGCGGCGAACGGGAAGTCGAACCCGGTGATCAAGGCCATCACGGTCGGGAACGTCAGAGCGAACGGGTAGGTGAGCGGGACGACGTTGTCGAACCGGAGCCCGGTGACGTCGGCGTACTCGGCGACGTTGACCGGGTCGATGGTGAGGTCCTCGACGGTCAGCGTACGGGTGGGCAGCGTGTCGCCGCGGCGCACGAACGGCAGCGCGCCGACCGCGGCCAACGCCAGGTTCCTCAAGCCCGAGGGCTGCTGGTCACCCATCTCTACGCGCCCAGCATGGCTTGACCGCACACCCGGATCGTGTTGCCGGTCACGGCATTCGAACCCGGGCTGGCGAAGTACGCGATCGCCTCGGCGACGTCGACGGGCTGACCGCCCTGGAACAGCGAGTTGAGCCGACGGCCGACCTCACGGGTGGCGAACGGAATCGCGTCGGTCATCTTCGTCTCGATGAACCCCGGCGCCACGGCGTTGATCGTGATGTTCCTGTCGGCGAACTGCGGAGCCAGCGCGTCGGTCAACCCGATCATGCCGGCCTTGGTGGCGGCGTAGTTCGTCTGCCCACGGTTACCGGCGATGCCCGCCATCGAGGACAACCCGACGATCCGGCCGCCGTCGCCGATCAGGCCGCTCTCCACCAGCCCCTCGGCCAGGCGTAGCGGCGCAAGGAGATTCACCGCCATCACCGAGTCCCAGCGGGATTCGTCCATGTTGGCCAGCAGCTTGTCTCGAGTGATGCCGGCGTTGTTGACCAGGATGTCGAGCCTGCCCCCGTGGTGTTCGCGGACGTGCTCGGCGATGCGGTCGACCGCGTCGGCGGCGGTGACGTCCAGCGTCAGCGCGGTCCCACCCACCTTGGTGGCGGTCTCGGCCAGCGCCTCGGCGGCGCCCTCGACATCGACGGCGATCACCTTCGCGCCGTCTCGGGCGAACACCTCGGCGATGGTCGCGCCGATCCCGCGCGCCGCACCCGTGACAACGGCGACCTTGCCGTCGAGCGGCCGGTCCCAGTCGGCGGGCGGGGTCGCGTCGGCCGCCCCGACCCGGAACACCTGACCGTCGACGTAGGCCGACTTGCCGGACAGGATGAAGCGCAGCGTGGACTCCAGGCCCGTGGCGGCCGGTTTGGCGTCGGCCGACAGGTACACCAGTGACGCGGTCGATCCGTCGCGCAGCTCCTTGGCCAGTGACCGGGTGAAGCCCTCCAGGGCGCGCTGCGCGGTGCGCTCGTGCACGCTGCCGGTCTCCTCGGGTGTCGTGCCGATGACGACCACGCGACCGGAATGCCCGAGGTTGCGCAGTAGCGGGGTGAAGAACTCGTACAGCCCTTTGAGACCCTCGGGATCGGTGATGCCGGTGGCGTCGTAGACCAGGCCCCCGAACGAGTCGGCCCAGCGCCCGCCGAGATTGTTGGCGACGACGTCGTAGTCGTCGGCCAGCGCGGCGCGCAGCGGTTCGACCACGCGGCCCTCGCCGCCGATCAGCAGGGAACCGGCCAGCGGCGGCTCGCCCTGCTTGTAACGGCGCAGCGGCTCGGGCTGCGGCACACCGAGTTGCTTGGCCAGGAACGAGCCAGGCCCGGAGTTGACGACCTGGGAGAGAAGATCGGAAGCCACGGCGCTGCCTTTCTGGAGATCCGGGTACATCAGTTGTCGACGGTGAAGGGGTTACCCAGCACTGTCATATCCTCACGAACTTACTCCAGAGTAAGAACAGTGGGTAGTATGACCCTCGACACCCCATCAGCAGGGAGGCAATGTGGCTGAGAACTCAGACAACGCTGGGACATCAGAAATCGCCGGGACCAGGGCCGCTCGCCGGGTGGCCGTGCTCGGCGGAAACCGGATCCCGTTCGCGCGGTCCGACGGCGCCTACGCGAAAGCGTCCAACCAGGACATGTTCACCGCGGTGCTCGACGGCCTGGCCGAGCGCTTCAATCTTAAGGGCGAGAGGCTCGACGCGGTGATCGGCGGCGCGGTGCTCAAGCACAGCCGCGACTTCAACCTGATGCGCGAGTGCGTGCTCGGCAGTTCGCTGTCGTCGTACACGCCCGCGTTCGACCTGCAGCAGGCCTGTGGGACGGGTCTGCAGGCCGCGATCGCCGCGGCTGACGGCATCGCCCGGGGCCGCTACGAGGTCGCCGCGGCAGGCGGGGTGGACACCGCCTCGGATGCGCCGATCGCGTTCGGTGACGACCTGCGCAAGGTGCTGCTCGGACTGCGCCGCGCCACATCGAACGTCGACCGCCTCAAGCTCGTCGGCAAGCTGCCCGCGTCGCTGGGCGTCGAGATCCCGGTCAACAGCGAGCCGCGCACCGGCATGTCGATGGGCGAGCACGCCGCGGTCACCGCCAAGGAGATGGGCGTCAAACGGGTCGACCAGGACGAGTTGGCCGTCGCCAGCCACCGCAACATGGCCGCCGCCTACGACCGCGGTTTCTTCGACGATCTGGTCAGCCCGTTCCTCGGGCTCTACCGCGACAACAACCTGCGACCCGATTCGTCGACTGAGAAGCTGGCCAAGCTCAAGCCGGTCTTCGGCGTGCGCAACGGCGACGCGACGATGACCGCGGGCAACTCCACCCCGCTCACCGACGGCGCGTCGGTGGCGCTGCTGGCGTCCGAGGAGTGGGCCGCGCAGCACTCGATCCCGGTGCTGGCGTATTTCGTCGATGCCGAGACCGCGGCGGTCGACTACGTCAACGGTCGCGACGGCCTGCTGATGGCGCCCACGTACGCGGTGCCTCGGCTGTTGGCCCGCAACGGCCTGACGCTGCAGGACTTCGATTTCTACGAGATCCACGAGGCGTTCGCCTCGGTGGTGCTGGCGACCCTGGCGGCGTGGGAGTCCGACGAGTACTGCAAAGAGCGCCTCGGTCTGGACGGCGCCCTCGGGGCGATCGACCGGTCCAAGCTGAATGTCAACGGTTCGTCGCTGGCCGCCGGTCACCCCTTCGCCGCGACCGGCGGGCGGATCGTCGCCCAGCTGGCCAAGCAGCTGGCGGAGAAGAAGGCCGAAAGCGGCAAGCCCGTGCGCGGTCTGATCTCGGTCTGCGCCGCTGGTGGACAGGGTGTGACGGCCATCCTGGAGGCCTGACCGGAAACTTTTTCGGATCGCTGTAACGCCTGCGATGGAGGCGCCGATACAGGGGATAGCTCCGTGTTGCCGTCTGACCCCCCGACCCGACGGCAACACGGGGCTCTCAACTTTTCAGCGTAGATTTCAACCATGCAGATCAGCATGTTCGGACAGATCAGCGGCCTCGGCGGTACTCCGATCGATGCGACGATCGCCTACCTCGCCCAATTGCGCGACGAGGGTTTCGCCCGAGTCTGGATGAGCCAGCTCCCGTACGAACCAGATCTCTTGACCATCCTGGCGGTCGCGCTGCACGAGGTCGACACGATCGAGGCCGCCAGCGGCGTGGTACCGATCCAGAACCAACATCCGATGCAGCTGGCGCAGCGCGCGCTGACGGTCAGCCTGGCGTCGGGCGGCCGTTTCATCCTGGGCCTCGGCATGACGCACGCCGCCGTCACCGAGGGCATGTGGGGCATTCCGTGGGACAAGCCGGTCCGCAGGCTCAATGAGTACCTCGACGGACTGTTGCCGCTGCTGGCCGGAGAACCCGCGGACGCCGCCGGAGAGACCGTCACGACGCGCGGGGCGCTCGTCATCCCCGGGGCGCCGCGCCCCGACGTCTACATCGCCGCGCTCGGACCGCAGATGCTGCGCCTGGCCGGCCGACGCACCTCGGGCACGTGCACATGGATGACCGGCCCGAAGACGCTGCGCGAGCACGTCAGCCCGACGTTGCGGCAGGCCGCCGCCGACGCGGGCCGGCCGGCTGACGCGGTGCGCGTGGTGGCGTCGCTTCCGGTGGCCGTCACCGACGACGTCGACGGGGTGCGCAAGCAGGCCGCCGAACAGTTCGCCGTGTACGGGACGCTGCCGTCGTACCGCGCGATGCTCGACCGCGAGGGTTACGCGGGTCCGGAGGACGCTGCGATCATCGGTGACGAGGCGACGGTGCGCGACCGCATCGCCGAGCTCCGCGACGCCGGCGTCGACGAGTTCGTCGGCGCGGCGTTCGACAGCTCCGTCGAGGGTCGCACCCGCACGAGAGCCCTACTGCGCGAGGTGGATTCGGCGGGGTGAAAATTCTCGGGAAAAGCCCGGGACTACCCCTTTTGCACCGCCCCCGCGCGGCGTAGCATCGTTCGCACGACGGGTTCGGGAGTGACTAAATCCAAAGAGCCGGCAAAGGGATGTGAGCCGGCCGCGCGAGATATGTAGAGACGCACCCAAGTGTCCTCCCGAACCCGCCCTTGTGTCCGGGGCAGGGTACAAAGTAGGCCATGACAGCCCTGAGCCTGCTGCAACTCCTCACCTTCCTGGCGTTTCTCGGGCTACTTGTGTACGCAGCCGTCGTCCCGCGTGAAGCCAATCCGGCGAAGCGTCGCCACCGGACGCGGCTGTACCGGGGTGCGGCGATGGTCGCGGGGGCGGCCTTCTTCGCGGTGCTCGCCGCCGGCCGGCTCGGCTGGTCCCGATACGCGCTGGCTGTCGTCGCCGTCGGTTTCCTGGCCGCCGGACTGGTGGACATCTCCAGAAGCCGACGCGTGAAGAAATAGCTGCGCATACCGCGGTTCAGCTGCCCCGAGGCACACCCGCCTCAGAAGTCCACCTTTTGCAGGGGTCTTCTCGAACTTTCGCTGAAATTCGTGGATGTGTGATGCGCGTGGGACATGCCCCCGAGAGCGCAGACGCCCCGAGGCCAGACCCCCGCCAGCGCAAGACGCCCCCGGCAAGAATCCGGGGGCGTCCTGGGTCCGAGGCTGCGGAAGGGTCTAGAAGGCGGCCTCGTCCAGTTCCATGATCTCGTTGTCGAGGTTCTCGATGACGGACCGGGTGCTGGTGAGCAACGGCAGGAAGTTCTTCGCGAAGAACGACGCCACCGCGACCTTGCCCTCGTAGAACGCGCGGTCGTCGCCGGTCGCCCCACCGTCGAGCTTCTCGATGGCCACCGCGGCCTGCTGCTGCAGCAGCCAGCCGATCACCAGATCGCCGACGCTCATCAGGAAGCGCACAGAGCCCAGGCCCACCTTGTAGATGCTCTTGGGATCCTCCTGCGAGGCCATCAGGTAGCCGGTCAGCGACGCGGCCATGCCCTGGACGTCCTCCAGCGCGGTGGCCAGCAGCGCGCGCTCGGCCTTCAGCCGGCCGTTGCCGGTCTCGGCCTTGACGAACTGCTCGATCTGGCCGGCCACGTGGCCCAAGGCCACACCCTTGTCGCGGACGATCTTGCGGAAGAAGAAGTCCTGCGCCTGGATGGCCGTGGTGCCCTCGTACAGCGAGTCGATCTTGGCGTCACGGATGTACTGCTCGATCGGGTAGTCCTGCAGGAAGCCCGAACCACCCAGGGTCTGCAGGCTCTCGGTGAGCTTGGCGTACGCCTGCTCGGAGCCCACGCCCTTGACGATCGGCAGCAGCAGGTCGTTGACCTTGACCGCCACGTCCGGCTCGATGCCGTGCAGCGTCTTGGCGACCTCCGCGTCCTGGTGGGTCGCGGTGAACAGGTACAGCGCGCGCAGGCCCTCGGCGTAAGCCTTCTGGGTCATCAGCGAGCGACGGACGTCCGGGTGATGCGTGATGGTCACGCGCGGAGCGGTCTTGTCGGTCATCTGGGTGAGGTCGGCGCCCTGGACGCGCTCCTTGGCGTACGCCAGCGCATTCAGGTAACCGGTCGACAGCGTCGCGATCGCCTTGGTGCCCACCATCATTCGGGCCTGCTCGATCACGTCGAACATCTGCGCGATGCCCTCGTGGACCTCACCGACCAGCCAGCCCACGGCCGGGACGCCGTGCTGACCGAGGGAGAGCTCGCACGTCGCGGAGACCTTCAGGCCCATCTTGTGCTCGACGTTGGTGACGAACACGCCGTTGCGTTCGCCGGGCTCGCCGGTCTCGGGATCGAAGTGGAACTTCGGCACGAAGAACAGCGACAGACCCTTGGTGCCCGGGCCTGCGCCCTCGGGGCGGGCCAGCACCAGATGCATGATGTTCTCGAACAGGTCATCGGAGTCGGCCGAAGTGATGAAGCGCTTCACGCCGTCGATGTGCCAGGTGCCGTCGGGCTGCTGGACGGCCTTGGTGCGTCCGGCGCCGACGTCGGAGCCGGCGTCCGGCTCGGTGAGCACCATGGTGGAGCCCCAGCCGCGGTCGGCGGCGAGCTTGGCCCACTTCTTCTGCTCCTCGGTGCCGAGGTGGTAGAAGATGTCGGCGAATCCGGCGCCCATCGCGTACATGTACACCGCGGGATTGGCGCCGAGGATGTGCTCCTGCAAGGCCCAGGACAACGCGCGGGGCATCGGCATGCCGCCGAGCTCCTCGCTGACGCTGATCTTGTCCCAGCCGCCCTCGACGAGCGCGCGGACGGACTTCTTGAACGACTCCGGAAGGGTCACGGTGTGCGTCTTCGGGTCGAACACCGGCGGGTTGCGGTCGCCGTCCTCGAAGGACGCGGCGATCGGACCTTCGGCGAGACGGGCCATCTCGCCCAGCATCTCTACCGCGGTGTCGACATCCAGCTCGGAGTAGCTGCCCTGGCCCAGCGCCTTGTCGACGCCGAGGACCTCGAACAGGTTGAATACCTGGTCACGAACATTGCTCTTGTAATGGCTCACGGGTTCCTCCTCGTTGAGAACGCCACCTGCGGTTGGGTACTTGTCGGCAAAGTTACCCACCAGTAACTGTGCTCGACTATACCGCCCGGTAACTTCAACGCAAGACGAGTGTGGGCTATTTCGGCCTGTTCACCAACCAGGCGGTTGGCCGGGCTGGGAATTTCGCCGCGAAACCCGTCGTGAACAGGCGTTTCAGCGGTCTGTGATGATCCTCACGTTTAGCCCGGATAGGGTGTCACGATGGGCGCGACAACGGCGGTTGCGGTATGGGGAACGGGCAATATGGGGACCACCGCCATCCGGTCGCTGACCCGGTTTCCGGGCCTGCGGCTGGCCGGGGTGATCACCTCGGCCGAAGCGAAGGCCGGGACGGACGCGGCGACTCTCGCCGGGCTCGGCGCGCCGACGGGCATCGCGGCGACCACCGACGTGGACGCGGTGCTCGACGGCTCCGACGCGGTTGCCTACATGGCCTCCGGCGACATCCGGCCCGAGGAGGCCCTCGCCGACATCGAACGGTGTCTGCGTGCCGGCGCCCACGTCGTCACCCCGTCGCTGTATTCGCTCTACGACCCCCGCTCCGCACCGCCGGAGTGGCTGGAGCGGCTCACCGCGGCCGCGGCCGACGGCGGCGCCGCCCTGCTGGTCAGCGGCGTCGACCCGGGCTGGGCCAACGACGCGCTCGCGGTCACCGCGGCCGGGCTGTGCACCGGGATCAACACCATCACCTGCCAGGAGATCTTCGACTACTCGACCTACGACCAGCCCTACGCGGTGCGGGTGTCCTGCGGTTTCGGCGGGTCGATGGACGAGACCCCGATGATGCTGCTGCCGGGCATCCCGACGATGGTGTGGGGCGGCAACATCCGGCTGATCGGACGCGGGCTGGGCCTGGAGATCGACGAGATCACCGAGGAGGTCGAGCGGCTACCGCTGGAAGAGCCCGTCCACAACGTCATGGGTCACTTCGAGAAGGGCACCCAGGGGGCGTTCTTTCTCCGCGTGATCGGCTGGGCCGGCGGCAGACAGCGTGTCGTCGTCGAGCACATCACCCGCATCGATCCGGCGTGCGCGCCGTACTGGCCGCAACCCGATCAGGGAGTGGGTGATCATCGCGTCATCGTCGACGGAGACCCGCAACTGACCATCGTGACGCGCGCCGATGTGCCCGGCGGCACCCGCGCCGACGGCGGCAACGCCACCGCGGCCAACCGGCTGCTCGGGGCGATCAGCTGGCTGTCCGGCCAGAAGCCCGGCGTCTACGACGGTCTGGACGTGCCACTGCACCCGCCGCTGCCGCCGGACGTGGAAGCCACCCGCTGGAGTTAGCCTCCCGCCAGTCCCTTGTTCACCAGCCGGGTGAGCCAGGCCGGGGAGAACCGCGCCCCCAGCGCCAGGGCCTTGGCCTGTACACCCACTGGGAAGTGCACCTGCGCGACGAGCCGGCGAGGCCAGGTGGCCTCGACGGCGGCGACGATGTCGGTCGCGATGTCCTGCGCGGTCAGCCGGATGCCGAGCGACTGGGTGGTGCCGGTCGTGACGTCCTTGGTCATCGCGGTGTTCACGTACAGCGGCCACATGTCGATCACGCGGATCCCCTGGCGTCCCCATTCGAGGTTGAGCGCCTCGGTGATGGCGCGGACGAAGAACTTCGTGGCGCTGTAGTTGGCCAGCTCGGCCTGGCCGTAGATCGCCGACGCCGACGCCAGGTTCACCACGACCGCGTCGCGGGTGCTCTTCAGATACGGGAACGCGGCGTGCAGTCCGTTGACCACACCCTTGACGTTCACCTCGATCTCACGGTGGTGCACCGGCAGCGGGATCTCCTCGAAACGACCGGCGTTGAGCAGGCCCGCGTTGTTGATCAGCACGTCGAGCCGGCCTCCCGCGGCGTCGACGAACTCGGCCAGCCGCTGCGCCACCTCGTCGGCGTCGGTGACGTCGAGGTGCCCGACCACCGACCTGCCGCCGACGGCGGCGATGTCCGCGGCGAGTAGCCCTACGCCGTCGCCGTCGATGTCGTAGCCGCCGACGAGGTACCCGCGCTGGGCCAGAAGCAGCGCTGTCGCACGCCCGATCCCGGTCGCCGCTCCGGTGATGAACACTGATTTCGTCATGCCCGCTCCTTCGGTCAATTCAACTGCCAGACAGCGCAATTCAGGGCACAGTGCGAACCCGACCAGGCCAGGTGCGCACCGTGGCGATGCGGTGTCTCAGTCCTGCTCCGGTGCCGGCCCCGGCTCCGTCTGCGCGTCCGGCAGCTGGCCCACCAGATACTCGGCCAACCCGCCGATGGTCGGGTAGTCGAACACCGCGGTCGCGTTGATCGTGAACGCGCCGCCGAACTGACTGTGCAACCGGTTGCGCAGCTCGATGGCCATCAACGAGTCCGTGCCGAGGTCCAGGAACCGGCTGGACGCCGCGGGTGGCTGCGCCAACCGCAGGAAGTTCTGCACCTCGCGCTGCAGGAACTCGGTCACGAAACCGGCGCGCTGCGGCACCGGGATCTCCTGCAGCTGCCGCAGCAACTCGCTGTCCCCGGTCACCTCGCCCTCCGGGCGGGGCAGTACCAGGTCGAGGATCGGGGGCCGGGAACTGCCGAGCACCTTCGCCGCGCGCTGCCAGTTGGCCTTGAGCACGGCGGCCTGACCGGTTCCGTTGGCGACGACTTCGGCCAGCGCGCTCAGCGCCGCCGACGGCTCCAACGGGATCAAACCCTGAGCGGTGATGTTCGCCGTCGCCGCGTCGGAGGACGCCATGCCCCCCTGCGCCCAGGGGCCGAAGTTCACGCCGGTGGCCGGCAGGCCGTGCGCGCGCCGCCGCGCGACGAGGCCGTCGAGGAACGCGTTGGCCGTCGCGTAGTTGGCCTGGCCGGGGGACCCGAACACGCTGGACACCGACGACGACACGATGAAGAAGTCCAGGTCGTCCTCCCGCGTCAGGCGGTCCAGGTGATCAGCGCCGAAAGCTTTCGGCGCCAGCGTCTTCCGGAAGCGGTCCAGATCCTGCGCAGCGAGCAGCGCATCATCGAGCACACCGGCCAGATGCGCCACGCCCGCCAACGGCGGCAGTTCGGCGCGGATCCTCTCCAGCAGCGTCGCCACCGCGTGTTCGTCCCCGACGTCGGCGGTGAACACGTGCACGCGGCACTTGTGGCGGTCGACGATCTCGTCGATCACCTGCTGTGCGTCGGTGTCGGGTGCACGCCGGGACGTGAGCACGAGGTCGCCCGCTCCCAGGTGGGCCAGATGCGCCGCGGTGTGCAGTCCGATCGCGCCGAGACCGCCGGTGATCAGGTAGCTGCGGTCGGCCCGCGGCTGCAGAGGCGCGGGAATCTGGCACACGATCTTGCCGATGTGGCGGGCCTGCTGCATACGGCGGAACGCGGCCCGGGCCTCGGTCAACGGGTAGACCTCGGCGGGCAGCGGCCGCCACTCGCCCCGCTCCAGGCCGTCGGACACCTCGGTCAGCAGCGTGCGGATGCGTTCCGGGTCGGCCAGCGTGGTGACGTCGAGCGCGACGATCTCGTAGGAGATGTCGGGCCGGGCGGCAGCCATCTGCTCGGGTGTCCAGATGTCGCGTTTGGCGATCTCGGCGAAGCGACCGTTGCGCGCGGTGGCCCGCACCGTGGCCTCGATGAACCCTTCGTTGGTCAGGCTGTTGAGCACCACATCCACGCCGGCGCCGTCGGTGTCGTCCAGGATCTGGTCGGCGAAATCGGTGCTGCGCGAATCGTAGACGTACTGCACACCCATCCTGTGCAGCGTCGCCCGCTTGTAGGTGCTGGCGGTGGCGAACACGGTCGCGCCGTGCTGCTGGGCCATCTGGATGGCGGCCAGGCCGACCCCGCCGCTGGCGGCGTGGATGAGCACCCGGTCACCCGGTTTCAGCTGCGCCCAGTCGAACGCCAGCCGGGTGGTCAACGCTGCGGCGGGGATGGTGGCCGCCTCCACCGCGCCGACCCCGTCGGGGATCGGCGCCAGCAGTTGCGCCGGGACGTTGAAGCGGCTGGAGAACGCGCCCTGCATGAACCCGTAGACCCGCTGGCCCACGTCGAGTCCGGTGACGCCGCTGCCGAGTTGGGTCACCGTACCGGCGAAGTCGCCGCCGATCGGTCCCGGGTCGCCCGGGTACAGCCCCAGCACGTTGAGCACGTCGCGGAAGTTCAACCCCGCGGCCTCGACGCGCACCTGCACGTAACCTTCGGCAGGCGGCGGAACTTCGGTCTCGGTGAGCCGCAGGTTGTCGATCGCGCCGCGCTCGGTCGGAGCCAGCACGAAGTCCGCGGAGCGCGGCACCGTGAGGTGGCCGCTGCGCGACCACGGCAACAGCCGGGACGCCAGCAACTTCCCTTGGCGCACTGCGAGTTCCGGCTCGTCGACCGGTGCTGCCAGCAGGCCGGCCAGCGCACGCACCGCTTCCGGTGAACCGTCGCAGTCGACCAGCCGCCACCGCAGGCCGGGTTCCTCGTTGGCCGTGGTGCGTCCGAAGCCCCATAGTGCGGCCTGCACGGGGTCGACCGGCTCACCGGATTCGCAGGCCACGGCCCGCTCGGTGACGACCCACAGCCCGCCGGGCAGCTTCACACCGCCGTCCTGTGCGCCGCGTTGCAGCGTGTGCACCGCGCTGAGCAGGTGACCGATCTCGGCCTCGATCCGCGCCTGAACGTCGGCACTGGACTCACCGGCGCTCGCCGCGCTGCTGCGCCACACGACACCGGAGAACGGCACACCCTTCGCGTGTGCCTGGCTCAGCACCTCGCCCAGCGGTTCGGTATCGGTGTCGCGGTGCCACGCGATACAGCCGGGAACGGCGGAGGCCAGCTCGTCGAATCCGGCGATCAGCCAGGTGCCGGCCGGTGCGCCGGCATCGGCCGGCGCGGGCACCTCGTGCCAGCCCAGGGTGTAGAGCAGCCGGGTGGCGTCACCGCCGAGGCCGCGCAGCAGCGCCTCCCGCGGGGCGCGCTTGACGGTGAACTCGCGGATACCGCCGAGGATGCGACCGTCCCGGTCGACGAAATCGAGGTCGAACACCTGGGTTTCGTTGTCCAGCGCCGCGGCGTGCCACCGGGCGCGGCAGTAGAACCGGCGCGGCATCTTGTCGCGCAGCATCACCTGCCCGTACCTCAACGGCAGGAACAGGTCGCTGACACCCTGCTCGGCGGCCAGCAGCGCCGGGAACGCCGGGAACGCGACGCCGGTGCACAGGTCCATCAGCACCGGGTGCATCGGTTCGGTGGCCAACTGTTCGGCGAGTTCCTCACCGACGAGGATGTCGCCGATCGCCTCACCGTCGCCGAGCCACAGCGACTTCAGCGAGCCCGACCAGGTCGGTCCCCAGGCCAGCTCCAGGTCGGCGAACGTTTCGAACAGCTCCTGGGGGCGCATGCGTTCCAGGCGCTCGATGGCCTCGTCGACCGGGTCGGAGTCCTGCCCGACCGGTTCGTCGTCGCCCATGCCGGCCGCGACGGTGCCCTCGGCGTTCAACGACCACTCGGCGTCGCGGACGCCGTAGGGCCGGCTGTGCACCTGGAACGTCCACGACCCGGCATCGGTCAGCGGGCGCAGGGTCAGCTGCACCTCACGGGAAGTCTTCTCCGGCAGGATGATCGGCTCGTAGAAGAAGACGTCCCTGGCGCGTGCCGGGGTGCCGACGGCGGCCAACGCCATCGCCGCGTACGTCGCGCCGGGAACCACGACGGTGCCGTAGATGACGTGGTCGGACAGCCATGGCTGCGATCTGACGGACAGCCTGCTGGTGTAGACGGTGTCACCCGAGGCCAGATCCTTGGCGCCGCCCAGGATCCCCGATGCCGCGGCACCGGTCCCGCCGTCGACGGCGAGCCCGCTCGTCCTCGGCCAGAACCGGCGGCGCTGGAAGGGGTAGGTGGGCAGTACCGGCCGGCGGGACGGGCGGCGGTGCAGCACAGCGAAATCGGGCCGGTGACCGCCGACGTAGGCCGCGGCGAGCGCGTCGGAGATCTGCCGCCGATCATCGATGCCCTTACGCAGGGACACGATCGCCCGCAGCGCGGCCAGGTGCTCCGGCCATACCTGCACCGCGGCGCCGGTGAGCACCGGTTGCGGTCCGATCTCCATCAGCACGGTGGCGCCCAGTGCCGCCACCGTGCGCACGCTCTCCGCGAACTGCACGGGCTGGCGGGAATGCTTGCGCCAGTACTGCGCGTCGAGCGGGGTCTGGGCCGTCAGCACCGTCCCGGTGCGGTTGCACACCAGCGGCATGGTCGGCGTGGCGTATTCCAATCGCGAGGCGTAGGCCTCGAATTCGTCGAGCACAGGATCCAGCAGCTCGGAGTGGAAGGCGTGGCTGGTCTCCAGCCAGGTGCAGCGGATCCCGTCCTCGCTGAACCGGGAGACGATCTGTTCCAGCTCCTCACCCGGGCCGGAGAGCACGGTGTTGGGTCCGTTGTAGGCGGCCACCGACACCCGCGCGAATCCACCGGCGGCCTGTTCGACGCGGGTCGCGTCGGTGAACACCGCCACCATCCGGCCGCCGGTGGGGAGGCTGCCGAACATCCGGCCGCGTTCGGCCATCAGCCGGGCACCGTCGGTGAGGCTGAACACGCCGGCCACGGACGCGGCGGCGTACTGGCCGACACTGTGTCCCAGTACCACGTCGGGTTCGATTCCCCACGACTGCCACAGCCGGGCCAGGCCCATCTCCACGGCGAACAGCGCCGGCTGCGCGAACGACGTGTGCCGCAACCGTTCTCCGGCCTTTCCGCCGGTCTCCCGGTCGGTGGCGAACACGACCTCGGTCAGCGGCAGCGGCAGGATGTCTGCGACGGCCTCCGCGCACGCCGTCACCGTCTCGGCGAAAACCGGCTCGGTGTCGAACAATTCGCGCGCCATGCCGGGGTACTGGCTACCCTGGCCGGTGAACAGCCACGCCGTCACCGGCCGATGGGTGTGCTCGCCGCGGACGACGCCCGGGCGCAGCCGGTTCTCGGCCAGCTCGGCCAGTCCCTGCCGGGCCGCGTCGACCGAATCCACCACCAGCGCGGCGCGCTGCTCGAAGTGGGAACGGCCCGTTCCGGCGGTCAGGCACACGTCGGCCAGGTCGGCCTCCGGATGGGCGCAGAGCCAGGACTGGTAGCGCTGCGCCAGGCTCACCAGAGCCTCCGGAGACCGCGCCGACAGTGGCAGCACGTGAACCGGTGCCTGCTCGGTGGTGCCCGGCTGCTCGTCGTCGATGACGGGTGCGGGCCGGGCGGGCGCCTCCTCGACGAGGACGTGCGCGTTGGTGCCGGTGAACCCGAAGGAGCTGACCCCGGCGCGGCGGGGCCGTCCGTCGGTCTCCCAGGGTGTCGGCTCGGCGACGACACGCACCGGCAGTGTGTCCCAAGGGATGTGCGGTGACGGGTTGTCGAAGTGCAGGCTCTTCGGCAGCACCTGGTGCTGGAGGGACAACACGACCTTGATCAGACCCGCTGCGCCGGACGCGGATTCGGTGTGCCCGATGTTGCTCTTGACCGATCCCATCAGCAGTGGCCGGTCCGCGTCGCGGGCGGCGCCGTAGGCGGCGGCTGCTGCTGCGACCTCGATGGGATCTCCCAGCGGGGTGCCGGTGCCGTGCGCCTCCAGATAGTCGACGTCACCGCCGCTCAGCCCGGCCCGAGCCAGCGTGGCAGCGATGAGCCGTTGCTGCGCACCGCCGTTGGGCACGGTCAGACCGCTGGACGCGCCGTCCTGGTTGACCGCGCTGGCCGGGATGACCGCGCAGATCCGGTCGCCGTCACGCTCGGCGTCGCTGAGCCGCTTGAGGACCAGGATGCCGCAACCTTCGCTGCGCACATAGCCGTCGGCCGACGCGTCGAAGGTCTTGCACCGGCCGACCGGCGAGAGCATCCGTGCGCGGGACGCGGCGACCACCGTGACCGGGCTCAGCAGCACGTTCACGCCGCCGGCCAGTGCCATGTCGCAGTCACCGGACTTCAGCGCCTGGCAGGCCTGGTGCACGGCGACCAGCGCCGAACTGCACGCGGTGTCGACGGCCACCGCGGGGCCTTCCAGACCCAGCGCGAACGCGACGCGGCCCGAGATCGCGTTGAGCGCGTTGCCGGTGATGAAGTGGGGTTCGATCTTGTCGATCGATTCCGCGGACAACAGGTGCGCGTACTCGTTGGCGGCGACACCGACGAATACGCCGGTTCTGCTGCCGCGCAACGCGGCCGGGGCGTACCCGGCTCGCTCCAGGCCCTCCCAGACGGTTTCGAGCATCAGCCGCTGCTGGGGTTCGATCCAGACCGCCTCGCGCGGGGAGATGCCGAAGAACTCGGGATCGAATCCGTCGATGCCGTCCAGGAATCCGCCGAAGCGGGTGTAGGTTTTTCCGGCCGCGTCCGGGTCGGGGTCGTAGTACTCGTCGATGTCGAACCGGTCCTCGGGAACCTCCCGGATCGCGTCGACCCCGCCGGCCAGCACCTCCCAGAACGCCTCCGGGTCGGGCGCACCCGGGAATCTGCACGACACCGCGACGATCGCGATGGGGTCGTCGGTGCGCGGCACCGCGGTGACCGGCAGCGGCGCCGCCTTGGTCTGCTCGGCGAGCCCGAGAACCTCACCGAGCAGGTAATCGGCCACGTCCGAGAGCCGGGGATGGTCCATCGCCAGCGTGGCGGGGATGTCCTTGCCCACGCCCTGCTCGATGCGGCGCCGCAGTTCGACCGCCATCAACGAGTCCATGCCCAGGTCGAAAAACCCGGCGTCCTCCCGGATCTCGGCGGCATCGACACGGGTGATCTCGGCGACCGCGTCGCGCAGATAGTCGGTGAGCAGCTTGCGGCGTTGCTGCACAGGCGCATTGGTGAGTCGCTCGACCAGCGGTGTGGTTCCGGAAGGGGTCAGTACCGGTACCGAGTCGGGCACCTCGCGCTCGAGCTCGGCGAGGAACGCCCGACGCCCGGTCTGCTGGTAGAGCGGCAGAAACCGGGCCCAGTCGATGCGCGCCACGACTCCCTGCACGCTGTCGGCCGACGTGGCGACATCGGCCAGGCCCGCCAGTGCGTCGGCGGGGGACAGCGTCCGGATGCCGCGCTGGTCCAGCCGCGCCCGGGACTGCGCATCGGCCATGCCCGCCGACCACGGGCCGAAGTTGACGCTGGCCCCGGTGATGCCCTGTTCGCGCAGGCGCCATGCCAGCCCGTCGAGGAACGCGTTGGCCGCGCCGTAGGCGGTCTGGCCGAAGCCGCCCCACACCGACGCGATCGAGGAGGTGCTGAGGAAGAAGTCCAGCCGCAGATCGGCCGCGGCTTCGCTCAGGTGCCAGGCCCCCCAGACCTTCCCGGCGAACACGCGGTCCACCTCGGCGTCGTCCAGGGTGCTCAGCGCAGTGGTGCCGACCTCCCCTGCCGCGTGCACGATGCCGGCCAGCGGCGGCAGTTCGGCGGCGATCGTGCCCAGCAGCCGGGCGACGTCGTGCGCGTCGGCGACGTCGGCGGTGAACACGCGCACCTCACAGGCGTGCTGTTCGCTCAGCGCGTCGATGCGGCGCTGCGCCTCCTCACCGGGGGCGCGGCGGCTGGTCAGCACCAGATGCCGGGCGCCATGCGTGGCAAGGTATCCGGCGATCTCGAGACCGATCGAACCCAGGCCGCCGGTCACCAGGTAGGTGGCGTCGCCGCGCAGGTGCAGCGGCTGCCCGCCCGGCGCTGTGGTCCGGCGGACGAGCCGGGGCACGTAGAGCGCCTGGCCGCGCAGCGCCACCTGGTCTTCCCTGAGCGCGGAGTCGGGCACGGCCGACACCTGGTCGAGCAGACGGTGCCATTCCTCGGCAGAGCCTTCGCCCAGATCCGCCAGCCCGCCCCACAACTGCGGCAGCTCCAGCGCCGCGGCGCGGCCGAAGCCCCACAGCGCGGTCTGATCGGGTGCGACCGAGTCGGCGTCGAGGACACGTTGGCCGCCGCGGGTCACCAGCCAGATGGGGGTGCGTAGTTCGGCGGCGGCCGCGGCGCGGAACAGGCGGCGGGTGCCGCCGAGGATGCGGTGCTGCATCCGCAGCAGCGAGCGCATCGACGGTGCGGTGTCGGCGTCCAGCGCCGCGACGTGCAGGATCCGCAGCGGCGAATCCTCGGTTGCGGCCGCGCGGAATGCGTCGACGAGTTTGGTCTCCTCCGCGTCGGACATCGGCGGCGCGACGAAGCTGTGCTGGTGACCACGCGCAGACAGCGCGTCGAGCAGCGGCCGGACTGTCTCGTTCTCCTCGCCGACCAGGATCCACGTGGCGGTGTCCCGGGAGGACGCGACCGCGGCGATGTCCCAGCGGATGTGGTAGCGGTCGTCGGCCACGGATTGCCCGGCGCGTTGCTGATTATGTTGTGCGGCAAGCCTGTTCAGTACATCGACGGTGTGGTCGTCGGGGGCCGGGCTGCCCAGCAGTGTCGCGAGTTCGTCGATGTGGCCGTCCTCGAGCAGGCGGACGGTCTCGGTGCGCGCGGCGGAGAACCGCGCCGCCTCGGGACGGTCCCGGTTCTCGGAGAACCAGTACTGGCGATGCTCGAACGGGTAGGTCGGCAGGTCGAGTTTGCGCGCGTGCGGGCGGCGCATTGCCCCGAAGTCGGGCAGGTGGCCCATCACGTAGGCGTCGGCGAGCGCTTCGGTGATCTGGCGGTGGTCTGCGGTGTTGCGCCGCAACGACGCGATCACGCGCGGGCTGGTGGCCGGGTCGGGCCAGGCGCCGAGCGCCGCGGCGGTCAGCACCGGGCGCGGTCCGATCTCCACAAGCGTCTTGCAGTTCAGCTCTGCCAGCGTGCGCACGCTCGCGGCGAACTGCACCGGCTGCCGGGCGTGCCTGCGCCAGTAGGCGCCGTCGAGTCGGATGCTGCGGCCCAGCGCCGCGCCGGTGCGGTTGTCGATCAGAATGCGCTGCGGCGCAGCGAAAGTGAACTGCTGCGCGTAGGACTCGAATTCGTCGAGGATCGGGTCGAGCAGTGCCGAGTGGAATGCGTGGCTGGTGTCCAGCCAGTCGCACCGCACGCCGTCGGCGGCCAGGCGTGCCACCGCCTGCTCCAGATCCGTGGCAGGACCGGACAATACGGTGTTGGCGCCGTTGTAGGCGGCGACCGAGAGGCTGGGGAACTCGTCGGTCACGGCCTCGACACGGTCGGCCGCGGTGAACACCGCGACCATGCGGCCGCCGGCGGGCAGGCTACCGAAGAGCCGTCCGCGTTCGGCCATCAGCAGGGCACCGTCGGTGAGGCTGAACACCCCGGCGACGCAGGCGGCCGAGTACTGGCCGACGCTGTGCCCGAGCACTACGTCCGGTTCCAGACCCCAGGACTGCCAGAGCCGGGCCAGACCCATCTCCACCGCGAACAGCGCCGGCTGGGCGTAACTCGTCTGCTGCAGCGCCTCTTCGGCCTCCGGGCTGTCGGCCGCGAAAATCACCTCCAGAAGCGGCTTTTCGAGCACATCGGCGACGGCATCCGCGCACTGACGCACGGTGTCGGCGAACACCGGCTCGGTGTCGAACAGCTCGCGGGCCATGCCCGGATACTGGCTGCCCTGACCGGTGAACAGCCACGCCGTCTTCGGCGCCTCGTAGGACTCACCCCGCACCAGGCCGGGGGCCGGGCGGTCGTCGGCCAGCGCGCCGAGCAGATCCACCGCGGAGTCCCGCGAGTCGGCCACCACGGCGGCCCGGTGCTCCAGGTGCGCCCGCGCCGCGCCGGCGGTGAAACACACGTCGGCCAGGGTGGCCTCCGGATGGTCCTGCAGCCAGCTGCGGTACCGCCCGGCCAGCGCCACCAACGCGGCGGGAGTGCGCGCCGACAGCGGCAGCACCCCGAACCGCTCCGGTTCGGGTACCGGCGCGGGTCCGGTGGTCTGATCCGGCGCCTCTTCGAGGATGACGTGGGCATTGGTGCCGGCGAAACCGAACGAACTGACCCCGGCGATGCGGGGCCTGCCGTCGGTCTCCCACGGCATGGTCTCGGTGACCACCTCCACGGCGAGCCGGTCCCACGGGATGTGCGGCGACGGGGTCTGGAAGTTCAGGTGTTTGGGCAGCGTCGCGTGTTCCAGCGCCAGCACGACCTTCAGCACGCCGGCGATGCCCGCCGCGGCCTCCAGGTGCCCGATGTTGGTCTTCGCCGAACCGATCAGCAGCGGACGTCCCGGTTCGCGTCCGCTCCCGAGCACCGCACCCGCGGCCTGGACCTCGATCGGGTCGCCCAGCGAGGTGCCGGTGCCGTGCGCCTCCAGGTAGCCCACCTCGCCGGGCTCGACGCCGGCGCGTCGAAGCGCGTCGGCGATAACCCGCTGCTGCGCAACACCATTGGGCACGGTCAGGCCGCCCGACGCGCCGTCCTGGTTCACCGCGCTGCCGCGGATCACCGCGCGGATCCGGTCACCGTCGGCCAAGGCGTCCTCGAGGCGCTTGATCACGATGACGCCGCAGCCCTCGCCGCGCACGTAGCCGTCGGCGGACGCGTCGAAGGTCTTGCACCGGCCGTCGGGGGCGAGCATGTGCGCGCTGGAGAACGTGATCATGGTGGCCGGGGTGAGCAGCACGTTCGCGCCGCCGGCCAGCGCGAGGTCGCATTCGCCGAGGCGCAGCGCCTGGCAGGCCTGGTGAATCGCCACCAACGACGAGCTGCACGCCGTGTCGACGGCGACGGCGGGTCCCTGCAGCCCCAGCCGGTAGCTGATCCGGCCCGCAGCGGCCGCGTTGGAGGTCCCGATGGCCATGTAGGCCTCGATCTCGGGATAGGTCAGCTCGTCGGAGGCCATCCCCAGGTAGTCGTGGGTGGCCAGCCCGACGAACACGCCGGTGTCGCTGTCGGCCAGCGAGGTCGGCGCGATGCCCGCGTGCTCGACGGCACGCCAGGCGGTCTCCAGCAGCATGCGGTGCTGCGGGTCCATCAGACGGACCTCGCGGGTCGACATGCCGAAGAACGGCGCGTCGAAGCCGGTGGCGTCGTCGACGAAGCCCGCGCGGCGGGTCACCACCTTGCCGGGGGTAGCGGGGTCCGGGTCGAAGAACTCGTCGACGTCCCAGCGGTCGCCCGGCACCTCCGAGATCGCGTCGCGACCCTCGCGCAGCACGTCCCAGTACTCGTCGGCGTCCGCGGCGCCGGGAAACCGCGCGGCGTAGCCGATGATCGCGAACCGTGGGGCCGGGTCGTTCCGTTGTCCACCGGAATCCATGCCGCTGACCTCCTTGCATCGACGGTGAAATGCGACCCTGCGGACACCTGTCGCGCGTGAAGACCCACTTCCCCCGTCGGACACTATGGCACGGACCCCCGCACAGTGTGCGGTTGCCGGCAGGGGATATGCCCTAGGCCGGCAACCACGGGCCGGGCCGGAGTATGTTGATCCGGCAACGGGCCGATTCCTTGATCTTGAGGCGGTCGGGCGGGAAGTATCGGGAGGGTCAAGTCTTGCGCATCGGCAAGATCACGGTTGGCGCACTTGACGAATGGTCGCTCAGCTCAGGGGCTGTCACGTCCTGGCATCCGACGGCCGCGGCGCTGGACAAGGCACGGCAGGCGCCGCGCAGCACCGTGCCGGTCAGCTACATGCAGGGCCAGCATCTGCGCAATTACTCTGAGCGCACCACCGCCGGGCTGACGTTCTCCCGCCAGATCATCGCCAGCTGCGAGGTGCCCGGCCAGTGCGACATCGCGGCGATGGACCATGCGGTGAACGACTACCTGCGCCGCCACGACACTTTCCGTAGCTGGTTCGCGCCCGGTGAGGACGGGGGCTTCGTCCGGCATGCGCTTGAAGACCCGGCCGACATCGAGTTCGTGCCCGTCGATCACGGCACCATGACTGTCGATCAGATCCGCGACCACGTGGTGGCCATTCCGAGCCCACTGGAATGGGGCTGTTTCACGTTCGGGGTGATTCAGAACGACGGGCATTTCACATTCTTCGCCGCCATGGACCACGTCCACGGGGACGCCACGCTGATCGGCACCACCATGCTGGAGGCGAACGGCATGTATTCGGCGCTCAGCGGCGGCGGTCAGGCGCTGACACTTCCCGATGCCGGCAGTTTCGACGATTTCTGCGTCAGGGAGCGCGCACACACCTCGGAATTGACCCTGGATTCGCCCGAGGTGCAGGCCTGGATCGAATTCGCCGAGAACAATAATGGCGGATTCCCCGAATTCCCGCTTCCGTTGGGCAATCCGCTGGATTCGGTCCGCAGCGACATGACGTCGGAGATGCTGCTGGACGCGGCGCAGACCGAATGCTTCGAAGCCGCCTGCACCGCCGCAGGAGCGCGGTTCGTCGGCGGCCTGTTCGCAGGCCTGGCCCAGGTGGAGCACGAGCTGACCGGCGCGTTGACGTATTACGGCCTGACACCCCGGGATTCGCGTTCGGCGTCGGACAATTTCATGACTCAGGGCTGGTTCACCGGGCTGATCCCGATCACCATTCCGATCGGCGCGGCGTCGTTCGCCGAAGCCGCGTGGTCGGCGCAGACCGCATTCGACTCGAATCTGAACATGGCCAAGGTGCCGTATTACCGGGTACTGGAGTTGGCGCAGTGGCTGAAATGGCCGGAGCCCAATTTTCCGGTGTCGAATTTCCTGCACGGCGGCGCTGCCCCGCTCAACGCCATTCTTGCCGCCGGTGAGATGGGCCTGGCGAACAATATCGGCATCTATCCGGACGGCCGATTCTCTTATCAGCTGACTGTGTACATCTTCCGCTACGGCGAAGGCACGGCCATGGCGATCATGCATCCTGACAATCCGGTCGCCAGGAAATCTGTCACCCGTTACCTGCTGGCGATGAAGTCCGTGTGCGCGCTCGTCGCCGACACCGGGCACTGGGGGCGCGTCGCTTAGCGTGACAGCGGGAGTGAGGGCGATATGCGGCGGCTAGCCGATGTGGTGGTGCGGTGGCCCTGGGCGGTGATCGGGGTCTGGGTCGCGCTGGCCCTTGCGCTGCCGATGTCGTTCCCGTCGCTGGGCGAGATGGCCGAGCGGCACCCGCTGGTGATCCTGCCCGCCGACGCGCCCTCGAGCGTCACGGCCCGCAAGATGGCCGAGGCGTTCCAGGAGCCGGGCTCGGACAACCTGCTCGTCGTCGCGTTCATCAACGAGGGCGGCCTGGAGCCTGCCGACGAGGTCACCTACCGCGAGGTGGTCGACGCACTGCGCGACGACGTCACCGACGTGGTGTCGGTGCAGGACTTCATCAGCACCCCCCAGCTGCGTCAGTTCCTGACCAGTGAGGACAAGACCACCTGGGTGCTGCCGGTCAGTCTGGAAGGGGAGCTCGGCACCCCGCGGGCGTTCGACTCCTTCAACCGGGTCGCCGACGTCGTCGAACACCACCTCGGCGACGGGCCCCTGGAGGTGCATCTGACCGGTCCCGCGGCCACGGTCGCCGACCTCACCGTCGCCGGTGAACAGGACCGACTGCCCATCGAGATCGCGATCGCGGTGCTGGTGCTGGGTGTGCTGCTGCTGGTGTACCGCAGCGCGGTCACCATGCTGCTGCCGCTGGTGACCATCGGGTCGTCGCTGTTGATCGCCCAGGGCGTGGTGGCCGGTTACTCGGAGTTGACCGGCTCGGGGGTGTCCAACCAGTCCATCGTGTTCCTGAGCGCGATCATGGCCGGGGCGGGCACCGACTACGCGGTGTTCATGATCAGCCGCTATCACGACTTCCTGCGGTCGGGCGCCGATTTCGACGACGCGGTGAAGTCGGCGATGGTCTCCATCGGCAAGGTCATCACCGCCTCCGCGGCGACCGTGGGCATCACCTTCCTGGTCATGAACTTCGCCCAGATGGGCGTGTTCAAGACGATCGGGGTGGCGGCGGCGATCGGCGTCGGCGTCGCGTATCTGGCCGGGATGACGCTGCTGCCCGCGATCCTCGTGCTGGCGGGGCCGCGCGGCTGGGTCAAGCCGCGCCGGGAACTCACCACGCAGTGGTGGCGGCGGTCCGGTATCCGGATCGTGCGCCGGCCGGTGCCGCATCTGGTCGCCAGCGTCCTGGTGCTCCTGCTGCTGGCGGGCTGTGCGATCTTCGCGCAGTTCAACTACGACGACCGCAAAGCGGTCTCGGCGTCGGCGCCGAGCTCGATCGGCTACGCCGCGCTGGAGCGGCACTTCCCGATCAGCCAGTCCATCCCGCAGTACATCCTGGTGCAGTCGCCGCGCGACCTTCGCAGCCCGCAGGCACTGGCGGATCTGGAGCAGATGGCCTCGCGTATCGCGCAACTGCCGGACATCGGGCTGGTCAGCGGTGTCACCCGGCCGCTCGGCGAGGTCCCGGCCGAGTTCCGGGCCACCTTCCAGGCCGGCATCGTCGGGGACCGGTTGGCCGCGGGCTCGGCCCAGATCGGCGAGCGCACCGACGACCTCAACACGCTGGCCGACGGCGCCACCACGCTGGCCGACACCCTCGGGGACGTACGCGCCCAGGTCGACAGGATCGCACCGAGCCTGCAGACGCTGCTCGACGCGGTCACCAAGGTGCGCGTCGAGTACGGCGGCGAGCGGCTGGTCCGCGACGTCGAGACCGCGGCCAAGCTGGTTCAGAGCGTCAACGAGCTCGGGCTGTCGATGGGCATCAACGTCGCCGCGGTGCGGGACATGTTCGGCTGGATCGGCCCGGTCCTGATGGCGCTGAACGGCAACGCGGTCTGCGACGCGAACCCGTCGTGCGTCAACACCCGCATGCAGTTCCAGCGGCTGATGGACGCGCGCGAGGACGGCCGGCTCGAGCGGATCAACACCCTGGCCGGAGATCTGGAGGGGCTGGACGACCGGCAGTCGCTGAACGCGACGGTCGCGACGCTGAACTCCGCGATGACCAACATCGTCAAAGCCGTCGACGAGCTGGGCCTGGACTCGCCGAGCGGCGCGCAGACCGGTCTGCGCGATGTCCGGCAGGGCGCCGACCGGCTGGCCAGCGGGAGCCGGCAGGTGGCCGGCGGTGTCGACGAACTCGTCGAGCAGGTGAAGGTGATGGCCGCCGGCCTGGACCAGGCGTCGACGTTCCTGCTGACGATGCGCAACGACGCGGCGGCCTCGTCGATGGCCGGGTTCAACATCCCGGCCGAGGTGCTGGGCGCGGTGGAGTTCCAGAAGGCCGCCGAGGCTTTCATCTCCCCGGACGGCCACTCGGTGCGGTACCTGGTGCAGACCGAGCTCAACCCGTTCAGCCCCGATGCGATGGATCAGGTCAACGCCATCAGCGACATCGCCCGGGGCGCACAGCCGAACACCACCCTGGCCGACGCGACGATCTCGATGGGCGGCTTCCCCGCCGCGTTGCGCGACACCCGCGACTACTACGAACGCGACATCCGGTTCATCATCATCGTCACCCTGATCGTGGTGCTGTTGACGTTGGCCGTGCTGCTGAGGTCGGTCATCGCCCCGCTGTATCTGGTCGGTTCGGTGGTGGTGTCGTACTTCGCGGCGATCGGCATCGGGGTGCTGGTGTTCCAGATGCTGCTCGGACAGCAATTGCACTGGAGCGTGCCGCCGTTGGCGTTCGTGGTGCTCGTCGCGGTGGGAGCCGACTACAACATGCTGTTCGTGTCGCGGCTGCGCGACGAGTCCCCGCACAGCGTGCGCTACGGCGTGATCCGCACCCTGAGTTCCACCGGCGGGGTGATCACCGCGGCGGGGCTGATCTTCGCCGCGTCCATGGCCGGGCTGCTGTTCGCCAGCATCGGCATCGTCGTCCAGGGCGGTTTCGTGATCGGGGTCGGGATCCTGCTGGACACCTTCGTGGTCCGCACCATCACGGTGCCGGCCATCGCCGCCCTGGTCGGGCGTGCGAACTGGTGGCCGTCGCGGGTGACCGAGCCCCGAAACGACCGGGTCGGTGCGCATGGGTGAGGTGTGTGAAACTACGACTCGTGCCGGCCGCGGACCCGATGTGACCTCGTCGACCATCCTGTCGATGCTGCACGGACGCGCCAGCATGCGCCCCGACGACATCGCCTTCACCTTCACCGACTATCTCGACGATCCGGGCGGGGTGCCCGAGAGCCTGACGTGGTCGCAGCTGGCCCGGCGCACCATGAACGTGGCCGCGGCGATCCGCCGCCACGGCGCGGTCGGTGACCGCGCCGTGATCCTGGCCCCACAGGGGCTGGACTACATCCTGGGGTTCCTCGGCGCCATGCAGGCCGGGCTGGTCGCGGTCCCGCTGCCGCTGCCGCACCGCGGATCCACCGACGACCGGCTGGGGCCGATCCTCGCCGACACCGAACCGGCGGTCGTGCTGACCACCGCGGCGGTCGCCGATGACGTGGCCGACCACCTCACCCGGTCACCGCGGCAGGCGGCGCCGACCGTCGTCGAGGTCGACGCCCCGGCTCTGGCCGCCGTCGGCGCCAACGCCCTCGAAACCGTCGAAACCGTTGCACCGCAGGATATTCCGAGCATCGCCTACCTGCAGTACAGCTCTGGCTCCACCCGTCGGCCGACCGGCGTGATGATCTCGCACCGCAACCTGACGGTGAACTTCGAGCAGCTGATGCGCAGTTTCTTCGCGCGGGCCCCGCTGCCGCCGGACGCCACGCTCGTGTCGTGGCTGCCCTTCTACCACGACATGGGCCTGGTGCTGGGTGTGTGCGCACCGATCCTGTGCGGCCGCCGCGCCGAGCTGACCAGCCCGGTCGCATTTCTGGAGCGGCCGGCCCGCTGGGTGCGCGCGCTGGCCGAGAACCCGCACGCGTGGTCCTCCGCCCCGAACTTCGCGTTCGACCTGGCGGCCCGCAAGACCAGCGACGACGATCTGGCCGGACTGGACCTGGGCGGGGTGGTGGGCATCATCAGCGGCGCCGAACGCGTCGAGCCGGCGACACTGCACCGCTTCGTGGATCGGTTCGCGCACTTCAATTTCCGTGACCACATGATGCGCCCGGCCTACGGTCTGGCCGAGGCGACGGTGTTCGTCGCGACGAGCACCTGGAACGAGGCCGCGCCCGCGTCGTACTTCGACGCCGCCGAACTGGGTGCGGGCCGGGTGCTGCCGTGCGCGCCCCGGCGCGGCCCGTCCGCCGGAAAGGTCACCGCTCTGGTCGAATACCAGGTGCCGGCGTCCCCGTCGCTGCGCATCGTCGACCCCGCGACCCGCCGCGAATGCCCGCCGGACGTCATCGGTGAGATCTGGGTGCACGGCGACAACGTCGCCGAGGGCTACTGGCGCGAACCGCCCGCCGGACAGGACGTCTTCGGCGCCGCGATCGTCGACCCGTCGCCGGGTACCGCCGACGCGCCCTGGCTGCGCACCGGCGATCTGGGCTTCCTCCACGACGGAGGACTGTTCATCGTGGGCCGGATCAAGGATCTGCTGATCATCCGCGGCCGCAACCACTATCCGGAGGACATCGAGGCCACGGTGCAGGCGATCACCCGCGGCCGGGTCGCCGCGATCTCGGTGCCGGTGCGCAGCACAGAGGAGCTGGTCACCGTGATCGAACTCAAGCAGCCCGCCGACCGCGACGAGCACGCCACCCGCCGGCTCGGTGAGGTCAAGAGTGAGGTCACCGCCGCGATCTCCAACGCCCACGGCCTCAGCGTCGCCGATCTCGTGCTGGTGCCGTCCGGGTCGATCCCCACCACCACGAGCGGCAAGATCCGCCGCGCCGCATGCGCCGAGCAGTACCGCCAGGACCAGTTCGTCCGGCTGGACGCCTGAGGGGCATGAGTTTGCGGAGTAAGGTCTCGGGGCAGGGCAGTCGAACGGGCGGGGGTGTGTGACCGACACATGAAGCGACTACTCGCGTTCGGCACCGCGCTGACCACCCTGGGCGCCGTAGGATGTCTCGGGTTCGGTATCGCATCCGCCGACGAGAACCCGCCACCCACACCGCCCGTCGCGGGTACCGCCCCGCCGATCGGCACGCCGGGCCGGGCCTACGCGCTGGGCGGCGCACACGTGCTCGGTATCCCGTACGACGAATACATCATGCGCACGGGCGCGGAGTGGTTCCCGGGTCTCGACCGGCAGATCGTCGACTATCCCGCCGGTCAGGTGCAGGGCCACACGCTGGAACGGCTGTTCCCGGGCATCGGTGCATTCGGGGACCGCGTTGCGCCCGGACTCGGGCTCGACGGCCCCAGCGTCGGTGAGTCGGTCGACGTGGGCTCGCCCGACACCATCGCCGCGATCCGGCAGGGCGGGCGTGGCACCGCGATCGGACTGTCCGAGGGCGCGATGGTCCTCAACGACGTGCAGGCCCGGCTCGCCTACGACCCGGCCGCTCCGCCCCCGGACCAGTTGAGCTTCGCGATGTACGGCGACCCGGTGGCGCGGCACGCGTTCGGCGAGAGCTTCCTGACCCAGAACTTCCCGGTCGGCAGCGTCGTCCCCTCGCTCGACTACCGGATCCCGCCACCGGTGGAAAGTCAGTACGACACCTACCAGTTTGTGTCCGCGTACGACAGCATCGCCGACTGGCCGGACCGGCCCGACAACTGGATCTCGGTAGCCAACGCGATCGTCGGCCTGGCCACCGGGCACACCGCGGTCGCGTTCACAAAGCCGAGCATGGTGCCGCCACAGAACATCAGGACCACCGTCAACTCCCGGGGCGCGAAGACCACGACGTACTTGATCCCCGAGGAGCATCTTCCGCTCGTGCTGCCGTTCAAGTACCTCGGCGTCCCTAAGGACACGCTGATCGAGCTCGACCGGGTGCTCAAGCCGTACGTGGATTCCGGCTATTCACGGCACGACGACCCGCTGACCGCACCCGTCACGGTCGATCCGGTCAACGGCTACGATCCGGCCGAGGTCACCGCTCCGGCCACCCAGGCCGCGTTCGGCGGCGGCGCGGACCCGGTGTCGCAGTTGCTGTCCGGGCTGCAGTACGTGCTCAACAACCCGCCGTAACCGCTAGAGAGCGGTGAGCCCGACCGCGAGCAGTACCGCGCCGACCGCGGCCAGCAGCACGGACACTCCGCGGCGGCCCTGCGCCCGCAGCCACCCGTACAGCGCCGACAGCGCCGCGCGGGTACGGTCCGGGGCGATCAGATGGCACAGCAGTGGGATCTCCACCAGCGCGAGCGCCACCACGTTGAACGCCATCAGCGCGCCGAACTGCACCCCGGCCGCGGCTCCCGAGGCGACGATCAGCGCCAGCGCGGCCAGATAGTCCACCGAGGGCAGCGCCAGGCCCAGTCCCGCGACGCCCGCCGTCCACAGGGAGCGGCCCTCCAGCAGCCGGCGGGCCCGGATCGCCAGCGGCGCGAAACGTTCCCCGGAGCTGCCGTCGCCGCGGCCCCCGCCAAGCACCCCGACGGCCACCAGTGCGGCGTTGAGCAGCAGGATCGCTCCGACCACGATCTGCACCCTCGGCAGCGTGAAATGCGCCGAGTCCAGCGCCGGGCGCAGCACGAACAGCACGACCACCCCCACCGCGGTGCCCATGGCGAAACCGCCACCGAGGAGCGCGAGCAGCTGCAGGGCCGGCCGCGGCCGGTTGATCATCAGCACCGTCATCCCGATCCGGAACGGCTCCAGGCTCACCGCGACGGCCATCAGCAGGAGCGGGAACCACATGAGGGGCGACGTTACCGCGCCGACACCCGAACCCGACTTACGTTCAGACCGATTGCAACGCTTGCCTGCTCGTCACGCTGTGACCGGCCGTTTTGCCGTCACCCCGACGTGGCCGCGACGCACCGGCGCGTGGGAGGATGGGGGACGATGAGCTCAGAAACCCATCCGGACGACAAGCTCGACCCGACCGCGCTGCGCGACGCGTTCGGGCATTTCCCGTCCGGAGTCATCGCCGTCGCGGCCGAGGTGGACGGTGTGCGCGTGGGTCTGGCGGCGAGCACCTTCGTGCCGGTCTCACTCGACCCGCCGCTGGTGTCGTTCTGTGTGCAGAACTCGTCGACGACCTGGCCCAAGCTCAAGGATCTGCCTTACTTAGGGATCAGCGTGCTCGGCGAGGCCCACGACACGGCCGCGCGCACGCTGGCCGCCAAGACCGGTGATCGGTTCGCCGGGCTGGAGACGGCGTCGACCGAGCGAGGCGCGGTGTTCATCCACGGCACCAGCGTGTGGCTGGAGAGCAGGATCGAACAACTGGTGCCGGCCGGGGATCACACCATCGTGGTGCTGCAGGTCAGCGACATCACGGTGAATCCCGAGGTGCCGCCGATCGTGTTCCACCGCAGCACGTTCCGCCGGCTGGACGCCTGACGGGACGCAGCCCGGCGGTCGGCGCCCGCGGGTCAGGGACGGGCGGCGAGTTCGTCCCGGTAGTGCCGGACGCGCTGGTCGAGTTCGGCGGCATCGGCGGATCGGCCCTCCTTGCGGGCCAGTTCGGCGCGGATGCTGATTTCGCGGATCGCGGTGCGAATTTCGTTGATGCTGCAAGGCTCGCGAAGCGACATCGGAGCTGCCTTTCGTCGATGATTGGCTGCTTAGCCGAAGGGTACCCCCGGAACCTGGAGATGCACCACGGATCAGGCGGCGTGCACGTCCCGCAGCCCCACCGCGTTGCGCAGGCCGGAGCAGTTCACGCAGCCCACGCAGCCGATGCAGTCCTCGCAGTCGACGCAGCCCACGCACACCTTGCAACGGACGCAGGCGACACAGGCCAGGCACGCCAGGCATTTCGAGCACGCGATCGACAGCACCACCAGGATGCTGTTGGCGACGGCCGCGCTGCCCGCGGTCGCGATCGACCCCGCCACCCCGGCGCTCCCCGCGGTCGCGACGGAGCCGGCCACGACAGCACTGGTGTGGGTCGCCACAGATCCCGCGACGACGCAACTGTTTTCGGTCCGCAAAGAACGGACGACGGCGTCCGATGCGCCGTCGAGCGTGTTCATCGCGGTCTTCTGCTCTTCGCGCAAGCGCTCATCGCGGTCTTCTGCTCTTCGCGCAAGCGCTCATCGCGGTCTTCTGCTCTTCGCGCAAGCGCTCATCGCGGTCTTCTGCTCTTCGCGCAATCGCTCATGGCCGCCGGAACAGCTTGTCGCCCAGCCACACCAGCGGGTCGTACTTGCGGTCGGCGACGCGTTCCTTCATCGGGATCAGCGCATTGTCGGTGATCTTGATGTGTTCGGGGCACACCTCGGTGCAGCACTTGGTGATGTTGCAGAGTCCCAGCCCGTTCTCGTCCTGGGCTTCCTGGGCGCGGCCGTCGTGGGTGTCGAGCGGATGCATGTCCAGCTCAGCCTGCCGCATCAGATATCGCGGACCCGCGTACGCCTGCTTGTTCTCCTCGTGATCACGGATCACGTGGCACACGTTCTGGCACAGGAAGCACTCGATGCACTTGCGGAACTCCTGCGAGCGGTTCACGTCCTCCTGGGCCATCCGGTACTCACCCGGCTGCAGATCTTTCGGTGGAGCGAAAGCGGGGATCTCCCTGGCCTTCTCGTAGTTGAACGACACGTCGGTGACCAGGTCGCGCATCACCGGGAAGGTGCGCAGCGGCGTGACGGTGACAACCTCGTTTTCACCGAACGTTGACATCCGGGTCATGCACATCAACCGCGGACGGCCGTTGATCTCCGCCGAACACGATCCGCACTTGCCGGCCTTGCAGTTCCACCGCACCGCAAGATCCGGGGTCTGGGTGGCCTGCAGCCGGTGGATGATGTCGAGCACCACTTCGCCCTCGTTGACCTCGACGGTGTAGTCCTGCAGCCCGCCACCGGTGTCGTCGCCGCGCCAGACCCGAAGCTGTGCGTTGTAGGCAGCCATGATCAGCCCTTCCGTTGCGGGTACTCGGCCAATTCTTCGGGGGTGAAGTACTTTTCCAGCTCCGAAAGCTCGAACGTGGCGAGCAGATCCGGCCGCATCGGCGGCTGCAGCTCGACCTCGACCGAGATGTCCGGGATCACCGGGTCACCAGGCTCGTCCCCGCCGCCGACGGTCTTGCAGACCAGCAGCTTTCTACGCCAGTTCGGGTCCATCTGCGGGAAGTCGTCGCGGGTGTGCCCACCTCGGCTCTCGGTGCGCTGCAGCGCCGCCTTGGCCACGCACTCACTGACCAGCAGCATGTTGCGCATGTCGATGGCCAGATGCCAGCCCGGGTTGAAGATGCGGCCACCCTCGACGACCACGTTCTGGTAGCGCTTCTTCAACTCGGCGATCCTTACCAGCGCCTCTTCGAGTTCGTTCTGCTTGCGGATGATGCCGGCCAGGTCGTTCATCGACTCCTGGAGTTCGGCGTGCAGCGTGTAGGGGTTCTCGGCGTTGTCCTTGGGTTCGAACGGCGACAGCGCGAGCTTCTCGGCCCGCTCCAGCGCCGCATCCGAGACCGTCGGCCGGTTGTCCAGCGCCCGGACGTAGTCGGCGGCCCCGAGTCCGGCACGGCGGCCGAACACCAGCAGGTCCGACAACGAGTTGCCGCCGAGTCGGTTGGAGCCGTGCATGCCGCCGGAGCACTCGCCCGCGGCGAACAGCCCCGGCGTGGCGGCGCCGGCGCTGTCCGGGTCGACCTCGATACCGCCCATCACGTAGTGACAGGTCGGGCCGACTTCCATCTCGTCCTTGGTGATGTCGACCTCGGCCAGCTCGATGAACTGGTGGTACATCGACGGCAGCCGACGCTTGATCTCCTCGGCGGGCATGCGCGACGCGATGTCGAGGTACACACCGCCGTGCGGGGTTCCGCGGCCCGCCTTCACCTCTTCGTTGATCGCACGGGCCACCTCGTCGCGCGGCAGCAGATCAGGGGTGCGCCGCGCGGAGTCGTTGTCCTTGAGCCACTGGTCGGCTTCTTCTTCGGTCTCGGCGTACTGACCCTTGAACACGTCCGGGATGTAGTCGAACATGAAGCGCTTGCCCTCGGAGTTCTTCAGAACCCCGCCGTCGCCGCGCACACCTTCGGTGACGAGGATGCCCTTCACCGACAGTGGCCAGACCATGCCGGTGGGATGGAACTGGATGAACTCCATGTTGATCAGCCCCGAGCCGGCGCGCAGCGCCAGTGCGTGCCCGTCGCCGGTGTATTCCCAGGAGTTCGACGACACCTTGTACGACTTGCCGATGCCACCGGTGGCCAGCACGATCGCCGGAGCCTCGAACAGCACGAACTTGCCGGTCTCGCGGTAGTAACCGAACGCGCCGGCCACGCGGTCGCCGTCTTTGATGATCTCCGTGATCGAGGCTTCGTGGAACACCCGGATCCTGGCGTCATAGTCGCCCAGCTCGCGCTTGTCCTCCTGCTGCAGCGACACGATCTTCTGCTGCAGCGTGCGGATGATCTCCAGGCCTGTGCGGTCACCGACGTGGGCCAGCCGCGGGTAGGTGTGCCCGCCGAAGTTGCGCTGGCTGATCCGGCCGTCCTTGGTGCGGTCGAACAGCGCACCGTAGGTTTCCAGCTCCCAGACCCGGTCGGGTGCTTCCTGAGCGTGCAGTTCGGCCATGCGCCAGTTGTTGAGGAACTTGCCGCCGCGCATCGTGTCACCGAAGTGCACCTGCCAGCTGTCCTTGGTGTTGACGTTACGCATGGCGGCCGCGCAGCCACCTTCGGCCATCACGGTGTGGGCCTTGCCGAACAGCGACTTGGTCACCACGGCGACGCGTAGACCCCGCTCCCTTGCCTCGATCACCGCGCGCAGCCCGGCGCCGCCGGCCCCGATCACGACGACGTCGTACTCGTGCCGTTCCAGGTCACCCATTCACAATCCTCACTGTGTTTCCGAATTAAGTTGTCAGCCGATGAATCTGGGGTCGGGGAACCATCCCGCGGAGACGGCCATGACGTAGAAGTCCGTGAACATCAGCGTGCCCAGCGTGATCCACGCGTACGTCTTGTGCCGGACGTTGAGCCTGCTGATCTGCGTCCACATCCAGTACCGCACCGGATGTTTGGAGAAGTGCTTGAGACGGCCGCCCGCGATGTGCCGGCAGGAGTGGCACGACAACGTGTAGGTCCAGAGCAGAATCACGTTGATCAGCAGCACGAGGTTGCCCAGACCGAAACCGAAACCGCCGCCGGGCTTGTGGAACGCGATGATCGCGTCGTAGGTGTTGATCACCGAGATGATCGCGGCGATGTAGAAGAAGTAGCGGTGGGTGTTCTGGATGATCAGGGGCATGCGCGTTTCGCCGGTGTACTTGGCATGCGGCTCGGCCACCGCGCACGCCGTCGGCGACTGCCACACCGACCGGTAGTAGGCGCCGCGGTAGTAGTAACACGTGAGCCGGAACAGCAGCAGGAACGGCAGGGACAGCGCCGCGTACGGCAGGATCGGCCAGTCGGGCAGGAACTGGCCGAAGTGGCTGGCCTCCGGGATGCAGCCGGTCGACACACACGGCGAGTAGAACGGCGTGAGGTATCCGTACTCCTCGACGTAGTACCACCTCTGCATGAACGCCCGCACCGTCGCGTAGATGATGAACGCGGCGAAGCCCAGGTTCACGATCAGCGGCGACATCCACCACCGGTCGGTCCGAAGCGTGCGCTGCGGAATCTGGGCACGGCCAGGCGAGAAGACGCCGGTCGCTCTGCGGTCGGCGGTGGGTGCGCTCACGGTTACCTTTCGATGAAGTTGTGTCCCGACGCGCGTGCCGCCCGAAGGCGGCACGCGAGGCTCAGTGGGTTCCGCCGAGGCCCTCGTCGTCGACACCACGCCAGAAATCGGTGTCGTACTGCGTGTCCGGGATCGGGATCCGCTCGGCGACGTGATGGTGCCGGCTGACCCCGCGGGCGAGTTCCAGTTCCTCGGCGTCGATGTCCAACCGGTCGATGTCGTTGAGAATGCGCTCGGCGTCATTGACAATGCGACGGGTGGCTGGGCTGTCCCCGTATCGCGAAGCCAGCGACGTGACGCAACGCCGGAGGCTCCCGATCAGATCGTGGAGCTGGGCGAGTTCGGTGGTGGTGCTGGTGGTGGACAAGCGACCTCCTTGGGCTGAAGGGTGTCATGGATCACAGTACGCAACCGATGCTAGCTAAATCACCGATGCAAAGCGTGAGACAGATCACTAATGAGGAGAAGTCGTGACCGTTGACGAGTTGAAGACCCGGGCGGATGCGTTGCTCGCGCTGCATCAGCCGGGCAACCCGGTGGTGCTGCCGACGGTGTGGGACGCCTGGTCGGCGCGGCTGGCCACCGGCGCCGGCTTCGCGGCGCTGACCGTGGGCAGCCATCCGGTCGCCGATTCGGTCGGCAAGGCCGACAACGAGGGCATGACGTTCGACGACCTGCTGACCCGGGTCGCGCAGATCACCGCCGCGGTCGACGTCCCGGTGTCGGTCGACATCGAGTCCGGCTACGCCGAGGAGCCGGCCCGGCTGATCGACGGGCTGCTGTCGGTCGGAGCGGTGGGGCTGAACATCGAGGACACCGTGCACAGCGACGGCGGGCGGTTGCGGTCGTCGCGAGAGCACGCCGAACTGGTCGGGGCGCTGCGGGCGGCCGCGGACGCCGCCGGGGTGCGTGTCGTGGTGAATGCCCGCACCGACCTGTTCCTGCGCCAGGACGGCGACGAGTCCGACCGGGTGGACCGCGCGATCGCGCGGCTCACGGAGGCCGCCGCCGCGGGGGCCGACGTGCTGTACCCGGTCGGGGTGCATCCGCCGGAGGTGATGAGGCGGTTGACTTCGGAGCTGCCGCTGCCGGTGAACGCGATTGCGAGCCCGGATCGGTCCGACCCGGCGTCCTACGGGCCGCTGGGGGTGGCGCGGATCAGCTTCGGTCCGTTCTGGCAGGCGGCGCTGGCCGAGCGGTCCAAGGAGATCCTGGCCCGCTGGGTCTGATCGGGCGGCATCTGAAGTTCTTAAAAGAACTGGGCGGCAACGAAGCCCGCGACCAGCACGGCCGTGCCGCCGATCTCGCCGACGATCAGCGCGGCCATCGCCACCCGCACGGTGGTGTCGACGCGTTCGAATTGGTTGGTGGTGTCGCGCCGCATCCCGTGCATCACGTAGGTGGCTATCGCGAGCACGAAGAACGCGACCACCACCGCCGCCGAGGCCAGGTTGACCCACGTCGGCCAAGCGCTGAGTTCGACGAACACCGCCAGCAGCATCGTCGCGAACGCGTACAGCAGCGCCGCGCGGTGGGCGATGTCGACGTACGGGTGGGCCAGGTGGTCGGGGCTGGTGGCCATCTGCCGGTACTTCCAGATGCCCAGCACCAGTGCCCACAGGAAGATCAGCCCGGCGGCGAGCACGGTCAGAGCGGTGTCGACGGCCAGCGGGGTGGTCATGGAGACAGCACAGTACCGGCGGGGTCCTTGTGGGCCCCGGCGAACCGGCTCACAAGGTTCGCGGCGCCGACGTGAGCACCCCGTGACGGACGCTTCACACGAGGCGACACGGTGGCAATATCGGCTCCCTACCGTGGCCGTCATGAGCTCTACTTCGCACGTCGTGGTCGTCGGTCACGGCATGGTCGGCCACCGGTTCGTCGAGGCGCTGCGGTCGCGCGACACCGCGAACGCGTGGCGGGTGACCGTGCTGGCCGAGGAACTCGACGCGGCCTACGACCGGGTCGGGCTGACCGGCTACACAGAGCACTGGGAGCGTGCCCGGCTGGCGCTGCCGGGCAACGACTACTCCGGCGACGACCTCGTCGACGTCCGGCTGGGTCACCGGGTGACAGGAATCGACCGCACGGAAAGGACCGTCACCACCGCTGACGGCACCCGAGTCCACTACGACGCGCTGGTGCTGGCCACCGGTTCCTACGCGTTCGTGCCGCCGATCCCCGGACGCGATCTGCCGTCCTGCCACGTCTACCGGACCCTCGACGACCTCGACGCCATCTACGCCGACGCCGTGCGCACCCGCGAAAGCAACGGCGCGCCGGTCGGAGTCGTGATCGGCGGTGGCCTGTTGGGGCTGGAGGCAGCGAATGCGTTGCGCGGCTTCGGGTTACAGGCACACGTGGTGGAGCGCTCGTCGCGGCTGATGTCCCAGCAGCTCGACGAGGCCGGCGGGGCGCTGCTGGGCCGGATGATCGCCGACCTCGGCATCACCGTGCACACCGACGTGGGCACCGAGTCCATCAGGCCCGCGCAGCGCAACCGGCCGCTGCGGCGCAGTGAAGAGGACGATTCCGTGCGGGTGATGCTCAGCGACGGGACGGCCATCGACGCCCGCGTCGTGGTGTTCGCCGCCGGGGTCCGGCCGCGGGACGAGCTCGCGCGCGAGGCCGGCCTGGCGATCGCCGACCGCGGCGGCGTGCTGACCGACGTGACCTGTGCCACCAGCGATCCCGCGATCTACGCGATCGGCGAGGTGGCCGCGATCGAGGGCCGCTGCTACGGGTTGGTCGGGCCCGGGTACACCAGTGCCGAAGTGGTCGCCGACCGGCTGCTGGGCGGCGGGGCGGAGTTCCCCGAGGCCGACATGTCGACCAAGCTCAAACTGCTCGGTGTCGACGTCGCCAGCTTCGGCGATGCGATGGGCACCACGCCGGACTGCCTCGACGTGGTGGTCAACGACGCGGTGAACCAGACCTACGCCAAACTCGTGCTCTCCGACGACGCGAAAACCCTGCTCGGCGGCATCCTGGTCGGTGACGCCTCCTCCTACGGGCTGCTGCGGCCGATGGTGGGCGAACCCCTGCCCGGCGCGCCGCTGGCGCTGATCGCCCCGTCGGGGACCGACGGCGGCGGGCTCGGCGTCGGAGCCCTGCCCGACGGCGCCCAGATCTGTTCGTGCAACAACGTCACCAAGGGCGACCTCACGGAGGCGATCGCGTCCGGCTGCTGCGACGTGCCCGCGCTGAAGAAGTGCACACTGGCCGGCACCTCGTGCGGGTCGTGCGTACCGCTGCTCAAGCAGCTCCTCGAGGCCGAGGGCGTCGAGCAGTCGAAGTCGTTGTGCGAGCACTTCTCTCAATCGCGTGCCGAGATGTTCGAGCTCATCAGCGCCACCGAGATCCGCACCTTCTCGGGGCTGATCGAGAGGTTCGGCACCGGCAGGGGCTGCGACATCTGCAAACCCACGGTCGCGTCGATCCTGGCCTCGACCAGTTCGGACCACATCCTCGACGGCGAACAGGCCTCCCTGCAGGACTCGAACGACCATTTCCTGGCCAACATCCAGCGCAACGGCAGCTATTCAGTGGTGCCGCGGGTGCCCGGCGGTGACATCACCCCCGAACACCTGATCCTGATCGGGGAGATCGCAAGGGATTTCGGGTTGTACACCAAGATCACCGGCGGCCAGCGCATCGACATGTTCGGCGCGCGCGTCGACCAGCTGCCCGAGATCTGGCGCCGGCTCGTCGACGGGGGCATGGAATCCGGTCACGCCTATGGCAAATCGTTACGCACCGTGAAGAGCTGCGTCGGCAGCGACTGGTGCCGCTACGGCCAACAGGATTCGGTGCAGATGGCGATCAACCTGGAACTGCGCTACCGCGGGCTGCGCGCCCCGCACAAGATCAAGATGGGCGTGTCCGGGTGCGCGCGCGAATGCGCGGAGGCCCGCGGCAAGGACGTCGGCGTCATCGCCACCGAGACCGGCTGGAACCTGTATGTCGGCGGCAACGGCGGAATGACACCGCGGCATGCCGAACTGCTGGCCGGCGACCTCGACGACGAGACGCTGATCCGCTACATCGACCGTTTCCTGATGTTCTACATCCGCACCGCGGATCGTCTGCAACGCACCGCACCCTGGGTCGAGGAGAAAGGTCTGGAGCATCTGCGAGAGGTGATCTGCGACGACTCGCTGGGTCTGGCCGCCGAGTTCGAGGATGCGATCGCCCGCCACGTCTCGGGTTACGCGTGCGAATGGAAAGGCGTGCTGGAGGATCCCGACAAGCTGGCGCGGTTCGTGTCGTTCGTCAACGCCCCCGACGTGCCTGACCCCACGGTCGCGTTCATAGAGAACGCCGGCCGCATGGTTCCGGCGCCGAGCACAACACACATTGGTATGCCGAAGGTGGGAAGGTAGCCCGAAGATGACTCTGCTCAACGATGTTCAGGTCTGGACCACGGCCTGCCGGTACGACTTCCTGATCCCGAACCGCGGCGTCGGTGTGCTGCTGCCCGGCGGCGCTCAAGCCGCGCTGTTCCGCCTGGACGACGGGACCCTGCACGCCATCGGCAACATCGACCCGTTCTGCGGCGCGGCGGTGATGTCGCGCGGCATCGTGGGCGACCGGGCGGGCCGGGCGGTGGTGCAGTCGCCGATCAAGAAGCAGGCGTTCGCGTTCGACGACGGCAGCTGCCTCGATGACCCCGACCACTGTCTGCCGGTGTACGAGACGAGGATCACCCCCGACGGGGACGTCCAGATCGGCTCCTGATCCCGGCGTGCCTGTATCCCGCGAAATCGCATTCCACGCGGCCTTTTCGCGCTTTTGGCCGCGCAGATCGCAATCTCGTCGTGATGAAGTAGGGACTTTCGGCCCCTGTCCTGCCCGCTCCGGTTTTCTAACCTCGACGGCATGACCTACGTGATCGGTAGCGCGTGTGTGGACATCGTCGACAAGTCGTGCGTGCAGGAGTGCCCGGCCGACTGCCGCTACGAGGGCGATCGCGCGATGTACATCAACCCGAACGAGTGCGTGGACTGCGGGGCGTGCCGCATCGCGTGCCGGGTCGATGCGATCTACTACGAGACCGACCTGCCCGACGAGGAGCTGGCGTTCCTGGAGGACAACGCCGCATTCTTCACCTCGACGCTTCCCGGCCGCGACGCGCCGCTCGGCGATCCGGGCGGTGCGTCGAAGCTGGGCCGGGTCGGGGCCGACACCCCGCTGGTGGCGGCGCTGCCGCCGTCGTCGACTCCGCACCCCTGACACTCATCGCCGAAATTGCGTTAAGGCAGGCGCGCACTCGGAGTCGAACCCTGCCCGCCGGAAACGGTTGGCGATCAACCGAGTGATGCCGGGATGGGTGCCCAGCGGATCGGTCACCACATCGGCCCCGCTCGCGCGGAGCCGGTCCTGAAACAACCCGTCGGACAACAGGTATGAGGCGACCGCCACCCGTCCGCCGGGCCGCCGCAGTGCGGTCACCGCGTCGGCGATCCGAGGTTCCCCGGTGGCAGCGAAGGCCAGTTCCACCCGCGTGCCGAGCGTGGCCGACAGCCACGTGGCGGTGGTGTGCAGATCGCGCATCGCCCGCCGGTCGGATGTGCCCGCCGCGGCCAGGATCACCGAATCATCGGTTCGCCAACCCGACTCGACAAGACGGTCGACCAGCACCCGGATCAGTGCGGGATCGGGCCCGAGCGCCCGGGTGACGACGACATCGCCGTGACCACTTGTCGCGATGTGAGCCGGGATGTCGACGCGGACGTGATAGCCGCTGGCGAGAAACGCGGGCACCAGCACGGTCGGCTCGCGCCGGAAGGTGCCGAGCACCTCGGCCGGCGTGGGGCCCAGCACGTCGACGAACGCCACGCGCACCGGGCGCTCCAGTGTCGCCGACACCTGCGCGGCAAGGTCGGCGATCAACGCGACCCCGCTCTGCTTGCGGGTGCCGTGCGCGACCAGGACCAGGTTCATGACGCGACCACCTCGTCGACCGGCAATCGGTAGCCGCGCTTGACCACCGTCGACACCATCTTCTTGTCTCCCAGCGCCGTTCGCAGGCGCAGCACGGCCGTCTCGACGGCGTGGGTGTCGGTGCTGCTGCCCGGCAGCGCGCGCAGCAGGTCGACTCGCGAGACCACCGCGCCCGGTCGCAGTGCCAGCGCCCGGATCGTCGCCATCGCCGCCGGCGAGAGCGCCTTGACCGCGCCGTCGACCAGCACGCAGGTGCCGCGGATCTCTAACAGGTGCCCGGCCACCCGCACGGTACGTGCCTGCAGCAGCGGCAGTTCGTCGGTGATGTGACGTGCCAACGCGCCCAACCGCATTCGCTCCGGCGCCGAGGTCGGCACCCCTAGCCGCACCAGCGGACGGGCGGTGACGGGGCCGACGCACATCGCGTGCACGCCGGTGCGCAGCGCCGAGAGCACCTCGGCCTCCAGGCCCATCTCGGTGGCGCGCAGCAACACCGACGCCACCGCGGGTGCCGAGGTGAAACTGACCGCGTCGAACTTCTGCTCCGCGATGCCGGCCACCAACTGGTCGAACTCACCGTTGCGCGGTGCCGGGTGCCAGCGGTACACGCGGATAGGCACCACTTCGGCACCCGCGGCGCGCAACTCGTCGAGGAACTCGGGGAAGGGGTCCCATTCGGCGGTCGCCCCGTGCAGCTGCACCGCGATGCGTGCGCCGGCGATGCCGCCCTCAAGCAGGTAGTGCAGCAGTTCGCGGGAGGATTCCGATTCCGGCGACCACTCCTCGGGCAGTCCCGCCGCGCGTAGGGCTCCCGTCGCCTTCGGTCCGCGCGACACGATGCGGGCGTTGCTCAACGCGGTGGTGAGCTCGGTGGCCATACCCCAGCCATCAGCGGCGGCGACCCAGCCGCGGAAGCCGATGCCGGTGGTCGCGATGACGATGTCGGGCGGGGTTTCGATCAGCGCGCGGGTGTGCTGACGCAATTCGTCGTCGTCGGGCAGCGGCACCATCTCGATCGCGGCGGCGCTCGTCACAGTCGCACCACGGCGCCGCAGCAGCGCGCTCAATTCGTCGGCGCGCCGCGCGGAGGTCACCGCAACCCGGAATCCGGTGAGCGGCGCCCAGTCCGGCTCACTCATGCCACCTGTCTATTCAGGCCGTGTTTCGGTGTGATTAACCGGCCGTTGCGCAGCCGTGTCGCCCCCGCTCAGAGCGTGAAATTCCGTTCACCGCGGACCGGGTGCCCCTGTGAGGTCACCAGAGGTCGCCGTTGCGCCAGTCGCACGCGATCGGAGCGTCGGGATCCAGCACCATCGACGGTGGCAGGTCCCCCGGCAGCACGTACAACGCGCCGTCGTCCCCGGGTGTGCGGGCCGGGCCGTCCGGGGCCAGCACCGAGGTCGGGCCGCGCCACGGCAGCCAGCCGCGCACCGTGTACAAAGGCTTGCCGAGCGCGGTCGTGCTCAGCGCGCCCAGGTGGTAGGCACCGCGCACCACTTGCTCCACACCGTCCATCAGCGCGTGGCCCAGGCCCCTTCCGCGACGGTCCTCCCGGACGGCCAGGCCTTCGACGTAGCCGCACCGCAGTGCCCGGTCGCCGACGTAGAGGCGGCGCTGCACGACGGCCGCGTGCCCGATCACCTCGCCGCGTTGCGAGATCAGCGCATGCATACCGCCGAGCGCGTGCTCCCAGTCCTCGTCGGCGAAGTCGCCGTCGAACGCATCGATGACCATCCGGCGGGCGTCCTCGCGGGTCTCGTCGTCGAGATCGGAGGTATGGACCAGGCGTGCGCGCACACCTGTGGTTCTACCAGCGACGGCTCGGCCGGCGTCGCCTAATGGACGGCTCGGCCGTCGTCCTCAAACGGGCGGCGGGGCCGCGACCAGTGCAAGCGCACGGTCTGCCCGCCCCGTGCCTGCGCTACCTTGTCGATGTCCTCGTCGACGACCACGCCGATCACCGGGTAGCCGCCGGTGACGGGATGGTCGGGACCGAGGATGACCGGGAAGCCGTTGGGCGGGATCTGGATGGCGCCGCGGGTGGCGCCCTCGCTGGGCAGCTGCCGATCCGGCCACCGGTAGTCCAGCGGCATGCCGACCAGTCGCATGCCGACGCGGTCGCTGCGGTTGGTGACCTGCCAGTTGGTGCGGACGAGCACATCGGGGTCGACGAACCAGTCGTCGCGCGGACCCGGCACCACCCGCAGCTCGAGGACGTCGTCGGCGATCGCCGCGACCGGCGCCTGGTCGAGTTCGGGGAAGTCGTCGGTGTGCGCGCCGACGGTCAGCACGTCACCACGCTTCAGCGGCAGCGGGCCCACCGCCGCCATCACGTCGTAGCTGCGGGACCCGAGGACGGGCTCGACGTCGATGCCGCCGCGGACCGCCAGATACGAGCGCAACCCCGAACGGGGTGAGCCGAGCGAGATCACCTCGCCGTCGTGGGCGTAGTGAATGCTGTTGCTGCCGAAGGGAACTCCGTCGACGGCCGGGTCAGCGTCGGCACCGGTCACGGCGATAGCGACTCCTTCACCGTTGCCGCCGTGCACACGTGCGGTGAACCCGCCCATCGTGACCTCAACCGTCGCCCGGTCGTCGGGATTGGCGACCAGACGGTTGGCCAGCGTGTGTGCGCGCCGGTCGGCTGCACCGGAACGGGTCACGCCGAGGTGGGACAAGCCGGGACGGCCGAGGTCCTCGACGAGGGCGAGCGGCCCGGGTTGCAGGATCTCCAACGTCACGGTGCTCATGACGCCGCCTCCCTCACGTCCGCTTCACCTGTTTTGCTCCTCGCGTCCGCCTCATCTGTTTTGCTCCTCGCGTCCGCGGTGCTTGTTTTGCTCCTCACGTCCGCGGTCTGAAACCGGACCCACATTCCCGGCGTCAGCAGCGCCGGGTTCTCCCGGTCGGCGTCCCACAGCACCGCCGAGGTACGGCCGATCAACTGCCAGCCGCCGGGGGACTCGCGCGGGTAGATGCCGCTGAACTCGCCGGCCAGCCCGACCGAGCCGACCGGCACCCTGGTGCGCGGTTCGGCCCGGCGGGGCACCGCGAGCCGTTCGTCCCCACCGACCAGGTACGCGAAGCCCGGCGCGAACCCGCAGAATCCCACCCGCCACAACCGCCCGGTGTGCGCAGCGATGACCTCGTCGCGGCTCAACCCGGTGAGCCGGGCGACCTCGTCGAGATCCTCGCCGTCGTACACGACGTCGATGACGGCGTCGGGGGTGTCGGGAGCCGTCGATTCGGCCAGGGCCTGCGCGGTCGGCCGGACCGCTGCCAGCCGCTGCCGCGTCGGGGCCCGGTAGCGGCTGCCCGCCAGTTTCACCAGCGCGGTCCGCGCGGCGGGCACGACGTCTTCCACGCCCGGCAGATCAGCTGCCCGAATGGCGTCGGTCCATGCGAGAACCTCTGTGCTGCCGTCGAATTCGAGGAGCAGCGCCCGATCGCCGTAGTCAAGAATCTTCTGTACGCCCCCGGTGCGCACTGTGTGTATTGCATCCGCAGTCACGCTCATAGCGCTACGTTACCGTCGGGTAGCTTCGAAATCTGCCCCTCGGCCAAGCTCTGTGAGCCTTGCCAGAACCCCCTTACCGAAGGCTCAAAATCCCGTCCTGCCGAAATTGCATTCCAGCAGGTCGCCACTCGAACTATCGCTGGCGGAATGCAATTTCGGCGGGAAGGAGTCAGACGGTCAGCGGCTGGTAGCTCGGCTCGCGGTGCTTGATGAACGCGATCACGCGGTAGGTGACCGGCAGGATCGCGACCTCGACCAGGGTCTTGTACAGCCAGCCCTGGGCGGTGTAGGTCAGGAAGTCGCCGAACGACGTGATGCCGATGACGCTTGCGGCGATCGCGCAGAACACCACGGTGTCGCCCAGCTGCCCGACGAACGTCGACCCGATCAGCCGGGCCCACAGGTACTTCTCCTTGGTGCGCTCCTTGATCAGCACCAGCGACCACGCGTTGAGGGTCTGCCCGACGAGGAAGCCGGCGAGCCCGGCGACGATCAGGCCCGTGTACGCGTGCACGACGTTCTCGAAGTGCTCCTGGTTCGGGTAGAAGTCGGCTGCGGGAAGGTAGATGGTGGCCCAGAAAGCGAGGGCGGCAAGGGCGTTCATCGCGAAGCCGGTGTAGATGGCGCGCCGGGCGGCCTTGAACCCGTACACCTCGGACAGCACGTCGCCGATCACGTACGTCAGTGGGAACACGATGAACCCGCCGTCGGTGATGATCGGCCCGAACTCGACGCCCTTGGTCGCGGTGACGTTGGAGATGATCACCAGCGCGGTGAAGATCGCGACGAGGACCGGATAGTAGGCCGACCCGACGCGGGCGAATGAGGCGTGCTGGTCCTGGTCGACGGCGGAGTCTGTCACCGGCCCATTAGATCAGCCGACGGCGGCGGCGAGCATCGACGGCAGCCGGTCGGCGACCACCGGATACGACAGCGTCGAGGCGTAGGCGATGGCGCCCGCGAGCTCCTTGCCGGTGAACACGTGGCGCTGCGCCGGAATCCCGGCGATGGCCGGGTCGGCCAGCAGCGCGGCCTGCTCTTGGTCGCTCTCGGTGGTCCAGACCAGCACGTCGGCGGCTCCCAGCACCTCGGCGATCCCGTCGCGCGGGATCAGGGCGTCGTCGGTCTCGAGGACTGTCAACCCCATCTGGGTCAGGAACTCGTGCCGCCAGGACGGGCCGCTGACCTGCACGCTGTCGCGGAACAGCGTGCCCGCCAACAGCACGGCCTTCTTCCCGGCGAACTGCGGATGACTGTCCTTGACGCCGCCGAACCTCGCGTCGACGTCCGCGATCAGCTTCTGCATGTCGTCATGACGGAACACCGCCTGGCCGATCGCCCCGGCCTGATCGCGCCACGGCTCGAAGAACGCCGCGGAACCCGACTGTGCGATCGTCGGCGCGATCTCCGAGAGCCGCGTGTAGGTGTCCTGATCGAGGCCGGCATCAGTCGCGACGATCAGGTCGGGGGCAAGACCCGCGATCTGCTCGACCTGGATTCCGTCGGCCAGCGACAGCACCACCGGCTGCGCCCCGCCGAGTCGCGGCTGCGCCCACGGCCACACACCGAACGGCTCGGCGCCGAACCAGTCGGTCACCGCGATCGGGACGACGCCGAGGGCCAGTAGGTCGTCGGCGTCGGTCAGGCCGGCGCTGACCACCCGGGTGGGCGTTTTCGGGATCTTCGTCTCGCCGAACGCGTGGCGCACCGTCACCGAGCCGTCGCTCGCGATCGCACCGGGCTTCTCGGAGCCGCAGGCGGTCAGCAACGCCGCCGCGCCGGCGCTCATCGTCAGGAACCGGCGCCGGGGCACCAAGGTGGGCACGAGAACGGAAGTGACGAGTGCTACGGAACCTGTGCCGGGACCGGGACGGGCGGCCACACCGGTGGCGGCGCCGACGCCGGCGGCGGGGGTGAACCGGGAGCGACCGCCGGGGGCGGCGGCGGAGTGCCGTACGGGGTGGGCGGCTGCCACGTCGCCGGATCCAGCGAGCCGGGGCCGACCGACTGGAAGAACTCCGCCGAGTTGCGCATGTTCCACAGTTCGCGCAGGAAGTCGAACTGGCCGGTGTTGCCGAAGTTCGCGTTCGGCACCGGCGGGATCGCGGGCGCACCCACCGGCGGCGGTGCGGGCGGCGGGATGCTGCCCTCGGCCAGCGGTGTCACGGTGACCGAGTGCATGCCCGGCGCCGGGACACCCGGCATTGGAGCGCCGGGGGCGGGTGCGGCGACCAGGGGTGGGGCCGGCGGCAGCGCCGGATCCACGGGGGCCGGCTGGGCGCCGACGTGGGTCGCGGCAGCCAGAGCGGCGCCGCCGAGGAGCGCGTTCAAGGCCGCGATCTTGACTACCTGCACAACAGTCACATCGACGAGGCTAACGCCTCGCGTTACATGGCGATACTTTTCGGCTGCGGCTCAGCTCACGACCAGCGAGATGCCGAGGGCGAGCATCGTCGCCGCGATCACGCCGTCGAGCAGGCGCCAGGTCTTCGGCGACGCGAACAGGTGGCGCAGCCGTTTGGCGCCGAACCCCAGACCGGTGAACCAGAGCGCGCTCGCGGCGACCGCGCCGACGCCGAACAGCCACTTGCTGTCCTGATGCTCGTTGGCCAGCGCGCCCAGCAGGATCACGGTGTCGAGATACACGTGGGGATTGAGGAACGTCATCGCCAGGCAGGTGGCCAGCACCGCGCTCAGGCGAGCCGGTGCGGCGTCGGCGGGGGTGAGCACACCGGGTTTGAGCGCGCGACGGGCCGCGAGTAGGCCGTAGCCGACCAGGAATGCGGCCCCGCCGAACTTGGTGACGGTCACGATGTCGGGATGGGCGGCGATCAGCGCGCCGAAGCCGGCGATGCCCGCGGTGATCAGCACCAGGTCCGACACTGTGCAGACCGCGACGACGGGCAGCACGTGTTCGCCGCGGATGCCCTGGCGCAGCACGAACGCGTTCTGCGCGCCGATCGCGGCGATGAGCGCCATGGTGGTGGCGAAGCCGCTGAGGACGACGACGTAGGCGGGGTTCACCCGGCTCACGTTAGGGATCCCGGTCGAAGCAGTACAGCTAAAGATTCTTCATATGGATTAGTGGTGCTTATGAACGAGCGCTGTGGGGGCCGTCTGCTCAGCGGTGCCGCCGCCGCCGCTGGGTGCGTGGTTCATACGACGATTGGCATTGGAATGTCGAACGATGTCGAACTCGGCATCGCGGTAGGCAACAATTCTGACTATCAGTACGCGTTTCGAGCCGGATGACCTGGGCTGCAAAGGAAGTCGAGGCATAGATCCATCCTGGTATCGCTGCATATTCGACCACTGCATATCGAACCTGCGCGAATCGCGCTGATTTCTTGGCGTCGGCTGGTTCGACACGTCGCTGCGGCGTCGAAAGTGGCCACCACGGTGCATCATCCTCGCCGCGTTGCTCTCTCTCTTTGTCCTCGGAAGACAAAAGGCGCTCGAGACTCCGGCGTCTGGGGACGTTGTTCGATGGGGTGGGATCGGCCACCCTTGACGCAATGTGATGTCTCTTACCGGAGGTGGTCGATGACGACTCAGCTGAATTCAGGTGAAAACCCGTCAGCGGGCGATGCAGCGGTCGGGTGGCGAGACAGGAAACGCCACTTGTGGATGCTCGGCCTGGTCATCCCGACCATGCTGTTCCTGATCCTCCCGGTGGTATGGGCCTTGAACCAACTCGGGTGGCACGTCGCGTCGCAGGCGTTCTTCTTCATCGGGCCGTTCCTGCTGTACGTGGTGCTGCCGGCGGCCGACATGCGCCTGGGCGTCGATGGTCAGAACCCGCCGGAGTCGATGATGGAGCAGCTGGAACTCGACAAGTACTACCGGTACTGCGTCTACGCTTACATTCCGTTCCAATACGCCAGCGTCATCTTAAGCGCCTATCTGTTCACCGCGAAGGATCTGAGCTGGTTGGGTTACTCAGGGTCGCTGGGTTGGCTGGGCAAGATCGGACTGGCGTTTTCGGTGGGAATCATCGGTGGGGTGGCGATCAACACCGCCCACGAGCTGGGCCACAAGAGAGACTCGTTGGAACGGTGGCTGTCGAAAATTGCTCTTGCCCAGGTGTGTTACGGGCACTTCTACATCGAGCACAACCGCGGCCACCACGTGCGAGTCGCCACCCCTGAGGATCCGGCATCGGCCCGTTTCGGGGAATCCTTCTGGGCTTTCCTGCCGCGCACCGTGATCGGCAGCGCCAAGTCCGCAGTCGCCCTGGAGGCCGCGCGTATCCGCCGCACGGGCAAGAGCCCGTGGAACCCTACGACCTGGCTGGGCAACGACGTCATAAACGCTCTGCTGATGTCGGTGGTGTTCTGGGCGGTGATGCTCGCAATCTTCGGCCCGGCGTTGATTCCGCTGATCGTGTTCCAGGCGCTCTACGGTCCGTCGCTGTTGGAATCGGTCAACTACCTGGAGCACTACGGACTACTCCGCCAAAAGCTGCCCGACGGGCGCTATGAGCGTTGCGCGCCGCACCACAGTTGGAACTCCGATCACCTGGCGACCAACCTGTTCCTCTACCACCTGCAGCGACACAGCGATCATCACGCGAACCCGACACGGCGGTATCAGATTCTGCGCAGCATGGACGGGACTCCCACCCTTCCCGCCGGCTACGGTGCGTTGATCGCCCTGACCTACTTTCCGCCGCTCTGGCGCAAGTTCATGGATCACCGGGTGTTGGAGCACTACCACGGCGATATCACCAAGGCGAATCTGAATCCACGTCGGCGCGCCAAGATCCTGGCACGTTACGGGGCGGCGGCCTGATGGCGTCCTACGGTTGCCCCGGTTGCGGTTACGTCTATGACGAGTCCAAAGGGTGTGCCCGGGAGGGCTTTCCGGCAGGAACGGCTTGGGAGAAGATCCCCGACGACTGGACGTGCCCCGACTGCGCGGTGCGGGACAAGGTCGACTTCGAACCAGTGGGAGTGTCGCAATGAACGACTACAAGCTCTACCGCTGCATCCAGTGCGGGCTCGAGTACGACGAAGAGAAAGGCTGGCCGCAGGAGGGCATCGCCTCGGGCACCCGGTGGGAGGACGTCCCCGAGGACTGGACCTGCCCGGACTGCGGCGCGGCGAAAGCCGACTTCGTCATGGAAGAGGTCGTGCGCCGCTGACTTGATCGCACCTGTTCAACGTCCCCCTGACCGCCGATCCCGCCGATCAGACCGGTGGTCCCCCAGGGGGCGCCGGGGGCATTGCGGCTGCCGATCGTTGAGATCCGCACAGATCGGCTCGCGTCGGTTGATGAATCGGTGTAGAGCCTAGAGCCCGAGCATGCCGGCGACTCGGCGCGAGGAGACCAGGCTGGTGGACCTCGACCTGCAGCATCGCCGTCGGCCGCCTACCGGGATGGGCTGAATCCCTCTCGGCCACAACAACGTTGCTACCTCGATTGCGCAACTACTTACCTCTGCCCAAGCTCGGCAGGACTCTCCATACGGCGCAGTTGGTAACCCCCGCACCGGAGTCGTCAGCTTCCGCCGCTCGCACAAGGAGGACTAGAGTGCGAGACATGGCAGCGTCGCGCGGCTACGACGCCGCAACTGCTCGCGCCGCCGCGACCGTCGTCGACCATCTCAGCGGCACACTTGCCGACCTGACTCGCAACGTGCAGCGGATGCTTCTTGACGATGTCGGCGAGTTGAGCGGGGACGGTGAACTCGCGGACCTGCTGCGCGACACCGTCGAGGCCAACATCGAGACGGTCTTCTCCGCGATCCGTCATGACATTCCGATCGAACACTTCAAGCCGCCGACCGCTGCCCTTGAACACGCGAGACGTCTTGCCCAGCGCGGAGTCTCCGTGAACGCGCTGGTGCGCGCCTATCGACTTGGACACAAGGCGGTGCTCGCCGCGGCACGTGAACAGATCCGCGAGCTGAACCTGGACCTGCAGATGAGTCTCGACGTCGACAGCCAGATCGCCGACGTCACCTTCACCTACATCGACTGGATCTCCCAGCAGGTGGTCGAAACCTATCAAGATGAGTACGACCGCTGGCTTTCGAACCGAAACAACCTGCGCGCGTTACGCGTCAGGGAGATCCTCGCCGGAGGTGATGTCGACGCCGACGCGATGAGCTCGGCAATTGCATACCCCCTCAACGGTACTCATGTGGCCGTTATCCTCTGGCGCACGGAAATCGCCGGCGGTGACGAACTCGTCGCGATGGAGAGGTTCGTTCAGGACTTCGCCCGCTCCGTCGGAACCTCCGGGGAGACATTGTTCATCCCCGTCGACCGCCTGACAGGCTGGGCGTGGATCCCACTTCCCCGCGTCGTCGTCGACACGGTGATCGACGATCTTCGTGCGTTCGTGGCGACACGTCCGGACAGTCCCCGACTCGCTGTCGGTGATCCTCATCCCGGCCTCGACGGCTTTCGCCGTTCCCACCAGCAGGCGCGCAACGCCCGCAGTGTTGCAGTTGCCCTGGACTCCAACGGTTCTCAACTGGTCGCTGCAGCGGATCCCGGCGTCGCGATGGTCGGACTGTTGGCTGGCGACATGGACGCAGCAGCCGAATGGGCCGCCCGGGTACTAGGCCCACTGGCGAGCCCAACCGAGAACGATGAGCGCCTCCGCAGCACCTTGCGTGTGTTTCTTCGCACGGGCTCGAGTTTCAAAGCCGCCGGTGAAGAACTCAACATGCACGCCAACTCCGTCAAGTACAGAGTGGCCCGTGCCATAGAGCGGCGTGGCAGGCCCATCATCGACGACCGCCTCGACGTGGAGGTCGCACTGCTGTTCTGTCAGTGGTACGGCCCCACCCGTCCCGAGTAGAGCTGGGTGTGGCGCGGGTCAGCTGAGACCAAACAGGATGGTCGCAATGGTCCTTTCGCAGTGCAGAAGTGGCTGCTGATAAGCAGCGTGGGCTCTGGAATCACGCGTGAGCAGGAATCGGGTTCCGGCAAGGACTTCTGGGGAACCCTGTCCGCCTCGGCGCCGGCAGGCGGACTCGATCGATAGATGCAGCCGCTGCGGCGCAGCGGGCAGATCAGCGACTGCGTAGCGTTAGGGCTAAGTGGGTGTTGTCCGGTAGCTCGCCCGGTGCAACCAGGGCGATCCAGCCGCCGCGGCTGAGTACTGTTTCGATGAGTTCGTCGACGGCGTCGTCGATGACGTCGGGGTGATCGACATCGGTTGCGGGGATGAGCGTGTCCCCGGTGTCGTCGAGGCGGGCGGGGTAGTAGTACTGCTCTTCGACGGCGAGCATCTCGGGGCGTTCCCAGCGGGCGGCCAGCCAGGCACTGTCGATGTCGCGCAGTACTCGTCCGGTGCGGGCGCGACGCTCCACGTGGCCGAGAGCTTCTTGGCCCCGTGATGTCAGGTAGTCACGCAGCACCGGGCGGATGAGGTCCACCAGGCCTTCGGTGGGGGTGGTGAGGTGGTTGCCTTTCACGGTGCCGGCCAGGCGGGCGGTGTTGCGGGACAGGTTGTGAAAGGTGGAGGCGGTCGGTTCGGCGGCGGCCAGCACGAGCGGTGTGGGGTTGAGCTTCAGCGCGGCGCCCAGTGCGCGGTCGACGCGGCGCAAGAAGTCGTCGGGCCGTTCGGCGGTGCTGCCCCGGTTCTTGCCGGTGACGCGTCGGTGGATGGGGAAGGCGCCGGCGGGGGAGGGGGTGAGGGTGGCGCCATGTCCGTGCAGGAGGCGGGCTTGGTCGGTGGACAGCAGGAGCACGGTGTGGCGTGGGGTGTGGTGGAGGGCGCGCACCAGGTCGCGGGTGGCGAAGGTGGGATCGATGACGCAGCGGTCAATCACGGGAACCGGCAGAGTGGCCCAGCAGCTGTAAGCGCGGTTGACGAACAGCGCTATTGCTCGGTCAGCGGGTTGGCCGAGCGCTTCGGTGATCATCGCCGACAGCGCATCAAGCAGCGCAACGGCGTCCGTGCAGCCTTCGACCGCTAGCCGTTGACGCGCCTGACTCGCGAGGGATCGCAGCGTGGCGATGTCCTTGCCCCCCGGGCGGGGGCCGGGCTGGGTGCTGGCCAAGATGGAGATGCTCGGATCGGACCGCATCGACTGCAGCACGGTCACCATGTCTGTAGTGACCGGGACGAGGTGGTCGGTGTCGGTGATGCCGAATGCGGTTGCGACAGCTGATGTATCGCCGATGCGGTGGGGGGCGGATGGGGTCATGGTCACGGCAGGTCCCGTCTGGAAAGGCCTCAACACCGCCTAAGCCTCGATCCACCGATCAGCTGATTGCGTGGTGATGAGTTCGATTGTGCGGCTTGATTCTGGTGTGTGCAGTGGTGTGCGTACCAGGGATCGCCCGGCCTCGCTGTCGGGTTGTTCCTGTTGGTCTTTCGCGTCGCGGGATGGGTTGAGAGGACCTGGTTAGGCGATGATGGGCCGATTTTGGTGAGACAGGCTGCCGAACAGGGTGTTCCAGGCATGTTCCCAGGGCCAGTCTCGTGGTAGGTGCAGGGTCAGCCGGCGGGCTGAGGACGCGATACGGGCTGGGACGCTGATCAGCGTTCGGCGGATGGTAGCGGTGCGGGCTTTGGCCAACGGTCCCCTGGTAAGGGTCGCGGCGGCGCGGGTGAGGTTGAACGCCATGGTGGCCATGACCAGCCAGGCGGCGTTGGCGGTGAATTTCCCTGAGGGCAGGTGAGCCAGGGCGGAGTTCTTCAGGTCGGCATGAACCTGTTCGATGATGGCGTGGCCGCGGTGGGTCTTGTCGGCGGTGACGGTGTCCAGATCAGTGGTGGTGAAGAACGCGTGGAAGCGCCAGGTGTCGAACAAGGTCTGCTGCCCGTCACTGCCGGTGGTGTTGAGGTCGGGGATGCGGCGCACCACCAACCGGCCGGGCACCTGCTGGCTGGCTTTCTTGGAACTGAACGCGGTGAATCCGATCTCGGCGACCTCGGCGCGGGAGATCCATCGCTTGGTGGGTTCGTCGTATATGGCGTCGGTGTACTCGATCGGTGTCCACGCGTCGTCGGGGATCTGGGCGATCGCGGTTTTGACTTTGGTGTCCATCCGCACCGTGATCGATACCTCAGCGCCGCCGCGCAGTGCTGCAGCGACGGTGGGATGGCCGTAGAAGGCTGAATCGGCTCGCAGCAGCGGCTTGCCGGTGGCTTCGGGGCTGCGCAGACGGTTCACGGTGGCCAGGGTGTCGGCGATGATCCGCTTGGCTCCCCGTGGTGAGCCGCACGATCCTTTGCGCAGACGGGCACCGGTGATCACCGGCGCACCGGCGGTAGTGGTGAGCGTGGCGATCAACGCGTTGAGCCCGCGGACCCGGGTGTAGCCGTATCCGGATCCTTGTTTGGCATAGCCGTGGACTTCGATGATGGTGTCGTCCAGATCGACCAGGATCGGGCCGTCGATCCCGGCCAGCAGCGGGGTGCGGGCATGCAGGCCCGCCAGGAACCGGGAGGCCACCGCGTCGAGTTGGCGGACATGCCCGAAGGTGAATGCGCGCAGGAACGACCCCAAGGTCGAGGGTGCATACGGGCGGTCGAACACGGTGCCCATCGCCCCGTGCCGCAATAAGGCCATGTCATCGATGCTGTCGGCTCCGGCCACCATGCCTGCGACCAGGCAGGCGACTTTCGCGCCACTGTTGGAGCCCTTGTCGGTCGGGACGCTGAGATGCTCATCCGCCAGTGCGGCCAGGCCGCACTGGCCGGCCAAGGCGGCCATCGGGACCAGCCCGGCGCACGACACCAGATTCGGGTCATCGAAGACTGCTGAGGCTACGGGCCGGGTGTGAGATAGTTGCATCTACGAGATGCCCTTCGTTGTGGCCGAATGTGATCTTAGAGAAATCTCATTCTTTCACCACGACAGGGCATTTCGGCGTTACAACCCACTCCGCGCCGCTACCTAATCGGTGTATCCAGGCTAAGCGGGTGTGATGCGCTCTAGAACGAGGTCTTCCTCGGCCCGTCAGCGACTCTGATCAAGCGGGCTGCCTGCGCCGGGTCCGGATGGCCGGAACGTGTTGACGAACGTCAGGCTGAAATGAGGTACTCCCCTCGACCCCAGAATGACGAACTCCAGTTCGCGTGTCAAGGAGTTGTCATGGTGAGGTCGACAAGCGATTACGACCGCGCAGTCGGGCCGAGCGCCGAAATGAGGTCGGCGACGCGATGGTGAGCCTCCAGCGGGTGGCGTAGGTGCCCGTCGGGGTTAATTTGGTAGTGATTGCGGCGGCCGACTTTCGTGCGCGTGAGGTAGCCGCCGAGGATCAGGTCGGACACGATCAGTTGCACTGCGCGGCTTGTGATTCCGACACGTGCGGCGATCTTGGGCAGAGTTTGGTGTGGGTCGTCGGCGAGGCAGAGCAGTACATGGGCGTGGTTGCTCAGGAAGGTCCACGATCCCCCGGCCGCCGCTCCGCTGCCCGCAGTGCCGTGCGGGGCGTCGAGCGCCGAGTTCACGGCGGAGGGTTCAGCGGATCGCATGCCGACGACGTTAAGGCATGGAAACTCGGTGACGCCAGAACGCACTCGAACCGGGATCGAAAACCTACGGTGTGCTGCATCCGGCTTGACAGACGAACTGAAGTTCGTCATTCTTGGTCCGTGGAGGGGAGTACCCGCCTCGCTCGGATCGTCATTACGGCAGCCCCCTGCGGCTGCCCGGTCTGAGCACCACCGCTCGCAATACCAGCGTGCGATGGTTGGGGAGACCTCCGGTTCACCCGTTCGAACCGGAGGAAAAGCACATGGTTGTTCCGTTGTGGGCGTGGGCTGCGGTCCTTGGCGTCATCTTGGCCATGCTCGCCATCGACCTGTTCGCCCACCGTGACGCGCACGTCGTGACTGTGCGTGAGGCTGCCGCCTGGTCAGCGGTATGGGTTACCCTCGGGCTGGCCTTCGGGGCCATCGTGTGGTGGATGTGGGGGGCGGAGTTCGCCGCCCAGTACTACGCCGGCTACGTCATCGAGAAATCGCTCGCGGTCGATAACGTGTTCGTCTTCGCGATCATCTTCAGCTACTTCGCGGTGCCACGGGAATACCAGCACCGGGTGCTGTTCTACGGAGTACTCGGCGCGCTGGTATTCCGAGCAGTGTTCATCGCCGCCGGCTCAGTCCTGATCGCCAGCTTCGCCTGGATCCTGTACATCTTCGGCGCATTCCTGGTAGCCACCGGAATCCGAATGGCGCTGCACCGCAACGAAACTATCAATCCCGAGCGCAGCATGGTGCTGCGGCTGTTTCGCCGCCTCATCCCGGTCACCGACACCTACCACGGCCAGAAATTCCTCATTCGGCAAGCCGGACGCTGGGTGGCCACTCCACTGCTGGCGGTACTCGTTCTGGTCGAGGTCACCGACATCGTCTTCGCCGTGGACTCCATCCCCGCCATCTTTGCCGTCACCCAGCAACCGTTTCTGGTGTTCACCTCCAACGCCTTTGCCATCCTCGGCCTGCGAGCCATGTACTTCCTTCTCGCCGACCTGATGCACCGCTTCATCTATCTCAAATTGGGTCTCGCTCTGGTCCTGGTCTGGGTCGGCATCAAGATGCTGCTGCTGGAGATCTACAAAATCCCCACGGGCATTTCCTTGGCCGTCGTCGTCGCCCTGCTCACCATCGCCATTACCGCAAGCTGGATCCGCACCCGCAACAGCGCAACCCCGCTCACCGAAACGGCACGCGTGAGCCCACCGAAGATCGACACCTCCCACCCAAACCGATGAAGCGCCCCGCGAGGAAGGTCCGACTCCGCCATGGACCGGATTGGCGAATACGTTCAGTGGGAAGCCAGTTCGAGAATCTAGAGTGCAGCCATGACGCTGATCGAGGTCGAACCGCAGCCCCGTGTCGACACCCTGGTGCGTCTTCCCGGGGGTGGCGAGGCGCGCCGCACCGACTACGCCGGGGTGGTGTGGTTCGACGGCAAACCGGAGGCGGCAGGCATGCTGCTGCGCCGGGCCGCGAACGCGCCGAAAGGGATCAGGACGCCGAACGTGGAGGCGTCGTTCTACCTGCCCGACAGCCTGCCGTATTCGGGCGCTGCGCTCGCCGGCGCCGGGCTGAGCGTTTCCGTCGCGCTGTGTGGGTCCGGAGAGGTCAGTGCCGTCACCCGCGCGGCCGCCACCTTCGCCGCCGATCCGTCCGGTGAGCCGACGTGGATCCAGCTGTACCTGCAGGGTCATCTCGGGTGGCCCGCCGGCGTCAGCTACCGGGTGGTCGCCGTGACACCGCCCGATGCGGTGTTGCAGGGGTGACCGCGCGAGGAAGAAGAGGCGAATGTCGTGACCGTGGGGGGACGGCTACCCACTGACGCGTTTGCGGAGCTCCGCAGTGGGCATCCGACGGACAAGTCCCGCCGGCGCTCAGGAGGTGAGATGCGGTGACGCATTCGAAGACGGAGCCATCGATGGGGGAGTTGGTGAGTCAACTCTCCGAGCAGACGTCACGGCTTGTCCGCGACGAGATGCGGTTGGCGCAGAAGGAGATGCAGGAGTCGGCCAAGCATGCCGGGCTGGGTGCGGGAATGGTCGGCGCTGCCGCACTGCTGTCCGTACTCGGCCTGGCGACGCTGATCGCCGGCGCGGTGGCGGCACTGGCACTGGCGCTGCCGGTGTGGTTGTCGGCGGTGATCGTCGCAGTCGTGTTGTTCGCCGGTGCCGGCATCGCGGCGCTGGTCGGGAAGAAGCACGCCGAACAGGTTCCACCGCCGGCCGCGCAATCCGTGGACAGCGTCAAGTCCGACATCGATGAGATCAAGGAGGCACGCCATGGCAGCAGGACCTGACGCGCGGCCCGAGCCCGGGCCCGACGCCGGCATCGCCGAGCTTCAGGCTGACATCGAACAGACGCGCGGTGAACTCGGCGCAACGGTCGGTGCGCTCTCGGACAAGCTGGACGTCAAAGCACGCGCCCAACAGGCGGTCGCCGACGCCAAGCAGAACGCGTTGAGTCGGCCCGCCGTCCCGGTCGGCGCACTGCTCGCGGTGGTGGCCGGCATCGGTCTGGTCGTCTGGCTGCGGCGCCGCCGCTGACTAGTCGCCGTCCCCGTCGGGTTCGGTCAGCTCGGGCGCGATCTCCCGGGTTGCCATGCCGCCCTCGCGGCCGTGGTCTTCGGGACCGGGCCTGCCGCCGGCCGGCTCCTCGGCCTTCTTTTCAGATGTGCTGTCACCGGTCATGTTCACTCCCTCTGTCTGGGTTCACCAGTACCCGCGCAGCACACCGGCCAGACATCCGTCCTCCGTGATCTTTGCTGAAAGTCCCTGAAGTGGGGTACCCCGGTGCGAAGATGCTGCTGACTGTCGGACGGCCTATTCGCAGTTGGGGGGCGCCCGTGAGTGAGGCGGTGATCGTCGAGGCCGATGACATCGGCGAGGTGGAGGCTGCCTTGAGCGCGGCCTATTCGGCGATGCGACTGTTGCCCGACCGGGACGTCCCGGGCGGGCGGACCCGGATTTTTCGGTCCAGCGTGGGTCCGCTGACTATCGACGACGCCGAGTTCAACTTTCGCGTGATCGCCGACATGGACCCGTCCGAGGATGTACTCCTGTGCCGGGTGCGCGGAGGGATGCTGGGCGGCCACCTGCCTGGTCGGTCGCCGGAACGGCATGGCGCCGGTACGGTTCTGGCGTTCGGCGGGCGTCGCGGCGAACGGATCCACGGCGATATCGACCACGCCCGTTACGACACGATCGTGCTGGACCGGAACCTGTTGGCGCAGGTGGCCTCCGGCGGGTTGGACGCAGCCGGCGAGCCTGTCGACCTGACGTCGCTGGCACCGGTCTCGGAGGAGGCGAACCGCCACCTCGCCGACGTGATGTCACACCTGCGGCGCGACGTCGCGTCCAATGCCCATGCGGCTTCGCAACCCCTGGTGACCGGTCCACTGCTCCGCTACCTCGCGGGATGTGTGCTCGCCGCGTTCCCCAACACCGCGGCCGCCCCACCCCGCGTCCAGGACAGCAGTCCGCGGCTGCTGGAACGCGCGCTGGCGTTCATCGACGACAACGCCGACAAAGACATCTCACTGGGCGACATCGCCGCGGCCGCCCGCGTGACTCCGCAGTCGGTCGCCGCGATGTTTCGGCGCCACTTGAGCTGCACCCCGAAGGAATACCTGCGCAAGGTGCGGTTGGACCACGCCCACCGCGATCTGATCGCCAACAACCCCGCGACTGCCACCGTGGCCGACATCGCGGCGCGCTGGGGGTTCGGTGTGGTCGAAGCGTTTGCGGTGTATTACCGGGGCAGGTACGGCGTGCACCCCGAAACCACGCTCGCGAGCTGACTACGGCCTGCGCGTACGCTGCTGGGCGTGATCGAAATCTCCCTGGACGAGATGCGCACCTGGTTCGGTTTCGGAGTCGCCGGCAACTTCGCCGGGCATCTGGAACAGGCCGGCGAGGCCGCCGATTTCGTCAACGTGACGACTGAGGGTGCCGCGCCGAAGGGCATCTTCCCCTGGTACGCGCCCGGATCGGACACCTTCCTCGGCGAGTTCCCACTGTCCCACGACGCGATCGTGCTGCCGGCCGAAAGCCCCGAGTTCTCCGGCCCGCTCAACCTGCAGATCGAGCCCGAAGTGGGACTGGCATGCCGGGCGGTGTGGGAGGGCGACACCATCGTCACGCTGCAACCCTTCGCGCTGGGGGCGTTCAACGACTGCTCGATCCGCAGGCCCGGGGCGAAGAAGATCAGCCACAAGAAGAACTGGGGGCCCGCGTCCAAGGGGGTCGCCGCCGAGTTCTTCGACATCAGCGACCTCACCCCGGACGGTCCCACGGCGACCCTGCGTCTGGTCTGCCATCTCAACAGCGACGGTGAGGAACACGACTACGGCGTCGACAGCCCGCTCATCGGTTACTCCTATTACGGAGAAGTGCTGCTCGACTGGATCGTGGAGCGGCTGGCCAACCAGAAGGGCTCGCCGGACACCCCGCTCGAGGACGTCGGCGCGCTGATGGTCGCCAGCGGTCATCCCGAGCACGTGTTGATCGGTATCGGGGCGACCCGGTACACGCCGCTGGGTGAGTCCACCTACCTCAAGAAGGGCGACGAGGCGATCGTGCGGGTGTACGACACCGAGTCGGACGCTGCCTCCGAGCTTCGCCAGCACGTCGAGTAACCGCTGACCGTCGCTCTTACCGTATCGTCCTCGGTTATCGTGTCGTTGTGACGAGCGACGACGACGTGAACGTGGCAGGCCAGCGGGCCCTGGTGATGGGTGCCAGCGGCAACGTGGGGGCCTGTGTGGCCCGCCAACTCGCCGCCGGTGGCGCCGACGTCCGCGTGCTGCTGCGAAAGTCCAGCTCCACCAAGGGAGTCGACAGGATCGACGTCGAGCGGGCTGTCGGGGATCCGTTCGACCCCGCGACAGCCGCAGCCGCGATGGCGGACCGTGACGTCGTGTACTACTGCATCGTCGACACCAGGGCGGAGCTCAAGGATCCCGCACCACTGTTCGCGACCAACGTCGAAGGCCTTCGCAAGGTGCTCGACGTCGCAGCGGCCGCGAACCTGGAAAGGTTCGTGTTCCTGAGCACGATCGGCACCATCGCCGTCGGGGAGAACGGGGAGACCGTCGACGAGGACACACCGTTCAACTGGGCCGACCGCGCAGGCGGCTACATCGAGTCCAGGCGTGCCGCCGAGCAGCTGGTGCTGTCCTACGCTACGGAACGTGGGCTGCCTGCCGTCGTGGTCAACGTCTCGAACCCGTACGGGCCACCGGACTTTCAGCCGCGCCAGGGCATGTTCGTCCAGCTTGCAGCGCTCGGCAAGTTGCCGTTCTATGTCAAGGGTGTCGGTGCCGAGGTGGTGGGCATCGACGATGCGGCCGATGCGATGCTGCGGGCTTCGCTTCGGGGACGCGTCGGTGAGCGCTACATCGCTTCCGAACGGTTCATGACGCACCGCGAGCTGCTCACCACCGCGGCGGACGCGGTGGGCGCCCGCCGGCCCCGCTTCGGTGTCCCCATGGCCGTGGTGTACGGCTTCGCCCGCCTCGCCGATGCAGTGGGATCGATACTGCCCGTTCAGGTTCCGATGAGCAGGCAGAGCGCCTTCCTGCTGGCGCACACCTCACCGGCCAGCCACGCGAAGGCCACCCGCGAGCTGGGCTGGCAGCCGAAACCCACCGAGGACTTCATCGCGCGGGCCGCAGAGAACTACGTGCAGCGCGCCGGCGCCGAGGGTGCGAAGACTAGTCAGGCCTGATGTCCGTCGAGCTGCAGTGTCACGACTCCTGAGACCACGAGCGCAACGCCGATCACTTTCAGCGTCGAGATCGGCTCTCCGAGGAAGGTGACACCCACCGCGACGATGACCGTGGTGCCTATCGCGGACCAAAGCGCATACGCGATACCGACCTGCATGCCATGCGAGATCGACTGGGCGAGCAACATGAAGGCGGCACCGTAGAGGAGCAGGCATGCCAGCGTCGGCCACAACCGGGTGAAGCCCTCGGTGGACTTCAACATGCTGGTAGCGATCACCTCCGCGAGGATGGCACCGCCGAGTAGCGTCCAGGCGACGCCGGGCAACTCATCGCTCCCGGGATGCTCGAGCGGCGGCGAAGCCGTTGAGCGCCTGGGTGTTCGCCGGACCGCCGACGAGCCTGTCGAGGAGCGCGTTCTCCAGCGCGAGCGCAGCCCTGATGTCCGCGGCGTGTGCAGCGCCCATCGCCTGCTTGACGGCGACGAGGCTCTCGAGAGGCTGCGCGGCGAGGCGTTCGGCATAGTCAAAGGCGGTAGGCATCAACTCCGCCGGCTCGCAGACCTTCCACGCCAGCCCCATCGCCAGCGCCTCCTCGGCCGATATCCACTCCGAGGACATCAGAATCCACGCGGCATTCTGTCGACCGATCAGCTCAGGCAGCAGATACGTCGACGCCGCCTCGGGTGCGATGCCGAGACTGGTGAACGGGCATTTGAGCCGGGCACTCGTCGACATGAAGACCAGGTCGGCGTAGCCGAGAAGGGTGGTGCCCAATCCGACGGCGATTCCATTGACGGCACACACCAACGGTTTCGGGAAGTCGATAAGGCTGTCGATCAGCCGGCGGAAGCCATGGGCCCCCTCGGTGAACGGGATTGAAGGATCCCGGTCCAGCATCTCCTGCAGATCGGTGCCCGCGCAGAAGGCGCGTCCCTGTCCGGTGAGAACCACGACGGCGACGTCATCGTCGCTCGCGGCGTCGAGCAGTGCGTCGGCAGTGGCGTGGTAGAGCGCCTCGTTGAAGGCGTTCATCGCCTCTGCGCGGTCGAAGGTCACTGTCCGGACGCGCTTGTCGGTGCTGTGGATGAGCATCGGTGACCTCGAGTTTCAGTAGGACCGGGGGAGTGCGAGGGTGTGTTGTGCCACGTAGTTCAGGATCATCTCCCGGCTGACCGGAGCGATCCGCAACAATCGCGCCAGGCCCCACTGGGGGAGCAGACCGTACTCCGCAGACAGCCCGTTGCCGCCGTGGGTTTGAATCGCCTGGTCGGCGGCCGCGACCGCCGCTTCGGCCGCGGCGTACTTGGCCATGTTCGACGCCTCGCCGGCGGGATGGCCGTTGTCGTAGAGCCACGCCGCCTTCGCGGTCATCATCGCCGCCAGGTCCACTTCGATTCGCGCCTGCGCCAACGGGTGCGAGATTGCCTGGTAGGAACCGATCGCGGGTCCCCACACCGAGCGGACGCGGGCATAGTCGGCTGCCTTCGCGATGGCGTGTCGCCCGACGCCGAGGCACACCGCAGCGCCCGTGATCCGCTCCGGGTTGAGCCCGTCGAAGACCTGACGGAAGCCCTCGTGTTCGGTGCCGACAAGACTTGTCGCCGGCAGTCGGACATTGTCGAAATGCAGCGTGAACTGCTTTTCGGGCAGACTGATACCGACCGGCAGTCGGTGCGCGACCAACCCGGGCGCATCGGTGGGCACCAGAAACAGCGACAGTTTCTCCGGGGCCGTCCGGGCAACCACGATCAGCGCGCCGGCTTCGTCGACACCGGAGATGTAGTACTTGGTGCCGGTGAGGACGTAGTCGTCACCGTCTCGCTGGGCCGTGGTGCTGATCTTGTGGGTGTTGGATCCGGCGTCAGGTTCGGTGATCGCGAAGACCACCTTCGTCTCCCCGGATGCCATGCGGGGCAACCATTCCTGCCTTTGCTCCGCGCTGCCGTATCTGGCGATCAGTTCACCGGAGATCGCCGAGGACACCAGCAGCAGCAGCAGTGGGCATCCGTGTGCGGCGGTTTCTTCGCAGACGATGGCAAGTTCAGCCATCCCTGCACCGCCGCCGCCGAACTCCTCAGGCAGACTGATCCCGATGAAGCCGTGTGCGGCGAGGTCCTGCCACAGATCGGTGGTGGGTTCTCCGGCCGTAGCGCACTCCGCGAAGTACCCGGGTCCGTACTTGTCGGTGACGGCGCCGACGGCCTGTCGGAGGTCGCGGTGTTCCGGTGATTCCAGGAAGTCCATTACTTGACGAACCTTTCGGGGATGTCGGTGTGCAGTGCGCGCAGATATTCGCCGAGACCTTTCGCCTGCGGATCGGTTCTCGTGCATGACGAGACGCCCTCACCCAGGTATCCGACGATGACGAAGTTGAGCGCCTTGAGGTTCGGGAATGCGTAACGCCGTATCGGAAGCCCTCCAGCCTCGGGGATCAGCTCCCGCAGGCGTTCGACGCTCAGATGCGCGTGCAGCCAGTCCCACCGCTCGGGGGTGTCGGTCCAGACGCCGACGTTGGCGTTTCCGCCCTTGTCGCCGGAACGCGCCGCCACCACGTTCCCCAGCGGACGCCGAAGGGTCCGGCCGAAATCAACTGGCGCGCAAATGGTGTCGACCGTCAGCTCCGGCCCTGCCGGCTCGGTACGCACCGGGTGCGGGATCACTTCGCGGGTGCCGTCGGCATGCATGACCGTGTGTTCCACCGTCGTCGCAGGTACCAGAGTCGGCCAGTACACCCCGAATTCGCTGGCCGATCCCGGGGGAGTGGTCGTGTGGAATCCGGGGTAGCCCGCGACCGCCAGTTCCACCACCGCGTTGGAGAACGCGCGGTCGACCTTGGCCAGCTCGCGGTCCTTGACGGTGATCCGCAGATGCGCCGTCGCCTCCGGCAGGGAGGTGGGGTCCGGTCGGTCGTATCGCAGCAGCTGCACGTCGACGTCATCGAAAGTATCTTTGCCGCCCAATATTTCGAACAGCTCGTCGGCTGCCCAGGCGGCCTTGTCTTCGATGTTGAGTCCGGTGAGCACCATTGTCATGGTGTTGCGGTAGCCGCCGATGGCGTTCATCGCCACCTTCAGCGTCGGCGGAGGGGGGCTGCCGACGGTGCCCGTGACCAGGACACGGTCGGGGCCGTCCTGCGTGACCGCCATGGTGTCGAAGTGCGCGACGACGTCGGGGTTGGCGTAGGCCGGTGAGGCGACCTCGTACAGAAGTTGGGCGGTCACCGTGCCGACGGAGACGAGGCCGCCGGTGCCGGGGTGCTTGGTGATGGCGGATCCGCCGTCCGAGGCGAGTTCGGCGATGGGGGAGCCCGGGTACCGGCGATCGGTGATCTCGTCCAGTTGCGAGTAGTTGCCGCCGGTGGCTTGCGGGCCGCACTCGATGATGTGGCCGGCGGCGACCGCGCCGGCGAGCGCGTCGTAGTCGGTGGGCTGCCAGTTGTGCCACCAGGCCCCGACTCCGACGACTAGCGCGGCGTCGGTCACCCGACCGGTGATCACGACGTCGGCACCGCCACGCAGGGCTGCGGCGATACCCCAGCCACCGAGGTAGGCGTTCGCGGATATCGGCGAGCGATCCGAATCCGCCAGCGCGATGCCGGTGTCAAGATGCTCGAAAGCGATTCCGCTGTCCTGCAGGAAGCGCAGGTTCGGCATCAGATCGTCGCCCTCGACGTGGGCGACTTTCATGTCCACACCGGCCGCGGCCGCGATCCTGCGGACCTGCCCGGCCATCCCAGCCGGGTTCAGTCCACCGGCGTTGACGACGATCTTGATGCCGCGGTCGGCGCAGTCGGTGACGACATCGGCGAATTGCGTCAGAAAAGTTCGGGCATAGCCGGTTTCAGGATCCTTCTGCCGCGCCTTCCACAGGATCAGCATGGTCAGCTCGGCAAGATAATCACCGGTGATCACATCGATGTCACCGCCGTCGATCAGGCTGCGCATGGCGGTGAGGCGGTCACCGTAGAACCCTGATGCGTTTCCGATTCGGACGGGGCGTGTGCTCACGGTGTGACCTCTGGTAGACGGCGGCTGGGCGCACCCGCGTAGGCCTGTGCGAGTTCGAGCCATCCCTTCGCGGCGCAGCCCTCGGCCACCAGGTCGGTTTCAGTCCAATGTCGGCGTTGCGTCACCACGAGGACGAAATCCTCTGCGGAACCGCGCACTTTGTCGGCGCTGTCACCGGGGCCCCAGGTCCACAGGCCACCGTCGGGCGCGTCGAGTGCCACGTGCACCGCATGAGAGGGAACCTCGACGCCGTGAATCCGGTGTGAGAAGGCGAATGTCGCCACGCCGAGATGGGCGATGCTCCTCAACCCCGGGCTCGGCGGATGTTCGATGCCTAGAGCGTCGTAGATGTCCTGGCCGTGTGCCCAGGTTTCCATCAGCCGGGCGGTCGCCGCCGAGGCGGCGCTCATGTCGGGGCCGAACCACGGCATCCGGTCCCGGGGTTCGTGCTTGGAGAGCATATCGAGCAGTTTCGCCCGCGAATCGGCATACCAGTCGAGCATGCTCTCCGGAGCGAGGATTCGGTGATTGGCCGCGATGCGGTCGGGAAAATCCATGCCGTCGGCCATCAGGGCATCGGCGAACGGGCGGAATTCGTCCGGCTGTTGCAGGGCCATCACCGTGGCATCGTCGAAGTAGGCCAGGTGTGTCACCTGGTCCTGGATTCCCCATCCGGCAGCGGGGGTGGCAAGGCCCCACTGCTGGAAACTCAGCGCGCGAAGGTGCCCGGTGAGGTAGTCGGACTCGGCGCTGAGGTCAGCCAGAAGTTGTCTGTAGGCGTCGTGGTCCACAGCTCAGATGCCCTTCCATACCGGTGGCTTCCGCGTCGTCAATTTGTCTTCGGCGCAGAACGCCTTGTCGGCGGAGACGGTATGGGTGACGCTCACGACTGCGCCTCGGCGACGACGGCGAGCACCTGACCCGACTCGACCTGTGTACCGACCGCGACGGACAGTGATGCGACGACACCGCCGGCGGGCGTACGAACAGAGTGCTCCATTTTCATCGCTTCCAGCACCACGATCGTTGTGCCCGACGCCACTTCGGCGCCTTCGTCGACCTCGACCCGGACCACCGAACCGGGCATCGGGGCCAGCAGCGATCCAGGTTCCTGGTTCGCACTCGGATCGGGGAACCGGTCCACTTCGGTCAGGGCCGACGATCCCAGCCCACTGTCGACGTAATGCGTTGTCCCCGAGACAGTCAGGTGGTACTGACGACGGACACCGTCGATGACGGCGTCCAGGCACGAAGCGGACGACGCGACGATCTGGACCTCCGGTTCCCAGTCGCCGATGCGTACCGACACGGTCGCCCGCCCGAACCGGTACCTGACCTCCACGGTGTGGTCGCCCGCGGTGAAGGCCACGACCTGGTCCTGACTGTGCAGAGTTCTCCAGCCCGAGGGCAGTCCGGGCAGGATCCGGGTGTCAGCTCGGCGTCCTGCCTGCGCCGCCAACGCTGCCGCCAGGGCGTGGGTGCGCAGCGTCGAGACGCTGGACGATGCACCCGTCAACTCCACGGGATCGTGACGTTCGAGATAGCCGGTGTCGATTGCGCCGGCCAGAAACTCCTGCTCGCGCAGGATCCCGACGAGTAGGTCGCGGTTGGTCGTAACGCCGTGGACGCGAGTCTCGGTCAGTGCCCGCGCAACCCGGGCGCATGCGTCGGCGCGCGTGGCGCCGAAGCCGATCACCTTGGCAAGCATCGGGTCGTAGAACGTGCTCACCTTGGATCCGGAGGTGAAGCCCGCATCGATGCGGATCCCGTCGAACGTCGGGAATTCCAGCGTGGTGAGTGTTCCCGACACCGGGATGAATCCTGCGGCGACGTCTTCGGCGTAGAGGCGGACTTCCACAGCGTGTCCGCGAGGCGTGGCGTGCAGCATCTCGGAGGGGATCGGGTGGCCTGCGGCGACCAGCAGTTGGGCCCGCACCAGATCGATCCCGGTCACCAGTTCGGTGACCGGATGTTCGACCTGCAGTCGGGTGTTGACCTCCAGGAAGTAGAAGGAGCCGTCGGGTGCCATCACGAATTCGACCGTGCCCGCGCCTTCGTAGGACAGGGCCTTGCCTGCCGCCACCGCGGCGCGGCCCAGTTCGTCGCGCAATCCCTCATCGACCGCGGTCGACGGCGCCTCTTCGATGATTTTCTGGTACCGGCGTTGGATCGAGCACTCGCGTTCACCGAGGTGGACGACGGTGCCGTGGCTGTCGCCGAAGATCTGAACCTCGATGTGTCGGGGAGATTCGACGAATTTCTCGAGGAACACGGTTCCGTCCCCGAACGCCGATGCCGCCTCGCGGCGCGCGCTGGCCACCGCCTCGACGAGCTCGTCTTCGCCGCGCACGATGCGCATGCCGCGCCCGCCGCCGCCGAACGCGGCCTTGACCAGGATCGGGAAGCCGATGTCGGCGGCCGCGGTGCGCAACCGCTCCGGATCCTGGTCCTCCTCGGACTCCACCGTGGTGCCGGGCAGCACCGGCACGCCGGCCGCGCGCATCATGTCCTTGGCCGCGATCTTGGATCCCATCGCGACGATCGCCTCGGGGCTGGGGCCGACGAAGATCACGCCGGCCTGCGCGCAAGCTCGAGCGAAATCGGCGTTCTCGGAGAGGAATCCGTAGCCGGGGTGCACCGCATCTGCGCCGGTGCGGGCCGCGGCGGCTAGCACTAGATCGACCCGCAGGTAGGTGTCCGCGGGTGCGGTGCCGGGCAGATGGACCGACTCGTCGGCCTCTGAGACGTAGGGGGCGTCGCGGTCGGCATCCGAGTACAGCGCGACGGTGGCGACGTCCATCGCCCTGGCCGTACGAATGATGCGGGCGGCGATTTCGCCGCGGTTGGCGATGAGCAGTTTGGTGATGGTGGTAGTTGTCATTTTCTGCGTCTCACATCCTGAACACGCCGAAGCCGCGGCGGCCTTCGACGACATTGGAATGGGCTGCCGACAAGGCCATCCCGAGTACCGACCGGGTGTCACGAGGATCGATCACACCGTCGTCGTAGATACGGGCGGACACGAAGAAGGAGTGCGATTCCTTCTCGATCTGCGCCTCGATCTCGGCGGTGCGCTTGGCATCGGCCTCGTGGTCGAATTCGCGCCCGGCCGCCGCGGCGGCGGCCTTGCCGACGATCGACAGCACACCGGCGAGTTGGGCGGCGCCCATCACCGCGAGCTTGGCGTTGACCCAGCTGAACATGAATCTCGGGTCGTAGGCGCGACCGGACATCCCGTAGTTGCCTGCGCCGAACGACCCGCCCATGTTGATGGTGATGTGCGGGACCGTGCTGTTGGTGACGGCGTTGATCATCTTCGCGCCGTCCTTGATGATGCCGCCCTGTTCATACTCAGCGCCCACCATGAATCCCGTGACATTCTGCAGGAAGATCAGAGGGGTGTCCGTCTGGTTGGCTAGCAGAATGAATTCCGTTGCCTTCTTGGATTCTTCGCTGAACAGCACGCCGCGGGTGTTGGCCAGGATCCCGACCGGGAAACCGTGGATCGACGCCCAGCCAGTGGCCAGGCTGGTGCCCCATCGCGGTTTGTACTCCGAGAATCGCGATCCGTCGGCGATCCGCGCGATCACCTCCCGAGGGTCGAACGGAACCCGGGAGTCTCCGGAGGCGATACCCAGCAGTTCCTCGGCGTCGTAGAGGGGTTCGTCAGCCGGTTGGGTCGGTCCCGGGCCGAGTTTGTCCCAGTTGAGGTGAGCGACGATGTCCCTGCCGATACGGATCGCATCGGTCTCGTCGACCGCGAAGTAGTCGCCGAGTCCGGACACCCTGGTGTGCATGTCGGCGCCACCGAGGGATTCGTCATCGGATTCCTCGCCGGTGGCCATCTTCACCAGTGGGGGCCCGCCGAGGAAGACCTTGGCCTGCTTGTCGACGAGCACCGCGTAGTCGCACATCCCGGGAACGTAGGCACCACCGGCCGTGGAGTTGCCGAACACCAGGGAGATGGTCGGGATTCCCATCGAGGAGAGTTCGGTCAGGTCGTGAAAGATCTTGCCCGCGTGGACGAACAGTTCCGATTGGGTGGGCAGGTCCGCGCCCCCGGACTCGACCAGATAGACCACCGGCAATCGGTTGACGCGGGCGATCTCGAGTGCGCGCAGGTTCTTCCGCAACGTGTAGGGGTTCATCGTGCCGCCCCGGACGGTGGGGTCATGGGCGATGATCATGCATTCGACGCCCGAGACGACACCCACACCGGTGACGATGGCCGCACCGACGTTGAACTCCGTGCCCCAGGCGGCGAGCGCGGACAGCTCCATGAACGGCGCATCCCGGTCGACGAGCAGTTCGATGCGTTCGCGGGCCAGCAGCCGGCCGCGGTCGTGATGCCGCTTCACATACCGCTCGCCGCCGCCGTCGGCGACCAGCCGCAGTTGTTCGTCGAGCTCCGCTACGGCGGCACTTTGAACCTCGCGGTTGAGCTGGAAGGCGTCGGAGGCGGGATCCACGTCCGATGTCAGGACTGTCATGGGCGACCTTTTCGGTGAACTCGCAATGGTGTCAGAACAAAAGTGAATGCAGATACGCTAAATGACCGTGACGCCCGCACCAAGGGCGCTCCGAAAGACACCTCTAACTGGTGAGATGATGGGTACGAGCGGAGTACTTCACAGACCCGTCTCGATCGATAGCTATCCATCGATCATTATCTTCAGCTCACGGCGGGCGGTGGTGTAACCGGCCAACAGTTCCTCGACCAGGGCCGCGACGTCGACGACGCTGTGCACCCCCGACACGCTGTGGCCGGCACTCCAGGCGTCCCGGTTCGTCAGCAGCTGTTCCTGGGTGAAACCGGACCCCACCTCGTCGGACCCGGAGGCCGACTGGGCGTCGAGCCAGCAGGACAGCAGACTGGCCGGTATCCCGCCGACCCGATCGGAGAGTCGGACGTCGTCGAGTGTCGCTGCCACCAGCGCGTCGCGGTAGTCGTCGCCGGCTGCACTCTCGCGCGTGGCGATGAATCTCGTACCCAGATAGGCGAAGTCGGCGCCGAGGATCTGGGCGGCGAGTATTGCGCGACCATCGCTGATCCCGCCTGCCAGCACGACCGGTCCGTCGAAATTCTCCCGGATCGCGCGGACGAACGCGAAAGGGTTGGCCGATCCGGTCTGGCCTCCCGCACCGGCGGTCAGCAGCACCAGCCCGTCGGCGCCGGCATCCAGCGCCCGCCAGGCGTGTTCGAGGCTCGCGACATCGGCGAAGACCCTGGCTCCCGCGTCGTGCAGGGGTTCGATGACCGGGGCGGGGCTGCCCACGCTGGTGATGACCAACTCCACTGCGTGGTCTATGAGAACGGCGAGGTCGTCGTCCCGTCTGGGGTTGCTGCGGTGTACCACGAGGTTGGGCGCGACCGGGGCCGCGTCGGCGGCGAGTTCGGACTGCGCCCGGGACAACCAGTCGTCGAGTTCCCGAGTGGTCGCGGCGTTGTGCGTGGGGAAGGACCCGATCACCCCGCTGCGGCAGGCCGCGATGACCAGCTCGGGGGTGGAGACGCTGGTCATCGGCGCGGCGATCGCCGGCAGCCTGAGGCGTCCTGCCCAAGGCAGGTTCCGGGAGGGAATGGGCACATGCACCTCGACTCTTGCGGACGTAGTGAATTCAAAATAACTAACGGCGGTGGACGGGTCAATGTCGCAACCACCGCGCAACCCGGGCGATTGGCCTGAAAGTCCTGCTCAAGGATCTCGGCCCATACCGATTGACAAAGTGACCCACGTCACCAATGATGGTGTCAGTTAGTAAACCGGTAACCGCATCGACGCGTCCCGGGAGGAGTGAGTCATAGAAATCAGCGTGGTACCAGGGAACGTCGGTTTCGCCGAGATGGCGGACCGCCTGGCCGATGCGAGCGCGGTCTCACACCGGATGATGACGGTGACGGCCGCGCGGGCCGGTCGGGATCTGGGCGGCATGTTGGATGCTCTGGCCCTGCTGCGGGAGAACACCGCGGTGCCGGACGTCCTCCAGCAAGCCGGCCTGGAGATTTGCCGCACAGCGGTTTTCGAGTGGGTCATCGTTTCGCGAGTCGCCGGATCGACATGGCAGCCTGTGGTGCGCTACCAGATGGGCGCCGACGGCCGCGTCACGGTCGATGTGGACGAATCAGGCTGCGGTGTGGACACATCGGATATCCCGTTGGCCTCTCCGCTTGTCGAGGCGGAAGTAGTGCGCCGTCGACTGCCCGCGTTGGTGCTCGATGCCGGCCACGAGCCGCGTGTTCATCGACCGCTCGTCGAACGCACCGGCACAACGCAATACGTGGTTGCCCCCATCGTGGCCGAGGGGGCCGTCATCGGTCTCATCCACGCCTCGTCTGCGGCGCCGGGGCGGGTGTTGACCGACCTGGATCGTGACCTTCTGCGGATGTTCGCCGACGGCGTCGGCCTGGTCTACGAGCGCGCGGTGCTCGCCGAGCGCAGCGAGCGACAGCGGCGTGCGGTGACCCAGGTGTGCGAAGCCGCGGTGCGCAGCCTCGACGAGGTGGACCCCACTGCGGCATTCGGCCTCGGGTCCGAGGTCGGGGCCCAGACACCCGACCGGGTCTACGCGCCTGCGCCTGCCGCCGGGATTTGCGAGAGCCGGGGTGCGGGCCGCGAGGGGTCGCGGCTGGCCCGGCTGACTGCGCGGGAACGAGAAGTCCTCGCCCTGCTGGCCAGCGGAGCCACCAACGCGCAGCTCGCCGATCGGCTGACGGTCGCGGAAAGCACTGTCAAGTCCCACGTGAAGCACATCCTGCACAAGTTGGGCGCCGGGAATCGTGCCGCGGCGATCGCGTGCTACCTGCGAGAATCCCGAGACCGCGAGAGGCGGCGACGATGAGTGTCTCGATGATCAGCGACAGTGCGCGCACCGCAGCGGGGGCTCGTCCCAGCGGCGAGTGGTGGACGCGCGAGATCGAATTGGTCGACCAACTGCGCGGCCTGCGTGAGCTGGTTGCGCGGGAGTTGCGCGGCGCGGTGACGCTGCCCGCAGTCGAGTGGGACGTGCCCGAACGGTCGGCCGAGGCGATCTCCGCCCTCACGCACCTGTGTATCGACTCGTTGCGTCGCCTTTCCGGCAACGAAGTCGAATGCGCACAACGGCTTTGCGGCCTCGTCCTCGATCTGCAACGGCTGGCGATGGATTGGTATCTGCACGACACCGCCATGCGCGGCCAGCGCCTCGCCGACTGTGCGGCCGGTCTGAGCAGGCTGCGCGGAGTCCCGAGTTCTGCGGCACTGCTCGACAACGCCTGCCAGGAGTTGGTGTTGCGGTGCGGTTTTCACCGGGCGGTGTTGTCGAAGGTCGAGAGTCACGGTTGGAAGCCGCTGATGCTCCACGACCGGTCGGCCGTCGCCGGTGGCTCCTGGTTCAGCGACTGGATCAACCAGACCGTGCCGCTGGTGCGGGACGCCCCCGAAGCCGAGATGATGTCGCGACGCCGGCCCTCACTGGTGCACGACACCGACACCGCGCCGGTGTACCGCCCGTTGATCGTGCAGGCCGGCCGGTCGCGGTCCTATCTGGTCGCCCCTGTGCTGCACGGTCGAGATGTCGTCGGATTCCTGCACACCGATCACCATCCGCTGGCGCGCAGGGTCGATGAGGCGGACCGGGAAGTGGCGTGGGCCTTCGCGGACGGATTCAGCCACCTCTACGAACGGGCGGTTCTGCTGGAACGTCTGCGGGCGCAGCGGGAAAGTGTGCGCGAGCTGTTCTTCGGTGCGGTGGACCGGATAGACGAACTGTGCGAGTCCGGCCTGGATACCCCGCGCGGGGCTGAGGTTGACCGCTGTGGCGACACCGACGGGCAGACCGGCAGACCGCCCGTCACCCTCACCGAGCGCGAAGCCGACGTGTTCGACCTGATGGTGACCGGGGCCAGCAATCAGGAGATCGCCGACCGGCTCGTCATCACCGAAGGCACAGTGAAATCGCACGTCAAGCACATCCTCCGCAAATACGGTGCGGTCAACCGCGCCCAGGCCATCGCGTGGGCGCTCAACGGCGGCTGACGAGCCTCATGAACCGACCGCGGGCAGCGGACTGGTCGCCAGGAACGTGCCGTCGTGGTACACCAGCGGTGCCGGGGGGGTGCCGTCACGGTCGTCGCAGTGGATGTGGTCGACCTGCGCGATCACCAGCGTCGAGTCCCCGACCGGTATCAACTGGTTCACACTGGCCCGCAACCAGGTCGGCGTACCGCTGAGCACCGGTTCGCCGGTGTCGAGCAGCGACCAGGACTCCGGCTCGCTGAACCGGTGTTCTGCGCTGCGGGAAAACCTGCGCGCCAGGTCGAGTTGATGTTCGCCGAGGATGTGCACCACCACCGATGAGGCCTTGCGCAGCGCCGCGATGCTCGACGAGGTGTGGGTGATGTTGAAGCACACCAACGGTGGATCCAGGGACACCGACGCCAACGAGGTCGCGGTGAATCCCACCGGACCCGTATCGGAGGTCAGCGTGATAATTGCCACCCCGGCGGCGTGGCGGCGCAGTGCGGCGCGATAGGAAGCGGCCGAGACGGTCATGCCGACTGCGATTCGGGTGAACCGAACACATTGGCGTTCATCGTGTTCAAGGCGGGCAAGGTGCTCTCCTCGATGAGTCCGGCGACAGATGCCAGCAGGGGTTGCAGGACGGCCCCGTCGGCGATGCCGAGGGCGTGCAGGTCGTTGATCAGGCCGGCCAGGCCGGTCGGCGTCCCGACGTAGCGTAGGGTGCCGGCCGGCCGGTCCGGATCCGCGGCCGCCATCAGTTCGCGGGCGGCGGGTGCGGTGGGGGCGATCATCACGTCGATGTCGACGAGGACGTCGACGCCCGGCTGCTGTTCACGGGTGCTGCGGGCGCGTTGAGCCACCTCACGAAGATCCCTGCCCCGGATGCGGACCGACGGTGCCGTCGAATCCATGCAGACCTGATCGCCATGGGTGATGCCGACCCGCGGCGGCTTGTGCACCGTGATGTCGTGGTCTTCCTGCACGCTCGTCGGCAATGTCATTTCTTCACCCCAACTTTCAGACGGCGGGATCGATGACGATCGCGAACGCCTTGTTCTCGATACCGCCGGACCGGTCGATCGAGATGAACTTCTCCTCGACGTATTCGTCGATCGCGTGGGGTCCGCCCTCACGGCCCAGGCCGCTTTCCTTGTACCCGCCGAACGGGTAGGCCGGGTGGATCACATGCCAGTTGTTCACCCACACCATGCCGGAGTCCAGTCGGCGTGCCACCTGCAGAGCGTTCTCTTCGCTTCCCCACACACCCGCCGACAGGCCGTAGTTGGTGTCGTTGGCGATCTTGATCGCCTCGTCCGTGGAGTCGTAGGTCAGCACCACCAGCACCGGACCGAACACCTCTTCCCGGGCGATGCGCATGTTGTTGGTGACATCGACGAAGATGGTCGGCTCGACCCAGTTGCCCTTGTCGAAGCCGGGCCCGTCGGGCACACCGCCGCCCAGGGCCACGGTGGCGCCCTCTGCCTTGGCGATCTCGAAATATTCGAGTATCCGGTCGCGCTGATGTGCCGAAATGATCGGTCCGACATGGGTTGTCGGCTGTAGGGGGTCTCCCAGCCGCAGGGTGGAGGCACGGGCGATCAGCTTGTCGAGGATCTCGTCGCGTCGGCTGTTCGGGATCAGCAGGCGGGTGCCCGCTTCGCACGCTTCGCCGTTGTTGGCCATGCAGGCGAACAGTGCGCCGTCCACGGCCATCTCGATGTCGGCGTCGTCGAGAATGATGTTGGCGCCCTTGCCGCCGAGCTCGAGGGTGACCCGCCGGATGGAGTCCGCGGACTGGCGCAGGATGCTCTTGCCGACTGCGGTCGAGCCCGTGAAGGCCACCTTGCGCACACCCGGGTGCCCGGACAGGTGGGCACCGACGGGCTCGCCGTCCCCGGTGACGACGTTGAGGACGCCGGGCGGTAGGCCGGCTGCGTCGAACTCGCGGGCCAGCTCCAACGGCAGCAGGGGCGCGTGCTCGTCGGGTTTGAGCACCACCGAGTTACCGGCGGCCAGCGCGGGCCCGATCTTCCACACCGTGGTCAGCAGCGGGATGTTCCACGGCACGATCGCCGCGACGACGCCGATCGGTTCGCGCACCACGATCCCGGCGGCCGGTACCGGTTCGATGGCGGGTCCTTGAGTCTCCCACTCGTAGTCCCGTGCGATAGCGGCGACGTATTGCAGTTGCGCGGCCGACAGACCGACATGCAGGGCGCCGGTGATGCGGATCGTGGCGCCGTTCTCCCGGGACTGCAGTGCCGCGAGTTCCTCGGTGCGCGCCGCGAGGCGTTCGGCCACGGTGTTGATCAGCGCCGCCCGCTCGGCCGGCGGTGTGCGCCGCCAGGTGCCCTCGTCGAACGCGCCCCTGGCGGCAGCCACGGCCGCGTCGACATGTGAGACATCGCCCTTGGCCACCGTGGCGACGAGTTCTTCCGTCGCGGGGCTGCGGATTTCGTAGTTGTCGTCGGTGTCGATCCACTTGCCGTCGATGTAGAGCGAATAGTGGTTGCTCATTGCCTGTCTCCTAGCTACCCGATCTGTCGGGAGTTGCTCTGCCAATAGGGTTTGCGGATGGCCTTCTTGTCGACCTTGCCTGCGGGGTTCAGCGGCAGCTCGTCGGTGAACAGGATCTTCTTGGGTGCCGGGATGCTGCCCAGCGCCTGCTTGACATGGTTGACCAGTTCGAGCTGGAGCTCGGTGCCGGTGATCTCACCCGGGCGGGTTACCACCATCGCCAGCACCGCCTCTCCCCATTTGGGGTCCGGCACCCCGATCACCGCGGCCTGGGCGACGGTGGGGTGGGTGCACAGCACGTCTTCGACCTGGCGGGGGAACACGTTGAAGCCGCCGCTGACGACCATGTCCTTCTTGCGGTCGACCAGGTACAGATAACCGCGGTCGTCGAGGCGCCCGACGTCGCCGGTGTGCACCCAGCCGTCGCGGACCGTCTCGGCGTTGCGCTGCGCGTCGAGGTAGCCGAGCATCTGGCCCAATTGGCGGGTGCAGATCTCGCCGGCCTCCCCGGTCGGCAACACGTTGTCCCGGTCGTCGCGGATGCTGACCTGGACCGCGAACATCGGACGTCCGGCCGAAGCCAGCCGGGCGACCCAGTCCTCGTGCGATTCCCCCTCGGCGGCGAGGTGTTCGTGCTTGCGCAGGCACGAGACGTAACCCTGCTCGGTGCCGGCGTAGGTCTGGATGAAGATCGGGCCGAAGGTGTCCAGCGCCTGTCGCAGCCGCTCGGGGGCCATCGGTGCGCCGGCGTAGATCATCGTGCTCAGGCTGGTGATGTCGAAGCGATCGCGGCCGGCGTGGTCGAGCAGGAGATAGATGATGGTGGGGACCACGGCGGTGGCGGTGACGCGGTGGCGCTCAATGTTGGTCAACAACGTCTCGACGTCGAGCCCGGGAAGCATGACGTTGGTCCCGCCCCGGATGAACGTCGGGATGACGAAGATCTGGGTGAAGTGGGTCAGCGGTGCGCCGTGGGCGAAGACCTCGCCGAACCGGATGTCGCCGATCTCCAGGCCCGCCGATATCGCGTAGTAACTCCACGTGTAGTGGGAATTGACAACACCTTTGGGCTCGCCGGTGCTGCCGGAGGTGAACAGCACGTAGGCTTCGTCGTGCTCGTCGATGGCGACGTCGGGCCGGGTGTCCGCCGCCGCGGACACCACCGCGGCGAAGTCGGCGGCCTCGGTCAGCGTGGCAACGGGCTCACCGACGCGGATGACCGTCTGCAGCTTGGGCAACTCGTCGCGGATGGAGGCCACTGACTCTTCGAACTTGGCGTGATAGAGCAGGGTCGTGGCGTCGGTCTGTGCCAGGTTGGAGCGGAAGCCGTCGGCGGCGGCGCGGGTTGGCATCTGCACCAACACCGCGCCGGCCGCCCAGACGGCCTGCTGGATGGGGATGAACTCCAGGCAGTTGGGCATCAACAACCCGACCCGGTCCCCCTTCTGCACACCGGCGGCGATCAACGCGTTGGCAATGCGATTGCGCCACAACCACAGCTCTCGATAGGTGAGGCTGCGGTCGCCGTCGACGATCGCAACGCGATCGCTGTAGTAGGTGCAGGCCCGATCGAGGACCTCGGGCAATACGCCCCACATGCCGGTGTCGGAATGCTCCACGATGAAACGAACTCCCTACTGTGCCAGGGCGGCTGGGTCGAATCCTTCGACCCAGTACTCCGGGGTGATGATCGGAAGTCCGAGTTCCTGCAGCACCGGTGTGTCGTTCCAGTAGGTGGTCTCGCGTGCGATCTTGCCGTCGGCGTCCAATTGATGCCAGGTGATCCCCCTGGTGGTCAGCGTCTTTCCGTCGGTCGGCACACCGCGGAAGGTGGCCAGTCCTTCACCGGTCCAGTCCCAGAGGATGACCACGGCGGGATTCCCGTTCACGCCGGCCAATTGGAATGCCTCGTTGGCCGTGAAGGTGTGGACCCCGACGCCATTGTCCGGGTTCTTGTTGGCGAACGGTGCGAGCCGCGGCTGCAGCTCGTCCTTCGTGATCGCGGTGTCGATCACGTGGTCGGAGTCCATGTGGTCGTCGTAGACCAGGTCGTCGGCGTACAGTGCGACCGCGGCATCGGTGTCGTTACCGAGCGCATCTGCCCAACGGGCGGCGTGCTGGGCGGCCATCGTGGTGTCGAGTGTCATGTCGGTGTCCCTTTCAGACCAGCGCCGGTGCCTTGGCGACCGCGGAGGGATCGACGGGCAACCCCAGGTCCCGGACCGCGGTGCTCACATCCCAGAAGCTTTCTTCGCGTTTGATGCGGCCGTCGGTGTCGTAGATGTGGAAGGTGATGCCCCGCGTGCCCGGTACCTTGCCGTTGGTCGGCACCCCGACGAAGGCCGTGGCGGACGGTGCCTGCCAGGTCCAGCGGTAGATCGCAGCCTTCTCATCACCGACGACCTCGTCGATGCGGAAGTTGTTGATGCCGATACCGTTTTCGGTGTCGGCATTTGCGTAGGGGGCGAAGACCCGCAGCAGTTCCTCCTTGGAGGTGATCGACTGCCCGAGGATCGGGTCCTCGAACAGGAAGTCGTCGGCGTACAGCGCGACGACGGCTTCGGGGCTCTCCCGGAAGGCCTTCAGCCATTTGACGGCGAATGTGTGGCTCATAGACGTTTCTCCTCGCTGGTCGTGCCGGGCGCTTCCGACGCTATGGAGCGACAGTTGCGCCCTCGACTACCCCGGGGAGGAAACGGACTGCCCCATAGGGGGAGAAGGGGCGGGACACCGTGCCGCCGCGCGGGTTGACCAGTACTGATCTCCTCCGATGGCCGAGCGAGTTACCCCCTGTGAGGGGTGTGGTGGGCACTCGTGACCGGCAGCATCGGGACGAACCGCAGCACCATCAAGGGAGTGACAATGCTGGAACAGGATTTGACCGACGAGGACTTCGCACCGTACTTCGCCAAGGCGCAGGAAGTCTCGCAGTTCTTCCGCGAGATCGGGCCCAAGTACGACCAGGAGAACACCTTCGCCTACCCGTCGATCGAGGTCTTCAAGAAGTCGGGTCTGGGGGCACTGCCGGTCCCGAAGGCTTTCGGGGGTCCCGGCGGCAACATCCTGCAGGTCTCGAAGGTCGTCTCGGAGCTGTCCAAGGGGGACTCGGCGATCACGCTGGCCTACAACATGCACTACATCATGGTCGGCATCGCCGGGAACCTGATGAGCGAGGAACAGAACAAGTACTGGCTGGGCCGAGTCGCCGACGGTGAATTGATGTTCGGCCCGTTCTCCGAGCAGCGGGCGGGCTTCTCCGGGCTGGCCGACATGCAGGCCGTCCCGCAGAAGGACGGCGGATGGAAGCTGTACGGCAAGAAGACCTGGGGCACGCTGTGCGAGGCCGCCGACATCATCACCACCAACGCCACCGAAACCGATGCCGACGGCAACCTGCCGGACACCTTCGACGGCCGGGTGGCCGCCGAGAAGCTGTTCATCGGGGACTTCAAGGTCGACGAGAACGGCATCGGTGACGGTATCCGCATCGAGAAGACCTGGGACGCCCTGGGTATGCATGCCACCGGTACACAGACGATCGTCTTCGACGGCTACTTCGTCCCGGAGGACGGCTTCGTCTCACCCTGGCGTGCAGGTGCTTTCGGCGTGCTCGAGTGGGCTTCGCTGTTGTTCGCCAGCATCTACCTGGGTATGCAGCAGCGCATCCTGGAGGAGTCGATCAAGACGCTGTCCAAGAAACACCTGGGCGCGACGTTCGGTGCGATCGTGGCCGCCGACACCGAGGTCAAAAGCGTCGGGCACATCATCGACGGCATCGGCGACATGGCCTCCCGTGTCGAGTGCAGCCGGCGGGTGCTCTACCAGACCTGCCAGGACCTGATCGACGGCAAGGACAAGTTGTGGGCGCCCGAACTGAGGTTTCCCTACCTCGGTCTGGCCAAGACGTTCGTCGCCGACAATGTGATGCACATGTCGCGGCACGCGATGAGCATGGTGGGCGGTCAGTCGTTCCGCAGGGGCGGTATCTTCGAGCGGCTCTACCGGGACTCGGCAGCCTCGATGTTCCAGCCGCTCAACGCCGATCAGACCCGCACCTACATCGGTCAGTTCCTGCTGGAGTCCGCCGCCGCTCAGAACGGAGCGTCCAGCTGAGCGCGGCCGAGTCCCTGGGTGCCGCTCACAGTCCCGAGGACACAGTTTGCGGGTTCTTTCAGCGGTGGGCACTCAGTTTCGACGAGCTGTGCCGGTCGTTTCGCGAATTGCTCGGGGATGAGGGGGAGTGGGTGGCCGGGCCGCCGCCGATCCCGGTCACGCACGGTGCACAAGAGGCAGTCGGTCTGCTCGAAGGGTTCCGTGCCAACTACGACCTGACGACCATCGACGTGGAGCTGCTGCACATCGGCATGTCGAACAAGGTGATCTATACCGAGCGTGTCGACCACCTCATCGACTCGACCGGGCGACGGTTCATCTCATTGCCGATAGCCGGCATCATGCGTCTTGCCGACAAGCCCGACGACAACGCCGTCGAGCTGGCCTACTGGCGGGACTACTGGGACATGCGGGACTTCCTCGACCTGCCCACCGCCTAGGCTCCTCTCGGCTCACACCGTATCCCCTCGACGATCTCCGCGCGCGTCGCTTCGTCGAGGGGATACGGTGTGTAGAGCGTGAATCGGTCGATCAGCCCATCGAAGCGGCGGATGATGTCGCGGCCAACGTCTTTCGGCTCACCGACGACCGCCAAGGTGCCCAGCACCTCGTCGTCGATCAGGCCGGTCATGGCGTCCCAATCTCCGGCCTTGGACAGCCGGTGCAGCTCGGTGTGCAGCTCACTCCAGCCGTGCAGATCGAGCACCGCGCGGTAGGCCGGGGTGGCTCCGTAGAAGGCGATCTGGTGGCGCACCCGGGCCAGGGCTTCGTTGAAGTTGCGCTCGTCGGCACCGGTGGCGATCAGTCCCGGATACGACGTGGTGAACTCGCCGCGGGTGCGTCCGGTGGCGGCCAGGCCTTTCTCGACATTCGGCATTGTCACCTCGCGCAGATATCGCGCGGTGGTAAACCCGTGCACCAGCAGTCCGTCCGACACCTCGGCGGCCACCGAGGTCATCTTCGGGCCCACCGCGGCCACCATCACCCGCGGCGGCCCGAACGGGTTGGGCTCCGGGCTGAACATCGGCGTCATCAGCGTGTGCTGGTAGTGGTCACCGCGGAAATCGAGCTTGTCACCGGTCTGCCAGCTGTGCCAGATCGCCTGCAGCGCAGCAATGTACTCACGCATCCTGTCGGCCGGCGCTGACCACGGCATGCTGAACCGGCGGGTAATGTGCGGCTGGATCTGGGATCCGAGCCCGAGCACGAGTCGGCCGCGGCTGAACGTGTTGAGGTCGTTGGCCACCGTGGCCATGGTCATCGGGCTACGGGCGAACGCGACGGCCACGGCGGTGCCCAGTTGCAGCGACGCCGATCTGTCGGCGGCCAGCATCAGTGGCAGGAACGGATCCCGGCTCACCTCGGTCGACCAGATGCCGTCGTAACCAATCCGTTCGGCGGTGGCGATCTGGTCGGCGAGCACCGTCAGGTCGGCGCCGCCGGTGCCGTCGATCGATCCGCCGAAGTTTCCGTCCACATGCATGGAGACAAGTGTGGCAGCGCGAACGGACCGGTGCTCCGCTTCACCCCTCCGGGGGGAGTGAGATACCCCCGATGAGCATGTGGTGCAGGCCACGATCTTCACTAGCGTGCCACTGAGCGCAGCAGAAACCCACAGCCGAGGAGGACTTATGGGACGCATGCCCATCGAAGTCATGGCACACGAACTGGATCTGCTGTGGCAGAACATCTTCACCTGGGTCAGCTGGGCCATTGTCGTCGCAATGGTCGTCATCGCCGTCCGGATGGGCGTCAAGCAGCGCACACCGTTCTACCTGATCGCCATCCTGGCCGCCGCAGTGGCGGCGTACGCGGAACCGCTGTACGACGTGGCGTTCGACCTCTGGTTCTACGACGCTCAAAACGGCGAACCCGGGGCAGGTTACATGCACTTCTCCGCCTTCGGGGTCGTTCAGCCTGTGTGGACGCACAGCGGCTACGTAATCCTCTATGCCACCGCATGTCTGTACGCGGGGCGGCGGATCTACGAAGGACGGCTCGGGCGGCGCGGCCTGTTCGTCATCTGGGGGGCAGAGGTGTTGGCCTCGTGTGTGTTCGAGGTGATCGGGACGGGCACCAACGTGTACACCTATTACGGGCCGTACGTGCTACGGATCTGGAACTATCCGCTCGTCATCGGTGTCCTGGAAGGCACTCAGGTCGTGCTGTTCACGGTGGTGGCGGTGCTGGTCTGGCGCCAGGTGTCGACGGCGTGGGGACTGCTGAGTCTGTTCGTCGTCTTCCCGATGACCTTCTACGCCGCGAACTTCGGCCTCGGCGCCCCGGTGATCATCGCGATGCACCTCGACCGCGGGCTCGCAACCTCGGCGGTCATCTGGGCGGCCACCCTCTTCACGATCGGTCTGTGTACGTTCGTCGTCTACGGACTGAGCAGATTCCTGCCACAGCCGCTCCCCGCCCCGGCCGATCGTCGTGTGCAGAACGTCGTCGCCGTACCTACGAGTTAACGGTCGAGACCGAGCACGGCGCGTGCAGCATCGGTGAGCAGCACGCGAAGCCGGTCCTCGGGTAAGCCGGTGTTGTGGAACAGCGGGGACTGGATCGCGCCGATGACGGCGTGTACCACGGTGCGCGCCTCGGCGTCGGTCAGGTCCACTCGTAATTCGTTCACCAGATGCACCCACTCCTCCAGGTACAGCCGCTGCTTGCGACGCAGACGACGACTGTCCTCCTCGGGCAGGTTGTTGATCTCGTTGTAGTAGACTTGCGCCAACTCGCGGTCGGCCACGACGAACTCCACCTGACCGGCGATCAGAAGATCCAGAGCCTGGCCGAGGTCGTCGGTGGCGTTCAGGATTTCCTGCTCGTCGCGCAGCAGTTCGTCGATCACCCGGTCGAACAACGCGACCAGCACGGCAGACTTGCTGTCGAAGTGGCGGTAGACCCCGGATCCGGTGATGCCGGCGGCGGCGCCGATCTCGGCGATCGAGACAGCGTGAAAACCCTTGCGGGCGACGAGATCTGCAGCCGCGGCCATGATCCGGCTCTTGCGTTCCGGGTCGCGGGTGCGTGCGTTGGTACGCGCCTCCCCGGGCGCTTCAGCGACGATGATTCTTCCCTCCGATGTGCCTAAAGGTTCATTATGCACGGACTATGAACATGCAATTCGTGTTGTCAAATGTTAATGCCCGATCACTTCGCACTCTCGGGGTGTGACGACCTCGGCCTTATCGACGGGCGCGGCCGGGTCTGATCTTCCCCCTTCGAGACACGGGTTCACCCCCATGGGGTCTGTCCCGACGGCCCGGACAGCGTGATGCTGAGACCCGTGGCCGAAGCGGCGGAGGAGTACGTCGACGATTCCACGCGACCGATGACCGCGCCCGCGTCCCGGCCCCTCGCGATCGGGCGGTTGCCCGGGGTCGACGGTATATGGGCGGTGATCGGCGCCGACTCGGTGATCTTCGCGGTGCTGTTCGTCAGCTTCATGCTGGACCGCCGCCAACACGTTGCGGTGTTCGAGGCCTCCCGGCAGACGCTCGACAGCACTCTCGGCGGTATAGACACCCTGATCCTGCTCACCAGCTCGTGGATGGTCGCGTTGGCGATCCAGGCGCTGAAACGCGACGCGATGGGCCGGGTCTCGCGATATCTGCTCTTCGGAGCGCTCACCGGCCTGCTGTTCATGATTTCCAAGTCGATCGAGTACGCCGAGAAGTTCGGGCACGGCATCACGCCGGCGACCAACACCTTCTACATGTGGTACTTCACCCTGACCGGAATCCACCTGCTGCACGTCGCGTTGGGTACCGCATTGTTGACCGTCGTCTGGGTGCGGGCCCGACGCGGAACCTACCGCAGCGTCAACCGCGCGGTGCCCGAATCCGTGGCGACCTTCTGGCACCTGGTCGACTATCTGTGGATCGTCCTGTTCCCTCTGCTCTACCTGATGCGGGCCGGCTCATGACCGTCCTGCGCGAGCGGGCCAGCCGGGTGTGGCTTGTCCTGGTGGTGCTGACCGTACTCACCACGTGGGGCCTGTCCAAGGACCTCCTCGCCCCGAGCGTCGCGGTGGCCGGGACGTTCCTCGTCGTCGCGATCAAGGTGCGCCTGGTGATGCTGGACTTCATGGAGTTGCGCCACGCCCCGGTCCGGGTGCGGATCGTCTTCGAGAGCTGGATCGTCGTGATCGTCCTGGCGATCCTCGGCCTGTGGTTCCTTACCCCGGTCGTCAACCCGTCCGTCGTCTGAAACATCCTGACAGAAAGGTGTTCCCGTGTCACAGAGAGGTGTTCCCGTGGCCGCAATCGAGAAATCCGGCTCGCTGAGAATCGCGCTGTGGTGCAACTGGATCTTCGTGGCCCTCACCGCCGTCGGCTGGTTGGGCATCGCGCACTTCTGGGCGCCGGCACGGGCGGACTTGGGCATGGAGGCCACCAGAATCTGGTTCACCGAGAGCCACCGCTGGGGGGTGATCGTCGGCTGCACCCTGTTCTACATCGCGGCCGGGATTCTCACCCCGGGATCCATCGCGTTCGGCATGATGCTGTCCAGGATCGAGGGCCGGCACCCGGTGTGGTCCTTCACCACCGCGGTGTGCGGAGTGTTCATCTCGCTGATCGTGTTCCTGAACTGCTGCGCGTGGATCGTGGCCGCCTACCGGCCCGAGTTCGGTGCGGACGTGGTGCAGTCCTGGTACGACTGGGCGTGGTTCGCATTTCTGCTCGGGTGGATCTATCTGGCGGTCGAGATGGCCGCCAGCGCAGTGGTGGAACTGATGGACGACCGGCCGGCCCCGATGATCCCACGCTGGTTCACCTGGCTGACCCTGTTCGGGGCGGTGTCCATCTTCACCGCCGCCGGTCCTGCCTTCTTCAAGAGTGGCCCCTTTGCCTACCACGGCCTGCTGGCCTTCTACATGCCCGTCGCGGTGTGGGGCCTATACCTCGTGGTGACAACGGGATTCATGCTCAAAGAGCTCAACCGAGATGCCGGCCGGCCGGCGCAGGTGGTCTCGGCGACCTGACGGGCTTTGTCAGGACTTCTTCTTATCCGGTGTCCAGGTGGCGGGAAGCCGCTTGACGCCGTTCATGAAGTTCGACAGCAGCAGATCGGGTTCGCCGACTTCCAGGTTCGGCATGCGGTGGTAGATCTCGCGCATCTGCGCCTTGAGAACCTCGCGGCCGAGGATGTGGCCGAGGCAGTAGTGCGGTCCGCCGGCACCGAAGGACTGGTGCGGGTTGTGCTTCTCGTCGCGGGTGATGTCCATCTGCTCGGAGTTCTCGAAGACGTCCTCGTCGCGGTTGCTCGCGTAGTACCACATGACGACCTTGTCGCCTTCCTTGATGGTGACGTCGTCGAGTTGGTAGTCCTGGGTCGCGGTGCGGCGGAAGTGCATCAGCGGCGGCTCCATCCGCAGCGACTCGTTGACCGCGTCGTCGACCCGGTTGTCGAAGTCGCCCATCAGGAGCTCGAGCTGAGCGGGGTTCTCCTGGAACAGGTTCAGGGTGTGTGCCATCGCGTGCCGAGTGGTGTCGTTGGCACCGGCCGCCAGCAGGGCGAAGAACACGCCGACCTCGTTCTGGGAGAGTTTGTTGCCCTCGTACTGAGCCTCGGCGACCCAGGTCAACAGATCCTCGCCGGGATTCTTGATCCGTTCCGGCACCAGCTCGTGCGCCAGGTTGGCGAGCTTCTGCGACGCATCGGCGAACACCATCAGCGGCGACCCGATGTGCGCGTACTCGGGGTCGTTCCAGCAGGCGAACTGCTCCGCGGCGTCCATCGTGTACTGGATCTGGTCGCTGTCGGTGATCCCCAGCATGCTGCAGAAGACCCGCCCCGGCACCTCTTTGGTGATCAGTTCGCACAGATCCCCTTCCCCGAGCGGGGCCACGTCGTCCACGATGCTCCTGACGATGCCGCCGATTTTGTCCGACATCTTCCGGATGTTGCGGGGGGTGAACGCCACCGTGACGATGTTGCGCATCTCGGTGTGTCGCGGCGGATCCGTCACGATGAACGACAGCATGTCCTCGAGCTGGGGAAAGTCGTCGATGAACACACCCTCGGCTGAACTGAAGACCTCGACGTTGCGGGACACCTCCCGCAGGTGGCGGTGTTTGACCAGCGACCAGAAACCCTTGGCGTTCTGCAGGTTCGGGTCCAGGGACTCGGGCGCGTCGTTCCAGCTGATCGGCCTGTTGTTGCGAAGCCACCGGAACGCTTCGTGGCGGTAGGCCCGCGGCTTGGCCCAGAACTCCAGGGAGTTCAAACGGGTGTCGATGCTTTCGGTCGAAACGCTCATCGGATGTTCCTCACTTCTCGGGCCGGGCATGCGTCGCTGATGACCGGTCCAAACGAGGGTATGGATTGTGTGACCGCTGACACATCGGCTGATGGGGTCAACTTTGTGTTCCGGAAGTGGGAGGCCCACCGTTGCCGGCGCTAGGTAAGCGAGGTGAAGAGCCGCCGGTACCGGGCCACGGCATCGGTTCGGTTGCCAGCGCCCAGTTTGCCCATGATGTGGCGCAGGTGTGACTTGACGGTTCCCTCGGAGATGAACAACCGTCCGGCGATCTGCGCGTTGGTTTTACCCTCGGCCAGCAGGTTTAGGACCTGACGCTCCCTGCGGGTCAGCTGTTCGGTGTCGGGTCCGCCGAGGGCGTGGACGTCGGCGGGCTCCGGTGGTCGAGGCGGCGGGACATCGGCGCCGAGGTCACCGTCGAGGAATCCGGTGAGCGCGTCGACCACCCGGTGGTAATCGGACGCGCCGCTTTGCATCGCGTGCAGGCGTTCCAGCGCGAGGTTGCGCTCCATGATCGCTCCTAGGCCCTCGGCGAACACCCCGAGCACGTCACGGTCCGAGGGTCCGACGTCCCCGGATTCGGTGGGAGCGTCGGCGTGCAACAGGGCGACGGGTGACTGCCACAGGTAGACCGGCGCCGCGATGTAGACCTCGGGTTTGATGACGGCGACCAGCGGTGCGTTCACGCGTGGGTCTGACTGCGGACGGTTGACCAGGATAGGCGCCTTGGCTCGCAGCATCGAGCTTTCCGGCAGCGGCTGACAGATCCGGCGGGGGTGGGCGCGTCCCACCTTGAGCAGCGCCGCCGTCAGTGCCGTGTCGCCGGTGGTATGTGCGGAGCGGACCAGCCACATGTTGTGCCGGACCAGGGAGAACAGCACCCTGCCGAACCCGGCACGGCACAACTCGACCGGAATACGCTCGGCCAGTTCACCGTTGGTGTTCACACCGCGCAGCCGGGCCAGGGCGTCGGAGGTGGCGGCCGGCCGTCTCGCCGGCGGCACCGCGCCGACGTAGCCGGGGTCGACCGACTCCGGTGCCCGGTTCAGGGCTGTCACGGGTGCGACGTTATCCGGGCCCCGGCGCGTCCCGCATCTCCCAAGAGGGGTAACTGTTCTCCACCCGCCTGTGGCGAGGGCCGGTGTCAGGCGTCGATGACCTGGATCGACTGGGTCGGGCAACTCGCGGCCGCTTCTTCGACCTCGGCCCGTCGGGCCGGTTCGACGGTGCCCCGTAGCAGCGTCATCTGCCCGTCGCCGCCGTCGGCGATCTCGAAGAAGTCGGGTGCGTGCATTTCGCAGAGCCCGATCCCCGCACACGTCGAGCGGTTGAAGATGATCCGTCCCGCGGCTGCCATGGCCGCCTCCTTCTCGAAGTCAAGGACATCGCGCGTCCTGATGCCACTACAGCACCGGCCGCCGCTCGTCGACAGCCTCCAAAAGGGAGGTCTTTCGCATCCAAAGGGGGATCGGGTCGGGTGCGACGGCTAGCCGAGGTAGACCCCGGGTGGCCCCGTAAGGTAGGACGCGGTCCACTTCCGCCAGCCGTCGGTGTGATCGGTGCTGTCGCCGAGTCGAATGCGCCGTACAAATTCCCCGGAATCAGTTGCGGTGCAGAGAATTTCGCCGCGCACGGTCGTCTTCACATCTGCCATCGACATGGTGTCGGGCAGAAAGATCTCGATGGATCTCCAGGCCTGGGACATTGGTTGTTCCTCCGGGTCGGGCACTGGCCGTCGCTGTCGACGTTAACCGCGTCCTCGCGCCGTCGCGACACCCTTCCGGCTGACATCGCTGCCCCGAAGGGAGGTTAAATCGGTGCCCCGAAGGGAGGTTTAATTGCCACCCATGACCGCGAACCCGTTCGATCCCAGTCTGTGGCAACCTGTTACCGGCTTCGAGGAACTCACCGACGTCACCTATCACCGGCACGTGCTCGGCGGCGCCGGCCAACCGACGGTGCGGGTGGCCTTCAACCGGCCCGAGGTGCGCAACGCATTTCGTCCCCATTCGGTCGACGAGTTGTACCGCGCGCTCGATCACGCACGGATGTCCTCCGACATCGGGGTGGTGTTGCTGACCGGCAACGGTCCCTCACTCAAGGACGGTGGCTGGGCGTTCTGTTCAGGCGGAGATCAGCGCATCCGGGGCCGCAGCGGTTACCAGTACGCATCCGGAGAGAGCGCTGACACCATCGATGCCGCTCGTGCCGGCCGACTGCACATCATGGAGGTGCAGCGGCTCATCCGGTTCATGCCAAAGGTGGTGATCTGCCTGGTCAACGGTTGGGCGGCCGGGGGAGGGCACAGCCTGCACGTCACCTGCGACCTGACGCTGGCCAGCCGCGAGCATGCCCGGTTCAAGCAGACCGACGCTGACGTCGGCAGCTTCGACGGCGGATACGGCAGCGCCTACCTGGCCAAACAGGTGGGCCAGAAGTTCGCCCGAGAGATCTTCTTCCTCGGTGAGCCCTACACGGCCGAGCAGATGCACGAAATGGGCGCGGTCAACCGCGTGGTCGACCACGCCGATCTGGAAACAGTCGGACTGGAGTGGGCCGCGAAGATCAACGGTAAATCGCCACAGGCCCAGCGCATGCTGAAGTTCGCGTTCAATCTGCTCGACGACGGACTGGTCGGCCAGCAGATCTTCGCCAGCGAGGCCACCCGGATGGCCTACATGACCGACGAGGCCGTCGAAGGCCGGGATGCCTTTCTGGAGAAGCGCGATCCGGACTGGAGTCGGTTCCCGCGCTACTTCTGAGGAGGTATGCCGGCGATCGACGATTTCACCCTTCTGGAAGATGCGCCGCCACGGCGTCGGAAGTCACGATTGAGGGGCGAGATTTCTTTGAGCGAAAGGTGCGCCCGTGCGGACGAAGGCTGCGGTCCTGTGGGAACTCGGAGGCAAGTGGGAAGTCGACGAGGTCGACCTCGACCCGCCCAAGGTCGGGGAGGTGATGATCAAGCTGACCGCGAGCGGGTTGTGCCACTCGGACTACCACCTGGTCACCGGCGACATCCCGGTGGGGCTGCCCTATGTGGGCGGGCATGAGGGTGCGGGCGTCGTCGCCGAGGTCGGGCCCGGAGTCACCGATGTGGCCGTCGGCGACTCGGTGGTGCTCAGTTTCCTTCCGGCGTGTGGCAAGTGCTCGCACTGTGCCCGCGGCATGACGAACCTGTGCGACCTGGGTGCCCAGATCATCCAGGGTCCGCAACTCGACGGCACCTACCGCTTCCACGCCAAGGGCCGGGGCCTGGGTCAGATGTGCCTGCTCGGAACGTTTTCCGAGTACACCGTGGTGCCTATGGCCTCGGTGGTCAAGGTCGACGACGGCACCAAGCTGGACCGCGCCGCGGTGATCGGCTGCTGTGTGCCGACCGGGTTCGGCAGCGTGGTCAACACTGCCGGCGTGCGTCCCGGTGACGCCGTCGTGGTGATGGGTATCGGCGGCATCGGCGCCAATGCCCTGCAGGGCGCCAGGAGCGCCGGTGCACGCCACATCGTGGCCATCGACCCGGTGGAGTACAAGCGCGAACAGGCGAGGATCTTCGGCGCCACCCACGCGGTATCCGATGTCGGCGAGGCGTTGGCCCTGGTCACCGACCTGACCCGCGGCGTGATGGCCGATGCGTGCGTCATCACCACCGACCACGCGGAGTCGGCCTACGTGGCGGAGGCGCTGAGCCTTGTCGGCCGACGCGGCAAGGTGATCGTCACCGCCATCGGTCATCCCACCGACGTGGCCATGGGCGGCTCGTTGTTCGAGTTGACGCTCTACGAAAAGTCGATTCACGGTTCGCTTTTCGGGTCGTCCAACCCGCGCCACGACATCCCGCGTTACCTGGAGATGTACAACCTCGGTGAGCTCAAGCTCGACGAGTTGATCACCCGGGAGTACACCCTCGAGGAGATCAACGAGGGCTACGCGGACATGCTGGGAGGCCGCAATATCCGGGGTGTGATCCGGTTCTGATCAGCCGGCGTTCGCGCCGGTCGTCGAGATCAGCCGGTGGTACCGGGCCACCGCCTCGGTTCGGTTGGTGGCGCCCAGCTTGCGCAGGATGTGCTTGACGTGTGACTTCACTGTGCCCTCGGTGACAAACAGGCCGGCCGCGATCTGGGCGTTTGTCTTGCCGGAAGCCAGGTTTCGCAGCACATCCCACTCGCGATGGGTGAGTCGTTCGGCGCGCGTGTCGGACAGCGGCCCGGCATGGGTCCGGCCCGGCGCAACATTGTCCGAACCCCGGTCGGCGGTGTCGAGCAGGTCGGCGGTGAAGTCCTCGGCGATCGCGTTGACGCCGGCGAGGTAGTCGCTGGTGGCACGGCGCACCGCCTGCAGTCGCTCCATCAGCTGGGCGCGTTCGATCGCCAGCCCGAGGCCTTCGGCGTAGGTGCCCAGTGCGCAGCGGTCGAATTCGTCGACCGTGCTGTCGACATCACGATCCGCGTGGATCATCGCCACGGGCTCACCCCAGGCGAGGACCGGCGCGGCGACGTAGCTGCGGGTGCCGGTGTATCGGATGAACTCGGTGTGTACCCGCGGATTGGACTGCGGGTCGTCGATGACGATCGGGGCGCAGCGCCGGACCATCTCGCTCTCCAGTAGCGGTCCGTTCAGGCGCCGCGGATGGGCCTGGCCGATCTCGACCAGCGCCGCGCCGAACTCCGGGTCGTCGACGGCGAAGCCGGACCGGGCCAGCCAGGTGCCCTGCTCGATTCTGGAGAACAACGCGCGGCGGAAGCCGATCCGCCGCGCTTCGATCGGGGCCCGTTCGGTCAGGGCGCTGGTGGAGGGGGCGTTGCGCAGCGCCGTAAGCGCCTCGCGGGCTCCGGTGGCGACGTCGGCGCGCCGCTCCAGAAGCGCGTCCTTGACGCCGGCCTGGGCCGCCAACGAATCGAGCACGAGGGCGGCAGCGCGGTATGCCGGCGGTTCGTCGGAGCCGAGTTCCAGGCGCCGGGCAAGAGCTTGGCGCACAGCCTCGAGGGCCCAGTCACTGCCCTCGAGGTCGTCGTCGCCCAGTGCGGGCAGCAGATCGTCGTCGCAGAGCAGGTGAGCTGCCGCGCTGACGATTTCCCGGACACACTCGACGTAGGCGTTGTCCGCGTGGCGCGTGGGTGCTGACATCTCGCTCCTCCGATCAGGCCGGTGGCAGGTAGATCGTCTTGTAGACCTGGAAGGCGTCCAATCCCTCCGGGCCCAGTTCGCGGCCGATGCCGCTGTCCTTGATGCCGCCGAACGGGGCGACCGGGTCGTTGGTGTAGTGGTTCACCCCGACCGTGCCGGACCGCACCTTGTGCGCGACGGCGGTGGCCCGCTCGACGTCGGAGGACCACACGGTGCCGCCGAGTCCGTAGTTGCTGTCATTGGCGATGGCGATCGCTTCGGATTCGTTCTCGTAGGGGATGACCGACAGCACCGGGCCGAAGATCTCCTCGCAGGACACCTGCGAGGTGTTGGTCATGTCGGCGAAAACGGTCGGCTCGACGTACCAGCCCCGATCGAGGCCCTTCGGGCGACCGCCGCCGGTGGTCAGGCGGCCCTCCTGCTTGCCCTTGGCGATGTAGCCCTCCACCCGGTCGCGCTGGCGGCTGGACACCAGCGGGCCGATCTTGGTCTCCGGATCCAGCGGGTCACCGATGGTCAGGCTGCCTGCCAGGGCAGTGACGGTATCGACGATCTCGGCGTAGCGGCTGCGCGGCGCCAGCACCCGGGTGTTCAGCCAACAAATCTGCCCGTTGTTGAGCAGCGTGACGCCGAAGAAGGACTCGATATTGGCGCCCAGGTCCGCGTCGTCGAGGACGATCGCCGCGGACTTACCACCCAATTCCAGGGTGACCGGGCGCAGCAGCCGGCCGCAGGTCTCGCCGATCGCGCGGCCGGCGGCGGTGGATCCGGTGAAGGAGACCTTGTCGATGCTGGGGTGGGCCACCAGATAGGCACCGAGGTCGCGGCCGCCGGGTATCACGTTGAGGACGCCTGCGGGCAGCCCTGCGGCCAGGGCTGCCTCGGCCATCAGGAAAGCGTCGAGAACCGTCTCCTCAGCCGGCTTGAGCACCATGGTGCAGCCGGCGGCCAGCGCGGGCGCGATCTTCAGGAACGAGATGCCTTGCGGCACATTCCACGGGGTGATGGCGGCGACGACCCCGACCGGCTGTCGGGACACCAGCGCGGTCCCGCCGAGCATCCCGGGCCGGGCGTCCTCGGCGGGTGTGGCTGTCATGATGCCGCTGTAGTAGCGCAGCAGCAGCGGAGGGAACCCGGCCTCGAACTGCTGGGCCAACCAAATCGGCATGCCGTTCTGCATCGACACTCGTCGGGCGGTCTCCTCGCCGCGGGCCTCCAGTTCGGCGGCGAAGCGCTCGAGAACCTCGCCGCGCCGCGACGGGCTCCAGGTCGACCAGCCGTCGGGGTCGTCGAACGCACGCCGGGCGGAGGCCACCGCGGCGTCGACATCGGTTTCGCTGCCGCGGGGCACCGAACCGATCTGCTGCTCGGTGCTGGGGGAGAAGACCTCGATGGTCTCACTCTTGGCGGGGTCCTCCCATTGACCTCCGATGTAGAGCTGGCGGTAGTCAATCGTCGGCATCCGAACCTCCGGGGGTTTACGTTGTGATCGCTGTCACTCACAGCGTGCCGCAAATCATCCGAAAATTCAATTGTTATTATGGTCAGACCATAACTTGCTGTTTGTTACATCGGTGAATCTCCGTCGGAGTGGTCTGCTGCGCCCGATGGAGGTGGATCAGTCTCTGCCGGCGCGCCGACCGCGTATGCGGGCCGGTCCCGCCTCGTTGGACAGCATCACCCCGACGATCCGGCGGGCGTGCAGGGCCGCGACGTCGGCCTGGAACTCCACCCCGGTCTGCCAGCGCTGATAACCCGAATGCGCCGAGACCGCCTCCAGTACCGCCACGTCCCGCCCGGCGACGCCGTCGAGGAACGATCGCAGCACCTCGGTGACGACCGCCGAGCCCGGGGCGTAATTGCGTGAGCCCGCCATGAACACGTGGGTGGAGGTCTCGCTCTCCGGGGTGAGGGCGTGCAGCCGCGTGGTGGTCAGCACTTCGGCGGCCGGGGTTTCCAGATCCCACTGATGAAGATGCAACGCCGGTGACGCGAAGGTGCCCATTTCCTGCCGCCGGTACTCCACCGTGCGGTCGAGGCCGCCGGCGTCGGCCTCCCAGTCGGTCGGCCGGGCCGGCGGCAGCACTCTGGTGTAGGACACCGTGGTCTCGGAGACCTCGACCTCGCTGAAGGCCGGCATACTGCGGATCGCCTCCGGGATGTCGGCGCCGTGCAGGATCGTCGCGTAGCTGAAGTCCAGGTAGTGCTCGTGCACCATCAGGTAGTTCGCCGCCACGTCCCAGGCGCTGTAGAAGCTGGTCCAGCCCGGCTCGCGGATCCACGGCACGTGCGGCGGGGAACTGAGCGCGGCCGCTCCCGGCGATCCCATCCAGATCCAGACGAACGGCGGATCCTCCAGAATTGGGAACGTCCGCACCCGCATGCCGCTGGGCACCCGTTCCTGGGAGGGGATGTGTGTGCAGGCGCCGTCCGAATCGTAGGTGCAGCCGTGGTATCCGCAGATTAGGTGCTCCCCGTCGATCACGCTGTGCGACAACGGGAATGCGCGGTGGGCGCAGCGGTTCTCGAAGGCGATCAGCCGGCCGCCGGCGCTCCGCCACAGGACGACGTCCTCGCCGAGCAGGCGTCGCCCGAGCGGGGCCGTCACCACCTCGGAGCTCGTGGCGGCGACGAACCAGCAATTCCTCGGGTAGTTGTCGGGGCGGTCGGCGCTCACAGGTCCAGCACCAGCCTCGGCGTGCAGGATCGGGACACGCAGAGGATCATGTCGCCGGCCTCCTTCTCCGCGGCTTTGAGGACCGAATCCCGGTGATCCGGTGCACCGTCGAGCACCCGCGCCCGGCAGCTTCCGCAGATGCCCTCGTAGCAGCTGGTGGTGATGGGGACTCCGGCGGCTTCGACCAATTCAAGAACGGAGTCGTCCGGGCCCACCTCAATGGTGACTCCGGAACGCTGACACACCACTTCGAAATGCTCGAGCGCGGTCGCGAGCTGTTCGGCGGTGGGTGCCTTGGCCGCAAACCTCTCGACGTGCAGGCTTCCGGAGGGCCAGATGGAACACCGTTCCTCGACGGCGGTGAGCAGCGCCTCGGGACCGCAGCAGTAGATCAGGGTGTCGTCGGCGGGTTCGCCGAGCAGCGAATCGAGGTCGAGCAGTCCACGTTCGTCCTGCGGCCACACGGTGACCTTGTCGGGATGGCGGCCGAGGAGATCGTCGGCGAACGCCATCGATTTCCGGTTTCGCCCGCCGTAGATCAGGGTCGACTCCGCACCGGACAACTCCGCGGCCTCGAGCATCGTCAGGATGGGGGTGATACCGATGCCCCCGGCGATGAAGCGGTACTTGGCTGAGCTCACCAGCGGAAACTGGTTGCGCGGCCCCCGGACGGTGACGGTGGCGCCTTCGTGCAAGTGCTCGTGCACGAACTGGGATCCTCCGCGGCTCGCCGGGTCGAGCAGCACGCCGATCCGCCACACCGTCGGGTCACGGGGATCGCCGCACAGCGAGTACTGCCGCACCAGGTCGTCGCTGAGGATCAGGTCGATGTGGGCGCCCGGCTGCCACCGTGGCAATTCCGGGCAGCCGGTGCGGTCGTCGGGGTAGCCGAGGTCCAGCACCACAACACCCTCGGCGGGGGTGTCGCGGCGCCGGACGGTCAGATCCGCGGTGAACTCGTGGACGCCGGCGGTGGGCATCGGCTAGGAGACGGTCACCTTCGCGGGCAGGTGCTTGAGGCCGCCCACGAAGTTGGTGTGCGTCACGCTTCCCGGGCCGAGGACCTCGATCGCCTCCAGTCGCGGCAGCAATTGCTCGAACATCACCCGCAACTCCAGCTTGGCCAGGTGCTGTCCCACGCAGGTGTGCGCGCCGAACCCGAAGGCCAGGTGATTGTTCGGTTTGCGGCTGATGTCGAACTTGTCGGGGTTGGTGAACAGGTCCTCGTCGCGGCAGGCCGACTGGAAGAGCGGCATGATGCGGTCGCCCTTCTTGATGTGCCTGCCGCCCAGGTCGTAATCCTGCAGTGCGCGCCGCATGAAGTGTTTGACCGGGGCGACATAGCGCAGGCCCTCGGCGATCAGGTCCGGTACCCGGCTCGGGTCGGCCTTGACCTTGGCCAGTTCGGAGGGGTTCAGCGCCAACTGTTGCAGAGTGCCGGCCAGGGTGGCCGAGGTGGTGTCGTGGCCGGCGGTGCAGATCGACATGAACCATCCGTAGGCGTAGGGGGTCGGCCAGTACTGGCCGTCCGGCCCCTTCGCCTGAGCGATGAGAGTGGAGATGTCGTCACGCGGGTTGTTGCGGCGGTCCTCGATCAGGACGTCGAAGTACTTGTAGAAATCCTGCACGGTGGCCGCGAACTGCTGCGCCATCGCCTCAGGCGACAGCGGTTCGACGTCGTCGCGCTGGTGCTCAGGATCGGCGGTGCCGAAGAACTCCTGGGTGAGCGCCATCATCCGTGGCTCGTCCTCGGGGGGAACTCCGAACAGGGTCATCACCACGTGCAGCGGAAAGCCCAGAGCCCAGTCGTCGACCAGGTCGATCTGCTCGCCGCCGTCGGAAAGCCTCTTGAGCTTGTCGATCGACTCGTCGGCCAAGCCGCGGATCTTGCCCTCGAGCTTCTTGAGATTGGTGGGCTTGAAGTAGTCGAAGGCGATGTTCTTGACGATGGTGTGTTCCGGCGGATCCAGGTAGGGCAGGGCGTCCATCAGGCGCAGGGAGCCGCCCAGAAACTGCTTGGTGAACGCGTCGCCGGCCTGGTTGGCCAGGATCGGGTTGTGGCTCCCGGGCTCGTCCCCGCCACCGGCGGTGAAGATCTCCGGTTGGCCTTCGACCTCCTGAATGTCCTCGTACTTGCTGACCAGCCACAGGTCGTCGTATCCCTCGACCTCGGCCAGCCCGACCGGCATGTTGGCGCGCATCCAGCTGTAGGCCTCATGCAGGGCCTTGAGGTCGGCATGGCCCTCCGGAAGCACGATCCGGCGAGCGATCTCATTCGGCAGGACGGCTTCCTTGGTGTCTTGGGCGGTGGTCACTGCGGTCCTCTTTCCGACGGTTGGTGCAAGTGATTCAAGTCTCTGCGGAGGGCTCCCGGCCCGCGTCACCACTTGGTGGAGTCATTGCTCCCGCTTTCGGGGCATTCCCGGGATCAACCTTCGGGGCAGCCTTCGTCGATCCAGGCAGCGATCGCGGCGATCTCCTCCTCGGGCACTGGAGGAAGGTAGGCGGGCATCCGCATCACCGTCGCGCCCTCCGGGGCGGGCACGAGATCGGAACCGAACGGCTTCTCGCCGCGCAGCGACAGCACCAGGTTGGAGTTGGCGCCGTCGCCGAGGGTCACCAGTTTGCGCCCGCCGACTTTCATGGCGACGAACCGGTCTCGGGTCACGCCCCGCCAGAACGCGCCGTGGGAGGCGACGTCCTCATCGGGCCCGCCCACCGATTTGTCGAGGATCTCGACGACGTCGTCGAAAATCATGCTGACCTTCCTTTCGGGGAGCCGCGGCCCTTTCAGGCCGCCGAGATTCCGCCGTTGACGCTGATCGCCTGGCCGGTCAGTTTCCCGGCCTCGGGGCTACAGACGAACACCGCCAGCGCGGCCACGTCGTCGGCATCGGGTACGCCGAGGGCGGCCTGCTTGGCGGCACTGGCGAACAGTTTGGCGCTGAAACCCTCGCCTGTGGTGATGCGCTGGGTGGACGCGGTGCCGTGCACCAGCGAAGGTGTCAAGGCGTTCGCCCGGATGCCGTGCCGCTTCTCCTCGATCGCGATGGTGCGGGTGAACATCACGATCGCGGCTTTCGCCGCGCCGATCATCGCCTCTCCGGGGGTGGGGGTCTTGGCGGCGTCGGAGGCCACGTTGACGATGACCCCGCCTCTGCGGCTGCGCATCCCGGGCAGGACCGCGCTGGCCATATGCATGGCCGGGGTGGCCATCTCGGTGAGGATCCGGCTGATCTCGCCGGCCGGGGTGTCTTTGAAAAGCTCCGGTGCGATGCCATCGGCGGCGGTGCTGCACATCATGATGTCGATGGCGCCCAGCAGCCGCTCGGCCTCGGCGGCGATGTGAACCGCCTCTGCCGGATCAAGCGGGCTGCCAGCCAGGAAATGCGCCTCGGTGCCGAGTTCGCGCAGCGAGGCGGCGGCGGCTTCGCCACGCGCGACGGTGCGGCCGACGATGACGATCCGGGGGACCCCGGCAGCGGCCAGCGCCCGGGCGGTGGCGAGGCCGATGCCGGCCGTCCCGCCGACGATCAGGGCACCACACTCGGTGAGGGCTTTGGGCGGGGGGAGCTCGTTCCCGGTCGTCACGGCTGTCTCCGTTCTCAGAGTGTGGTGTTGCAGACCGCGGTGCTGCGGTTCTCCAGTTCCAGCGCGGCGAGGAACGAGTCGATCTCCGCGCTGCGGATCAACGTGTTCTTCGTCGCGCGGATGCCTTCGGCGCCGTTGATGGCGATGATCTCGGCCAGCTCGAGCGCAGCCGTGACGATCTCCTCGCCCTCGACCGGGACGATCCTGTTGACCAGTCCGATCCGCACCGCCTCGTCGGCTTTGACCATACGTCCGGTGAACGAGATCTCGGCGGCCCGGGCCGGTCCGATCACCCGGGACAGGTGCCAGGAGGCGCCGAGCTCGCCGATGGACAGGCCCACCTTGACGAAACCGGCGTTGAAGTTCGCCGCGGGTGTCACCAGGCGGATGTCGGCCGACAGCGCCAGCGACAGCCCGCCGCCGGCCACCGGTCCGCTGATCGCGGCGATCACCGGGTAGGGCAGCGACCGCAGACCCGAGGTACCCGCCGAGGCGGTGTCGACGAGTTCGTTGAACTCGGGGATGGTCATCGTTGCGATGACTTCGACTTCCCGGAGGTCGAATCCGGTGCAGAACGTCGCGCCGCCCGCCCCGGTGATGATCAGTGCCTGCAGCGGCGCGTTGCGCAGAACCTGGGCGTACCAGGCGATCTCGCCGAACATCTCCACGGTTTGGGAATTGCCGCGCTCGGGGCGGTTGACCGACATCACCGCGATACCGGGGCGCGGTTCGGCGATCGTCAGGGTGTTGGCCCGGCCGAGCTCGGCCAGGATGTCGTCCATCGGCCGGGTAGAGACCCGGTTCCAGTCGGCCATCATCGCCCCGTGAAGTTGGGTGCGCGCTTCTCCCGGAAGGCGGTCAGCGCCTCGGGCATGTCGGAACACCGGGTCAGCAGCGCCTGCCCGCGGCTCTCCAGTTCCAGGGCCGCCGCGAACGAACCGATCTCCAGATTGGACTGCAACGCCAGCTTGGACAGCTTGATTCCGCCGGGGGAGTTGGCGCAGATCTGGGCGGCCATCGCCAGGGCGCGGTCCATCAGGTCGTCGGGACCGGTGACAGCGTTGAGCAACCCCAGCCGTTCGGCCTCCTCGGCTTCGACGATCCGCCCGCTGAAACACATCTCGGCGGCGCGGGCGGGGCCGATCAGCCGTGGCAGCAACCACGACACGCCCAGATCCCCGGCGGACAGGCCGATCTTGACGAATGCGCCGTTGAACTTCGCCCTGGGAGAGCCGAGGCGGATGTCGGCCATCAGGCTCAGTGAGAAGCCTCCGCCGGCCGCCGCACCGTTGACCGCGGCGATCACCGGCACCGGGATCGCCCGGATCGCGGCGAGCGCACGGGCGGCGCGGCTCTGCTGATCGAACATGCCCATCGGGGACAGATCCGGAAGCTTCTCGGCGTCATCAAGGTCGTATCCGGCGCAGAATCCCGCCCCAGCGCCGGTGAGGATCACCACCCGCACGTCCGCATCGTCGGTGGCGCACCGCGCGACGCGTTCCAGCTCGTCGAACATCGTCACCGTCATGGCGTTGAGCCGGTCCGGGCGGTTCAGGGTGATCAGACACACGCCCGGGGCCGGCTCAGAGGTGATGAGGGTGTCGTAGTCGCCGCAATCCATGTTGTCTCCTCGTGCTCGACGGGTCTGGCCTCGAAAGTCAGGTGAAGTTCGGTCGGCGCTTCTCGACGAACGCCCGCAGCCCTTCGGCGGCCTCACCGTCCTCGAACAGTGCCTGAATCTGATCGACCTCGTAGCGCAGCCCATCGTCGATCGACATATCGAAGGCCGCGTCCACGGTGCGGGTGACGGCCCGCTGCGCGGGCGCCGAAGCGCCGCACAGTTCGTCGGCCAGTTGCCGGGCTGCGGCCACGGCGTCGCCCGCCTCGGCGATCCGGTCGATCAGTCCGATTCGCAGCGCCTCATCTGCAGTCAGTTGCCGCCCGGTCAGCATGATGTCCAGTGCCGCGCCGCGGCCCACCAGCCTGGGCAGCCGCTGGGTGCCGCCGGCGCCGGGGATCAGTCCGAGCTTCACCTCGGGCAGTCCGAGCTTGGACTGTGCTCCGGCAACCCGCATGGTGCAGGCCATGGCGAGTTCGAGGCCACCCCCGAGCGCGAGTCCGTCGATGGCCGCGACGGATAGCGCGGGGTGTGCGGCCAGCCGGGCCAACCCGGACCGCAGCGTGTCGCCGTAGGCCTTGAACGACGCGGCGTCGATGTTGGTCATGTGCTTGATATCAGCGCCGGCGGCGAAAAACCCCGGCAGACCGGAGGACACCAGTAGCACCTTCGGAGCCGATGCGTCGGCGAAATCCAGCGCTGCGTGCAGCCCCTCGGTGATCACCGGTCCGAGCGCGTTGGCCGGCGGCCGGTTGAGCACGATGTGCAGAATCGGCCCGTCCTGCGACCACGTGACGGCCGTGTTCTCGCTACTCATGCCGTCGCTCACGCCATCGTCAATCCGCCGCTGACCGAAAGGGTCTGGCCGGTGATGTACTCGGCGGCGTCGGAGGCGAAGAACGCTACGGCGACGGCGACGTCGGCAGGGCTGCCGAGCCGTTTCATCGGCACCGACCGGGCCATCCCGCCGATCACCTTGTCGGCGTCCTCGCCGGAGTTGTCGGCGAACTTGCGCAGCGCCGGCGTGTCGGTGGGGCCGGGGCAGACGGTGTTGACGGTGACGCCCTTGGTGGCGACCTCACGGGCCAGCGTCTTGGTGAACGCGATGATGCCGCCCTTGGCGCCGGAGTAGACCGCCTCCAGCGACGAGCCGACGCGCCCGGCGTCCGAGCCGATGTTGATCACGCGCCCGAAGCCCCGCTCCACCATCGCGGGCACCACGGTGTGGCAAACCCGCAGCGCGCCTTTGAAGTTGATGTCGAGGATCTTGTCCCAGAAATCCTCGGTGGTTTTCAGAAACGGCATGAAGTCGTCCCAGCCGGCGTTGTTGACCACCACCTCGATGTCGCCGAGTTGTTCAACCGTCATCGTGACGGCATCGCGGACCGACTCGATGTCGGTGACGTCGACGGCCACCGCGATCGCCTCGCCGCCGGTGTCGATGATGCGCTGGGCGGTCTGCTTGGCAGCGTCGAGATTGAGGTCGGCGACTGCCACCCGGAAGCCTTGGGCGCCAAGGGCTTCAGAGATTCCTCCGCCGATGCCCTGGGCTCCGCCGGTGACGAATGCGACTCGATTGGACATGAACTGCCTTTCGGTGTGGGTTGGGGGTCAGTGACAGCCGGAGGCGCCGGGGCCGGGGTGCCAGTCCACCGGTCCGGCGACGATGCAGTGGCTGGTCAGCTTTCGTCCCAGCACCGTCTGGGCGGCGCGGGCGGCGTCGATGACGGCGGGCAGGTTGACCCCGGTCTGCACGCCCATCTCGTGGAACATGTTGATCAGGTCCTCGGTGGCGATGTTGCCGGTGGAACCGGCCGGGACCGGGCATCCGCCCAGTTCGCCGAAGCTGGATTCGAAACTGGTGCATCCGGCCTGCAACGCCGCGTAGGCGTTGGCCAGGCCCTGGCCACGGGTGTTGTGGAAATGCGCGGTGATCTCGACACCGGGCAACCGCTCGATGGCCGCGGAGAAGATGTCGAAAACGTAGGCGGGATGGGCCATTCCGGTGGTGTCGCCGAAACCGATCTCTCGGCACCCGGCTGCGGCGAACTGCTCGGCCAGTTCCAGGGTGCGCTCCATCGGAACCCTGCCCTCGAACGGGCAGCCGAACGCGGTGGCGATGACAGCCGTGGGCTTGAGGTCCTCGGCGTCGATGCGCTTGACCAGGATGTCGTTGTCGGCCATCGACTCGTCGATGTGGCGGTTGACGTTGCGCTTGTTGTGGGTCTCCGAGGCGCTGACGAACAGCGCGACCTCGTGGAAGCGCTCACGGACCTTCAGCGCGTTGTCCAGGCCGCGGCTGTTGGGCACCAGCACGGTCAGCGACACATACTCGGGCACGTCGATGCCGTTGAGGACTTCGACGGCGTCGGACAACTGCGGGATCACGTCGGGGCGAACGAAGCTGGCCACCTCGATGCGGTCCAGGCCGGTCTGCCCGAGCCGGTTGATCAGCCTGATCTTGTCGGCGGTGCTGATTACCTCGGGTTCGTTCTGGAAGCCGTCGCGCGGGCCGACTTCCCGGATGCGGGCGCTGGCCGGAAGTTGGGGGCTCATAGCTGGCTGATCTCCTTGTCCAGTTCGTCTCGGAATTCGGGGGCGGCGACGCTGACGAGGCGGCGCGCACGCTCCTCGATGGTGCACCCGCGCAGGTGGGCGATGCCGTGCTCGGTGACCACGACGTCGACGTCGGCGCGGGCGGTGGTGACCACGCCGCCATCGAGGTGAGCCTTGATGGTGGAACGGTCGCGGAAGGTCGAGCGCAGCGCGATGATCGACCGTCTTCCGGTGAGTGCGGCGGCCCGGGTGAAGTCGGACTGGCCGCCGACCGCGCCGACGTAGACGCCGCCGCTGACCTCCGCCCCGACTTGCCCGTAGAGGTCGACCTCGACGGCGAAGTTGATCGACACCAGCGACGCCAGCCGGGACAGAACCCCCGGGGCATGGGTGTAGCTGATCGGCATGAACCTGGTGGGGAGCTCGGGAACGCGGCGGTAGAGCTCCGCGGAACCCAACGCGGTGCCGGCGACCACGACGCCGGGGTCGATCTCTTTGCGCCGGCCCGTGGCCACTCCCTTGTCCACCAGACGCATGAGCCCGTCGGTGACCATGCCGGTGTGGAAACCCAGGTCCTGATGTCCGGCCAGCGCCTCGAGGACGGCGGCGCCCGTGGATCCGACTCCCAGTTGCACGGTGTCGCCGTCGTCGACCAGCGTGGCGATGTGACCGGCGATCCGGTGGTCCACCGGATCCGGTGCGCGGGAGGGATCTTCGGGCAGCGGGCGGTCGGTGGTGATGGTTGCGGCGAACCGGTCCAGCGGAATCGTCTCGGTGCCGGTCGTGGCCGGCATCGCAGTGTTGATCTCGGCGATCAGCACCGGGGTGTGGGTGATGGCGTCGGCGACGTACTCGGCTCCGATGCCCAGCGAGCAGCGGCCGTCGGCGTCGGGCGGGGACACCTGCACCAGGCCCACATCGCCGGGTAGTCGGTGCTCGGCGAACAGCCGTGGCAGCGCCGAGTAGTGGCAGGGGATGATCGCGAGGCGCCCGCTGCGACTGAGGTGCCGCAACTCGCCGAGGCCGCCGTAGGACTGCAGGAAGACCTCGGCAGGCAGATCGTCGGCGAGTCGGAGGTTCCAGGACAGCCCGGTGAAGGCCCGGATCGGTCCGATCTGCGCGCTCTGAGCGAGCAGAGCATCCACCAGGGGGCGAGGCTCGGCGGCTGCCTGGCCCCACCACACCCCGTCGCCGGGCGCCAGGAACTCGGTGAAGTAGATCAAGACGGCACTCGTTGGATCAGGGTGCCGGTGCCCAGTCCGCCGCCGCAGCACATGGTCACCAGGCCCAGGTCGGCCTCGCGGCGGTCCAGTTCGGACACCAGGGTGGCGATCAGTCGCGCGCCGGTGGCGCCGACGGCGTGGCCCAGGGCGATCGCGCCGCCGTTGACGTTGACGCGGTCCGGGTCGGCCTTGAGTTCGCGCTGCCAGGCCAGCACCACCGAGGAGAACGCCTCGTTGACCTCGAACAGGTCGATGTCATCGACGGTGAGTCCGTTGCGTTCCAACAGTTTCCGGGTGGCCGGGATGGGTCCGGTCAGCATGATGATCGGATCGACGCCGACGGTGGTCTGGTCGACGATGCGGGCCCGCACCCGAAGTCCGTGCTGCTCGGCGGCTTCGGCGGAGCACAGCACGATCGCCGCCGCACCGTCGGAGATCGGTGAAGAACTGCCTGCGGTCACCCGGCCGACATCCTTGCGGAACACCGGCTTGAGGGCCGCCAACGTCTCGGCCGTGGTGTCGGGACGTACGCACTGGTCGCTGCTGCGCACTTCGCCGTCGAGCGTCATCGGCACCATCTCGGCGGCGAACCGCCCCTCGGCGATGGCCCGGGCCGCCGCCTGGTGCGACCGCGATGCGAACTCGTCCATCTCCGCCCGCGAGATGTCCCAGCGGTCGGCGATCAACTCCGCGCTCTCGCCCTGGTGCACGAAGTCGTAGAGTTCGCGCAACTCCGGCGGCCAGGGATCGCCGTAGAGTTCGCTGATCTTGGCGGGGGAGTCGATGGGCACGTGACCCATATGCTCCACGCCGCCGGCGATGACCATGTCGTGGGTGCCGGAGGCCACCAGGGCCGCGCCGACCTCGGCGGCGGTCTGCGCCGATCCGCAGCGCCGGTCCAGCACGGTGCCCGGCACCTCGGGTGGATAACCGGCCTGTAGCCAGGCGTTGCGTGCGATGTTGCGGGACTGCTCGCCGAAGGGGGCGGTGCAGCCGATGATCAGATCCTCCACCGCGCCGGGGTCGATTCCGGTGCGTGCGATGAGCTCGGTGTAGCAGGCGGCGAGCATCGCGTTCGGGTGGACGTCGCGGAACCAGCCCCGTTCCGGGTGGGACTTGCCCACCGGGGTGCGCACCGCCTCGGCGATGAACACCGGACGGCCGGCCCCGGTGAACGGGCCCGAGATGTCGCGGGCCATCAGATCACCGTCCCGCCGTCGACCGGGAGTACCTGTCCGGTGATATAGGACGCCGCGTCGGAGGCCAGGAAGACGAAACTCGGTGCGATCTCCTCCGGAGTCGCCCAGCGGCCCAGCGGAATTCGGGCCAGGGTCTTGGCGGCGAGCTTCTCGTTGGACCGGATGTTCTCCGTCATGGCGGTGGCGGCCAGCGGCGCGACCGCGTTGACGGTCACCGACTTTCGGGCCAGCTCTTTGGCCAGCGACTTGGTCAGCCCGATGATGCCCGCCTTCGCCGCGCCGTAGTTGACCTGGCCGATGGTGCCGGTCAGCCCGGCGGCGGAGGTGACGTTGATGATGCGGCCGCGGCCGTCCTCGGGCAGCAGGCCCTGAGCGGCGTGGCTGCACAGGAAGCTGCCGACGAGGTGGATGTCGACGATGCGGCGGAAGGTCTCCTCGGTCTGGTCGGCCAGCATGGCCGGAGCGATGGCTCCGGCGTTGTTGACCAGGATGTGCAGGGTGCCCCCGGCCAGTGCTGCTGCCCGGTTCACCGCCTCGGCCGCCGCGGAAGCGTCCCGGACGTCGAACCCGAACGACTCGGCCCGGCCGTCCGCCGCGCCGATCGAGTCAGCGACCGCGGAGGCGGCGTCGGCTTCGACGTCGGTGACCAGGACCGCGGCCCCGGCCGCGGCGAAGGCTTGGGCCACCGCCGCGCCCACTCCACCGCCGGCACCGGTGACCAGAGCGGAGCGGCCGTCCAGGCGGAAGACGTCGGCGAGGCTGTGCGCCGTTGGCGCCGTTGGGGATTGGGTCATCAGTAGCTCCTCGGCAGGCCGAGAACGTGCGAGCCGAGAAAGTTCAAGACCATCTCCTGGCTGATTGGGGCGATCCGGGTCAGGCGCGCCTCGCGGAAGTAGCGGGCGACGTGATACTCCTCGGAGTACCCCATCCCGCCGTGGGTCTGCAGGGCACGGTCGGCGGCGTCGAAACCCGCTTCGGCGCAGAGGTATTTCGCGGTGTTGGCCTCCCGCCCGCAGGGCAGGCCCTTGTCGTAGAGCCAGGTCGCCTTGCGCAGCATCAGTTCGGCGGCGTCCAACTTCGCCAACGAGTCGGCCAGCGGGAACTGGATGCCCTGGTTCATGCCGATCGGCCGGCCGAACACCTCGCGCTCGTTGCCGTAGCGGACCGCGGTGCGCAGCGCGGCGCGGCCGATCCCCAGCGCCTCGGCGGCGATCAGACAGCGCTCCGGGTTCAGGCCGTCGAGGATGTACTTAAAACCCTGGCCCTCCTCGCCGACGCGGTCGGAGACCGGGATCTCCAAGCCGTCGATGAACAACTCGTTGGAGCTGACGGCGTTTCGCCCCATCTTGGGGATCGGGCGGATGTCGACCTTGGTGCGGTCCAGGTCGGTGAGAAACAGCGTCAGGCCGTCGGTCTTGCTGGGCGAATCCTCGAATTTCGTGGTGCGGGTGAGGAGCAGGATCTTCTCGGACTCCATCGCCTTGGAGATCCATACCTTGCGGCCGTTGACGATGTAGCGGTCACCGTCGCGCTTGGCGAAGGTGGTGATGCGGGTGGTGTCCAGCCCCGCGCCGGGCTCGGTGACACCGAAGCAAACATGCAGATCGCCGTTGACGATGCGCGGTAACGTCCGGGCCTTCAACTCTTCGGAGCCGTGCAGGATCACCGGATGCATGCCGAAGATCGACATGTGGATGGAGCTGGCTCCGTTCATGCCGGCGCCGGAGGCGGCAACCTCCTCCAACAGCATGGACGCCTCGGTGATGCCATATCCGGAGCCGCCGTACTCCTCCGGGGTGGTGATGCCCAGCCAGCCGCCCTCGGCGAACGCGTCGTAGAACTCCTGCGGGAACTCGTGGTCGCGGTCCTTGGTCATCCAGTAGTGGTCGTCGAACTTTCCGGCGAGCTCGGCCACCGCGGAGCGGATGGTCTGCTGGTCGTCACTGCGTTCGAAATCCACGACGAGCCTCCTAGGGAACGGATAATTGTGACAATAATACTAATGGCCTGACCAAAATGGAAGGGTCGCTCATCGGTGGTCACGACGCGGCCGGGATCAGCGGAAGTAACGACGCAATCCGCTCGTTCCACGCCTCGGGGCTGCCGAAGAGAACGCGGTCCAACTTGGCTCGCTTGTAGAAGAACTGCAGGTCGTACTCCCAGGTGTATCCGATGGCCCCGTGGACGGTCAGCGCCGTGTCGGCCAATTCGGCACAGTGCCGGGCCACCTGAGCCTTCGCGGCCGCCGCGTGCAGTGCGGCATCGGCGGTGCCCTCCTCTGACGAGGCGGCAGCCAGAAGGGTGATGGAGTAGGAGGATTCGACGGTCACCAGCATTTGGGCCGCCGCGTGCTTGATGGCCTGGAACGCGGCGATCGGCTTGTTGAACTGTTTGCGTTGCTTGGAGTATTCGACCGTCATCTCCAGCATGCGTTCGGCCGCCCCGAGTGCGTCGGCTGCCACCAGAATGGCGGCGCGATCGGCGAGTCGCTGCCATCCGGAGTCGGTGTCGCTGACGTCGAGTGGCAGGGCCGGCGCATTGTCGAAGATGACGTCGGCGGCGCTGCGTGACCGGTCCAGCAGTTCCCGGGGTCGGACCTGCACGCCGGGCGCCTCGCGGTCGACGACGAATAGAGCGTGGCCGTCGGAGGCAGGGTGGCCGGCCGCCACGACAAACCGTGTGGCGCTTCCGGCGGCGAGCACGCCGGGCACCTCACCGCTGACCGCGCCGTCGCGCACCTGAACCGGTGATCCGGTCGGGGGAAGGCGATCGGCGCGTATCGCGGCGACGCTGAGTTCACCGTCACTCAGTGCCGCGCGCGCGAGGTCGCCGTCGAGCACGGTGTCGGCCACCGCGCGGGCCAGCCACCTGGCCGAGGGCGCTGCGGCCCTGCCCAATTCCCTTGCAGTGAGCGCAAGTTCGAGCAGTCCGCCGCCCTGGCCGCCACGGGCCTCGTCGAATCCGACCCCGGCCCAGCCCTCCTCCGCCAAGGCGTCGTCGAAGCTGCGTTCGTCCCCGGCCTCGAGCCAGGACCGGAGTTGCTCGGAGTCGGACCGGGTGCCGAGCCAGTCCCGCAGAGAATCCGCGTAGAGGTTCTGTTCGTCGGAAAGCTCCCAATGCATGACGTTTCTCCGCAGGGTTGTCGGGGCCATTCGGTGCTAAGGTCAGACCAATGGGATGGTGGAGGAGGCGTGATGGACGGTAAAGCCGCGGCCCGGCCGGCGATCACGTTCGGCCCGGTTGATGTTCCCAAGGCACCCGATGTCCTGGCCCGGGAGCTGCGCGAACGCATCCTCAGCGGTGAACTCGAGGAGGGCGCCGCTCTTCCTGCCGAGCGGGAGCTGGTCAAGCAGACCCAGATGAGCCGGGCGACGGTACGCGAGGCCCTTCGCATCCTGGAGGTGCAGAACCTGGTGCGGGTTAAGGCCGGTCGCGCGGGCGGCGCCTTCGTTCAGCGCCCGAGCACCGCGTCGATGGCGAATACGGTGAGCATGTTGATCCGGGGCCGGCAGATCAAACTGGCCGATCTGATGGAGACCCGTGAGGCACTGGAGCCGTTCAGCGCCGAACTGGCGGCTGTCAAGCGCACCGAGCAGGACCTGGAGGCTTTGGATCGCGCCAACGAAGCCATCGCCGACCCGGATGCCGATCTGGCCCGATTTCTGCAGGCCAACCTCGACTGGCACGTCGGTGTCGCCATCGCCGGCCACAACGAGTTGCTGATCGGCTTCATGACGGCATTGTCGCAGGCGATCTACGCCGGAACCGCGAACGCGTCGTTCATCGACGATTCGGTGCGTGAGGTGACCGCGCGAGCGCACAAGTCGATCACCCGGGCGATCCGCGACCGCGACGCCGAGGCGGCCGGACGCCGAATGCGCAGGCACGTGCACACCTATGCGTCGGCGGCTCTGAAGGTCGATCACCGCGACTCCATCACCGTCGACGACTGAGCGCTGACCGCCTCGCGGATGCGGTCGATCGCCTCGGGGTTCTCCGCGCCGGACAGGTCACCGGGGTCGGTGCCGAGTGCGGCCGCGCGGATGGTGCGGCGCAGGATCTTCGCCGATCTGGTCTTGGGTAGCGCATCGACCCGCCACACCTTCGATGGCGCGAATGGCTTGCCGAGTTCCTTCCCGACGATGGCCGTGAGTTCCCGGCCGATCGCGACATCGTCGACGGATGCGCCGGGTCGGGCGACCCAGAATGCCCACACCGCTTCACCTTTCACCGGATCCGGCACCCCGACCGCTGCGGCCTCGCTGACCGCCGGATGGGTCGACAGGGCGGCCTCCACCTCGGCGGGAGCCAGTCGTTTGCCGGCGACGTTCATGACGTCGTCGGAGCGGCCGAGGACGAACCACTGTCCGTCTGCGTCGACCATCGCGAAGTCGCCGTGGTGCCACAGGCCGGGGTACCGGGACCAGTAGGCGTCCAGGTAACGCTGCTCGTCCTTCCACACCCCGCGGGTCATCGACGGCCACGGCTGCCGGCACACCAGTTCGCCGACCTGTCCGCGTACGGAGTTGCCGTCGTCGTCGACGACGTCGACGTCCATTCCGAGGGAGGGCCCGCCCAGTGAGCAACTCGCGATCGGTTCGACCGGGTAGGGGGCCAGGAATGAGCCCCCGACCTCGGTGCCGCCGGAGAAGTTGATCACTGGAACGCGGCTGCCGAAGACGTCGCGGGCAAGCCATCCGTAGGAGTCCGGATCCCAGGGTTCGCCGGTTGAACCCAGCACGTGGATGCAGGACAGGTCGCGACGGCGGATCTGTGCGAGGTCGGTTCCCTTAAGGGTGCGGATCAAGGTGGGGGAGACTCCCAGCATCGAGATGCGATGGCGTTCAACGAGATCCCACAAGCGGTAGTTGTCCGGAACATCGGGTGAGCCTTCGTAGAGAACCAGGGAGGCGCCGTTGGCGTGGGTTCCGATGATCGACAGCGGACCCATGATCCAACCCATGTCGGTGATCCAGCAGAACACCCCGTCGCTGGTCACGTCGAAGGAGTAGGCGACCTCGCCGGCGGTCTTGACCAGGAAACCGGCGTGGGTGTGCACCGCGCCCTTGGGTCGGCCGGTGGTACCGGAGGTGTAGCCCAGCATCAGCGGGTGCATGGCGGGCACCCGTTCGGTCACCAGGTCCGCGGGCGTGGCGGTCAGCTCCGACCATGACGTGACGTTGACACCGGAGCGTAGATCGGTTGGGGCGCCGACATTGTCGATGACGATGAGGTGCTCGACCCCGGGGCAATCGGCGAGCGCGGCCTCCAGTTGCGGCAGCATGGCCACGGTCCGGCCGCGCCGGACCGTGCCGTCGGCCACCACCACCGTCTTGACGTCGGCGTCGGTGAGCCGGGAGGTGATCGCGGCGGCGGCGAAGCCGGAGAACAGCGGAACCAGGACCGCGCCGAGGGCGGCGACGGCGTAGACCGCGACGACGGCTTCGGGAATCATCGGTAGGTACAGGCCGACGGCATCACCCCGGCCGATGCCCAGTCGTCTCAGACCGGCCGTGGTGGCGGCGACCTGCTCGGCCAGTTCGCCGAATGTCAGTGTGCGGGTGGATCCGTCTTCGGCCTCGTGGCGCACCGCGATGCGATCCGGGCCGCTGTCACGCCACCGTCGGAGGCAGACGTCGACGATGTTGAGTTCGGCGCCGCAGAACCAGTCCGGATGCTCGATGCCCCGGCTGAGGTCCAAAACGGCGGTGTGTGGGGTGGCGAACCGGATGCCCAGATCGTCGAGCACGGCGTTCCAGAACCAGGCCGGGTCGGCCACCGAATGCCGCCGCAACTCGTCGATGTCGCGCAGGCCGTGCCGGCGGGCCAGCCGGGTGACGTTCGCGTTCTCGATGTACTCCGGTGTGGGTGTCCAGCGGTATTCGCTCATTGGGCAGTCCCCTTCATTCCCTTGGCATGCCGAGGATCCGCTCGGCGACGATATTGCGCTGGATGAAGGTGGACCCCCCGGCGATGGCGGTGCCCCGGCCCTGGTTGGCCAGTCGCAGCCAGCGTTCGGCGGCCGGGTCGGCGGCGGGGGAGTCCTTCTGCGGCAGGGAGAACTGGCCGTCCAGATCCGCCAGTGACAGGCCGAAGTCGGCGATGTCCTCCACCAGGGGACAGAAGAACAGCTTGCCGATGGACGTCACCGGACCGGGTGGCTCACCGCTGGCTGCCCCGCTGATCACGCGCTGGCTGATCGCGTGGTGGGTCACCGCCCGACCGTAGAGGTCGGCGATGTGTTGCCGGATCAGCGGATCGGCGCCGAGGGGACGTCCGTCGTCGTCGGTGCGTGCGGCGATCTCGCGGATCAGATCGTTGACCGCCCCGGTGGTGTTGACCCGTCCGGTCGCGATGGCGACCCGTTCGAAGGCCAGGGTTCCCATGGCGACCCTCCAGCCGTCATCGACCGCGCCGACGACGTCGCCATCCGGGATGAAGACGTCGTCGAGGAACACCTCGTTGAACTCCGCTTCGCCGAGCATGTGCTCGAGCGGGCGGACTCGAACTCCGGGCGCGGACATGTCCAGCAGGAAGTAGGTGATGCCGCGATGGCGCGGCCCGCCTCCGGTGCGCGCCAGCAGGATGGCGTGCGCGGCCAACTGGGCCCGGCTGGTCCAGATCTTCTGGCCGTTGATCTTCCAGCCGCGATCGACTTTGGTGGCAGAGGTTCGCAGGGAGGCCAGGTCCGACCCGGACTCCGGTTCGGAGAACAACTGGCACCAGATGTGCTCACCGGTGAGGATCGGGCGCAGATAGCGCTCCTGCTGCGCCGGCGTGCCGAAGGCGATGATGGTCGGGCCGCCGAAGTCCTCTCCGATGATGTTGAGCCGCTCCGGTGCTCCGGCCCGGTCCATCTCCTCGGTGAGGACCGCCTTGATCTTGGCGTCCGCTCCGCCGCCGCCGAATTCGGCCGGCCAGGACAGACCCGCGTAGCCGGCCTCGAAGAGCATCCGCTGCCAGCGACCCCAATAGTCACGCTTGTCCTCGAGGCGATGCGGTTCTGGTCCGCCCAGTTTGGGTAACGTCTCGGCCAGCCAGGCCCGGATCCGTTGGCGGAACTCGGCTTCGGCCGGGCTGTCCTTGAGTTCCATCTACTCCCCGCCCTCGGCCAGTTCGGCGGCCCGCCGGCGCAGCACGTGCTTCTGCACCTTGCCGGTCGCCGTCATCGGCAGGTTGTCAACGCCGATCACCCATTCGGGGGTTTTCTGAATGGCGACGCCATGGCCGGTGAGGTAGTCGCGCAACTCCTCGATGGTGGGGGCCGGGTGTCCTTTCCGGGGCACCATGAAGCAGCCGACCCGCTCTCCGAGGCGGTCGTCGGGAACGCCGATGACTGCGGCATCGGTCAATCCGGGGTGCGCGGCGAGATGGTCCTCGATCTCGCGGGCGCTGATGTTCATGCCGCCGCGGATGATGATGTCCTTGAGCCGTCCGGTCACCCGGACGTATCCGCCATGGTCCATGACGCCCAGATCGCCGGAGCGGGACAGTCCGTCGGAGGTGAACAGCGCGGTGGTCTCCTCGGGATCGCCCAGGTAGCCGATCATGTGCGAGGGCCCGCGATAGGCGATATCACCCTCGGTGCCGCGGGGCACCTCTCGGCCGTCCTCGCCGACGACGGCGACGACGGCACCGTCGAGGGCCGCACCGTCGGAGGTCAGCGCCCGGATCGGATCGTCGGTGACCGTGCACGTGGTGGTGGCGAGATTCTCGCTGCGGCCGTAGAGGCTCAGGACCTTCATCTGAGGCAGGGTCTCGGTGGCGTGTTCGACAACCGCCCGCGGGATCGGTGCGCCGGCGCACACCCAGACCCGCATGCTCAAGGCGTCGTGGCGTTTCGCATCGAACACGGCGAGCAGCATCTGCAGGAAGGTGGTGGCGCTGACGGCCTGGGTGCAGCCGAACCGGGCGATCTCGGCCAGGCCCTGCTCGGGTTCCCATTCGGCCATCAGATGGGTTGCGGCGCCGTTGAGCAGTGGCACCAGCACGCTGGTCACCAGGCCGGTGGTGTGGGTGATCGGAGAGGGTCCGAACTGCACATCCGATTCGGTGTAGCCGAATGCCGTCGTGAGGCTGCGGGCGCCGGAGCAGTAGGTGTTGAAGGTGTGGACGCAACCCTTCGGCCTTGAGGTGGTGCCGGAGGTGTAGACGATCAGGAACGGGTCGTCGGCGCTCGGCTGCACCGGCAGATCGGTGACCTCGGGAACGGCCTCGGCGCGGAGCGAGTCCAGCGTCGTCACGCTGTGGCGGTTCTCGCCCCGCACCGTGACGATCTCCAGGTCCGGGTGATCACGTTGGACATCCCAGTACATGTGCAGGTAGTCGAATCCCTTGAAGGTCTCCGGGATGACGGCTGCGCGAACTTCGGCGTGCCCGATGACGTAGCCGACCTCGTCGCGGCGGTAGATCGGCATGATCGGCACCGTGATGACGCCGAGCCGAGACAGCGCGGCCACCACTTCGATGAACTCCACCCAGTTCGGCAGTTGCACTGCGACGGTGTCGCCGGCCCGCCAGCCTCGGGCGTGGAAGCCGGCAGCGAGTTGCAGGACCGAGTCGTGCATCTGCCGATAGGTCAGAGCGCGCTGTCCGTCGGTGGCGAACACCTTGTCCGGCCGCTGCCGGGCCTGCCGCGCCAGCAGATCGAACATGGTCTCGTCGCGCCACAGGCCGGCCTCGCGGTAGGCGCGGACCTCTTCGGGGGTGTAGCGGTCGGTGTATTTCCCCGGCTTCATGGATGCTCATCCCTCCGCTGATGTCACAAAAACATTATTATGGTCAGACCAAAATGGCAAGCATCGCTTTCAGGCATTCCGCCAGACGGGGGGCCGTTTCTCCTTGAAGGCCCGCACGCCCTCGGCGAGGTCTTCGGTGGTGAACGCCAACGCGAGTTGCGCCTGCAGGTAGTCCAGCGCCGCATCGAGCGGCAGATCACGGGTTGCCGCCAGGGCCTTCTTGCCCAGGCCCAGTAGCAGCGGTGACTTCGAGGCGACGGCGGCGACCCACTCGCGCACCGCCTCGTCGAAGTCCTCGTCCGGCACCACCCGATTGAGCAGTCCGGCATCCAGAGCCTCCGATGCCGACAGCAGGCGGCCGGTCATCATCAGCTCGTTGGCGGCCAGCCGGCCGGTCGACCGGAAGATGAGCGCGGAGATCATGAACGGGAAGGCGCCGATGTTGATCTCCGGGCAGCCCAGGCGTATCGACTGTTTGGCGATCACCAGATCGCAGGCCAGGGCGATCCCGAGTGCCCCGGCGAGCACGTCGCCATTGGCCGCGCACACCACCGGCTTGCCGATCGACATCAGGGTGCGGAACAGGTCCGGGAACTTGTTGAGACCGCCGTACTTGGTGATGGTCGGCCGGGTGTCGGCGAACGCGTCCAGGTTGCCCCCGGAGGAGAACACCTTGTCGTGCGAGGAGGTCAGCACGATGACCCGCACGTCGGGATCGGCCGCTGCGCGGTTGAGGCCGTCCATCAGTTGGTCGAGCAGGTTGTCGGACAACGCGTTTCGCCGCTGCGGGTCATCGAGGATCAGGTAGGCGGCCAGCGGAGCCCCCGGTTCCTGGCTCACCGGGCGAGGGTCGTAGGCGACGAGGGTCTGGGTCATGCGTGCTCCAATACGGTTTTGCCGAATCCGCGGGTGGTCTCGAGGTGTTCGTGGGCTCGGGCGGCGTCGTCGAGTCCGAAGGTGCGGTCGATCACCGGTGGCGGCACCCGATTCTCGGCGAGCAGGTCCAGCAGTCCGGCGAAGTCGCGAATGTTGCCCATGGTGGTGCCGAGCAGGTCGTACTGGCCGAAGAAGAACCCCCGGACGTCCATGGCGGCGGTTTCGGCGGCGTTGGCGCCCAGCACCACCAGGCGTCCACCGGGCCGCAGGGCGCGGATCGACTCCGCCCACCGCCCGACCGGGTCCAGCACGAGGTCGAATCCCTGCCCGGAGGGGGACAGCGCGCGGGCCTGCCCGGGCCAGTCGGTGTCGGTGTGCAGGACACCGCCCAAAGCGCCATGGGCGACGGCGGCGGCGATCTTGTCGGTCGACGACGATGTGACGGCGATGACAGCTCCCGCGTGCGAGGCCAATTGCACTGCCATGGTGGCGATTCCGCCGCCAGCGCCGACCACCAGCATGGATTCGCCGGACCGCAGCCGGCCCCGGGTGAACAGCGCCCGGTAGGTGGTCAGCCCGACCAGTGGCAGGGCGGCGGCTTGGGCCCAGGTGAATCCCCCGGGTTTCGGCGCCAGGCATTCGGCCGGGACGCTGACCAACTGCGCGTAAGTGCCGGGACTGCGATCGCCGAGGATCTCCCAGTCCGGGCCGGGAGCCTCCTTGCGCGCGCCCCAGTGCAGGGACGGCACGATCACCACCTCGTCGCCGGTGTCGCGGCGCACGCCGGCCCCGTCGGCGCCGATGACGTGAGGCAGAGGGGAGTGGTAGCGGCCCTGACGGACCAGCACGTCATGCCAGTTCAGGGCGGCGGCCTTGAGTTCGACGGTCACCCAGCCGGGTTTGTCGACAGGGTCGGGGTAGGGGCCCGGTTGCAGGACCGCCGGGTCGCCGAACTCGTGGAGGACGACTGCGTGCAACGACTCAGGCCAATCCGAGTTGGGTGAGCAGCGTCGTGACGTTCCAGTAGGCGTGTACGGACACTGCGCGGCCGGTGTTGTCGACCTCCCAAACATCCATCCCAGTGACGTCGAACGGTTTGCCGGTGGGCGGCACACCCGGCGGAAAACCTTCGCCGGTGTGTGTGCCGGTCATCCGCCACTCCTGGGTGACCCGGTTGTTGGCCGTGTCGACAAGCGGCTCGCCGACCGGGTGGAAAGCCATGTCGGGAAAGCCGCTCCAGGCCGCGGTGAAGAACCCGGCCGCGCCCCCACGGTCGGTGATCGGTTCCGGCAGCGACGGATCCCGCCAGTCGACGGTCTCGGCGATCACGTCGAGTGCGGTGTCGAGGTCGCGTTGGGTCCACGCGGCGAAATATCGGGCGGGATACCCCGCGAGGTCGGAGGTCATCCGCGAAACGTAGCGCCGCCGCGGGCGCGGCTGCGTCCCCCTTAGGAGGGGTTTTCGGCCGCCACACGACGGGGCGGAGTCATTTGAGCGTCGGGCGGTACTCATACGAGCGGCTGCGGCTGAGCGCGAACTCGAGGATCCCGCGACCGGTGACTTCTCCCATCCGGAACTCCGCCAGGCGGTCGGTGAGCGACGAGTCCAGTGTGCGGGCGTTCACAGATCCGTCGAGCGGGTAGACGTCGAATTCGAGGTGGTCGATACCGGCCGGCTTTCCGTGGTGACCGCCGTACCCGCCGCCGGCCATGTAACCGCCTTTGGCCGAAGCGTCGATCTCCATCGGGTAGCGCCGTCCGCCGGCGGTCCGCACGTCGAGGGTGCCGGACTGCAGATCCAGTGAATCGTCGAAGTCCAAGTCATGTGTCACGTCCACGATCACGTCGAGCGCGCCGTCCTCGTGCATCACCGCGCCTTCGAGCAGCACGCGGCGGTGGTCACGGGTTTCGACGAGCAGGAAGCCGACGGAGTACTCGGGGAACTGCGCCTGGCACCACAGGTGCGCTCCCTGCCCGCCGGACATGGTGCGGACACCCCGGGACCGGTCGCGCTGACCGAACCAGCGGTCGACCGATCGGGACTTCCCGTCGATGGTCAAAGTGCCTTCGTAGTAACCGGACTGGAAAAGATGGTCGAAGGACGAGGGGGCGCCTTCAGCGTTGGTTACCGCGATCTCACCGATCCACGCCGGCGTGCGGGCAAGCCAGATCAGGTCGAATTCGACTTGCGAAGGATTCGCCGCCAGTTTCAGCTCCCAGACCTTATTGGGTTCGACGACGCGGAAGCGGAACGGTCCGGCTCCGCCTCCGTCGGTGGCGCTGAGTTCGGTTGAGAAGCGGAGATTGCGTTGCTGATCTTCGGTACTCACGATGACAAAGCCGTCAGCGGTGTCGCGCGGTGGGTAACTGCCGAAGCCGAAGATAACCGACGGATGTCCCTGGTCGCGCGGGTGCATGTTGAACACGAATCGGTCGAAGAACCGATCCGGTAGACCCTGGACACCAGGCTGGACCAGCTCATCATGGAAAACTGCCGGTTCCGTCATGGACGCTCCTCTATCGCTTCCTCGGCCTCTTGCAGGAATGCAGGCACCAGCCGGGGGTCGTCGTAGTACGGGTCACCGTGCCCACTTGCCGCGCGGCGCCCCGAATAGTCGTACAGGACAGCGAGTTTCCACAAGGCGAGCGTGGTGTACCAGCGCAAGCCCGACAGGTCGCGACCTGTAGCGCTGGCGTAGCGATCCGCCAGCTGTGACCGGGTCGGGTAGCCCTGCTCACACATCGCGAGGCCGAGTTCCGCTGTCGGGTTAACCGGACGGCCGGCTTCCGGAACGGTAGCGAGGAAGTAGCCGAGGTCGAGCAGCGGGTCGCCGATGGTGGCCAATTCCCAGTCCAGGACGGCAGCGACCCGTCCAGGCCCTTCGGGGGCAAGCACCACATTGCCGAGGCGGAAATCGCAGTGGATGATCGAATCTCCCGATTCTCCTGGAGTGTTCGCCGTCAGCCAGGAGAAAACCGGCGCAAACCGCGGCGGTGGATCGCCGTTGTCGTCGGCGACGAGTCGATTGATGGTCCGCAGATGCCGGGCATTGAAACCTGCGGGGCGGCCGGCATCGGCAAGGCCGGTCGATCGCCAGTCGACGGCGTGCAACGCCACCATCGTGTCGATGAGACTCGCGCCGATCTCCGCCCGTGCGGTTGGGGCGTCTAGCGGTGCCGGGGTCGACGAGGTCACGACCGGGCCTGCGATGTAGCTCATCACATACAGCGGGACATCGAGGATCTCGCCGGCCTGCGCCGTCGCCAAGACCCGCGGCGCCGGAACGGTCGTCTCCTGCAGTGCGGTGAGGAACCGGGCCTCGCGAAGCACATCGTGTGCACCGGGAGGGCTCGGCGGCGGGGGCGGGCGGCGCACGATGACCTGACGGTTCCCGTCGGAGACCAGATACGTCAGGTTCGAGTGACCGTCACCGATTCGCCTCGTCGTGAGTTGGCCCGAAAGTAGACCCCTGTCCGCGAGGAAGCTTCCCAACGCTCGCAGGGTTTCGTCGGTCCAATGCCAGCTCACTCGGCGACCCAGTCACTCGCCACGAAACACCGGCTTGCGCTTCTCTGTGAAGGCGGACAATCCATCTCGGGCGTCTCGCGAGGCTGCGACGCGCGCCAGAGCCTGTGCCTCATCTTCAAGTTGCGCCTCGAACGGCGTACCTAGCGAACGCGCCAACAGCCGACGGACCTCGCCGTATGCACGGGTCGGACCCGCGCTGAGCCGCTCGGCGGCCTTACGTGCCGCCTCGTCGGCGGCGTCATCGGACAGGACGTAGTCGACAAGGCCGACTTCATGCGCCGTCGCTGCGTCGAGGACCTCGCCCAGCAACAGATACCGGCGAGCGCGGGCGATGCCCATTCGTGACGCGAGGCCGAAACTTGCCCCGAGGTCGCAGGTGAATCCTATGTGGGAGTAGGCGGCCGCAAAGGACGCCGACTCCGCGCTGAAAACGAGATCGCAATTGGCGATAATCGACACCGCCCCTCCGGCGGCTGTGGCATGAACACACGCAATCAGCGGAGCGTCCATGCGCATCAGCCTCGCCATAGCCGTATGCAGTCCGATTGTGCTCTTCAGCACGGTGGCCGGCGCGGAGTCGATATCAGTTGTGAACTGCTCCAGATCACCCCCGACGCTGAAGTGGGAACCTGTCGCACGCAACAGAACCGCCCGGATGTCGCTTCGCGAACTGAGTTCGACTGCCAGCAGGCCGAACTCGTGACAGAAGGTTAGATCGAAACTATTGCCGCGCTGTGGTCGACTCAGGGTGACGACGGCCAACCCGTCGTCCACATGGAGCTGAAATGCTTTGTAGCCCAATGCGATCCTGTCCTTTCCGACGATTCCGTGTTCCGCCGCGGCTCGCGGCGGCAATCCTGAGTCCTTTGCTACGTATTTGCCTTGGACTGCAACTCCTGCATATCCCAATAGTCGCGGTAGCTTGTGATCTTGCCGCTGTCATTGAGCGTCAGCACCCCGGCCACCGGAATGGATACGATGACGGTTCCATCGCGATCGATCAGGTCATCGGTCCGCTCTGTCCAGACGACTTCCCCGGTCTGTCCGATTCGCACCATTCGGACTTGCACTGTCTCCAGGTTGTAGCCGACCCGGAATTGATCAAGCAGTGCGATGGCCTCTGCAGCGCCATGTGTCTCGGGGATGCCGGGAGCAGCCAGCCAAGGCGCATCCGCGGTCAAGGTGTCGGTGAAAGCGGCACAAAGCTCGCCGTAGCTGATGCTCCAGCGTGCGAAGAAGTATTCAACTTTCGTAATGTGATGCATTTTCAGAGACTCCTCGTTGGTGGCGGTCGCCAGCTCACTCGGCGAACGTGATCTTGACGGGCAGGTTCTTCAGTCCGCCGACGAACGTGGTCTGTACCACCTTGGCCGGGCCGGTCAACTCGATGGATTCGACCTTGGGCAGCAACTCTTCAGCCATGATCCGAAGTTCCTGCTTCGCCAGCGCCATACCGATGCACAGATGCGGACCGTACCCGAAGGCGATGTGCTTGTTCGGGTGGCGGTCGATGTTGAACACATCGGGATCATCGAATACGTCGGCGTCGCGGTTGGCCGACTGGTAGAGCAGCATCAACCGATCGCCGACGTTGATCGAGCGGCCGCGCAGCTGATACGGCTCCAAGGCCGTGCGCATGAAGTGTTTGACCGGCGAGGACCACCGCAGCGTCTCGTTGACCCAATCCGGGATCAGCGAAAGATCGCTGCGGATGCGTTGCAGCAGTGCAGGATTCTCGGCTAGCGCCTGAATTCCGGTGGCTAGTGTCGCCGACGTGGTGTCATGGCCGGCGGTAGCGACGGCCACGAAGTACCCGTACGCGGTCTCTGGCGGGTAGAGCTCCCCGGCCTCGGTTCGCGCTGTGGCGATGATGGTCGCCAGATCGTCGCGTGGATTGGCCCGCCGGTCCTGAAGCAGGCCATCGAAATACCCGTAGAAGTCTTGGACCGCCGCGGCCCACTGCTGCGCGGCTGCGGCCGGCGAGAGCGGCTCGATGTCCTCGCGGATTGCGTCGGGGTCGGCGGTACCGAAAAGATCCTGGCTCAGCGACATCATCCGAGGTTCGTCGGCCTCTGGGAGGCCGAACAGGCTCATGATGACGTGAAGGGGATAGAACTTAGTGAAGCCCTGGACGAAGTCGAGTTCGCCATCGGTCTGCAGCAACCGGTCAACGGCTTCCCTGGCCAGTGCCCTGATGCGCGTCTCCCACTGCTCCAGGTTTCTGGGCCGGAACCAGTCCGCGGCGATATTGCGGACCTGAGTGTGCTCCGGCGGATCGAGATAGGGCAGCGTTTCCAGGATCCGCAGACTCCCGCCCGTCAGCGACTTGGTGAACTCGTCTCCGGCGATGTTGGTCAGGATCGGGTTCTCCGAACCCGGATTGTCCCCGCCGCCGTTGGTGAAGATCTGCGGCTGACGCTCGATCTCCATGATGTCGGCGTGCTTGCTGACCAGGTAGATGGGATCGAAACCGTCGACGTAGCCGATACCCAGCGGGTTGTTCTCCCGCAGCCATCGGTAGGCCTCGTACAGGGCCACCTCGTCGCGGTGGCCCTCCGCCAGGATGATCTGTTTGGCCACCCAGTCGGGGACAGCAAAATCTGTTTGTCTCTGAGTGGATGTCATCGGTGTTCTCCTTTAGTTGTGTGGCTCTTCGGGTGCGCGGTCATAGGGAATCGCCCAGCAGGCTCTCCCGCAGTGCGCGTTTGAGCACCTTGTTGCTGGCGGTTAAGGGCAGCGAGTCGGTGAAGTGGACTTGTTTGGGCACCTTGTAGCCGGCAATGAGTGGACGGCAGTGCTCGATGACCCGGTTTTCGGACAGTCCCGAACTCGGCTCGGCGACGACGACCGCGACCACCCGTTCGCCCCATTTCTCATCCGGTAGGCCGACGACCGCGCACATCATGACGCCGTCGAGGCGCAGCACGACCTGTTCGACCTCGGTGGAGTAGACGTTGGATCCCCCGGTCACGATCATGTCCTTGATCCGGTCGACGAGAAACAGCAATCCATCGGTGGTGCGGTATCCGCAGTCGCCGGAGTAGTACCAACCGTCGCGGAAGGCGGACGCTGTCGTTTGAGGCCGGTTGAAGTACCCGGTTATCAGCGACGGTGAACGGATCAGAAACTCGCCTACTTCGCCGGGCGGCAACTCACCACCGTCGGTGCCGGCGATCTTGATCTCGACTAACGGCAGCGGGCGGCCGCAAGACTGCAGTACGGTCTCATCTTCGAGTCGGTGGTCAGCGGCCGACAGGACCGTTACGCCGGCGCTCGTCTCGGTGGCGCCGTAGAAATTCGCGAAATCACAGTCGATTTCGGCCAGAGCACGTTTGAGCAGGCTCAGCCCGATAGCCGCGCCTGCGTAGATGATCAGCCGTACTGATGAATAGTCCGCACGGGCGGCGGCCGGGTCGTCGAGCAGCATCTGGATCACGGTGGGGACCAACGGCACCACCGTGGGTCGCTCGCTCGCGATGATTTCGATGAGCCGTGCGGGTGTCGGCATGGAGTGGACCGCCACCGGAACTCCGTTGTAGAGCGCCTGCAGGGCAAGTCCGACACCCATGGCGTGAAACAGCGGCATGACGGTCAGCATGAGGTCATCGGAGGTATAGCCGAAGGACGGCTCGAGATGCTCGCAGAGCCGCAGATAGAGGTAGCCCTGGTGGGACAACTGCGCACCCTTGGGCCGGCCGGTCGTGCCCGAGGTGTACATCAGGATGGCCGTGTGCCAGGGGTTGACGTCGACGGCTGGGTCCTCCGTCGGAGCCGCGCGGGTCAGGGTGTCCAACTCGTCGGTTCCCGTTCGGGCCGAGTCGAATCCGATGACCCGTAGATCTCCGCCGCTTGAGGTGGCGAGGTCTTTGGCGAGATCCAGATACTCGCGATCCGCGATGAGCACCCGAGGCTTCGCATCGGCCAAGATCTCTTCGATCTCTGGAGCGGCCAGCCGCCAATTCACCGGGAGTAGGGCCGCACCCAGCTTGTTGGCTGCGAACAGGACCTCGAAGTATCTGGCGGTGTTCTTGGCCAGAAATGCGACGCGGTCTGCGGCCACAACGCCGAGACCGGCAAGTGCATTCGCGATCTGGTTCGAGCGGGAGTTCAACTGGGCGAACGACATCCGGCCGGTATCGTCACGCAATGCGAGCCGACCGGGCTCAGTCCGCGCATAGTGCCGCGGGATATCACCGAGCGTCTTGATCTCTGCGTACAGCCACATGTGAAGTCTCCTCAGCCCACGGATATTCCGCCGTTGATGCTGATCGCCTGCCCGGTGATTCGGGCGGCAGCAGGACTCGCGAGATACAGCGCCATCGACGCGAGGTCGTCCGGAGTGGCGACGCCCAGATGTGCCATGGCGGCAGCCTTCTCGAACAGCTTTGCGCTGAAGGGATCCGAGCCGATCAGCGCCGCGCCCGGGGTGTCGGAGATCAGCGACGGGGTGAGGACATTGATGCGCACGCCTTCGCGCTTGACCTCCAGGGCAGCGGCTTTGGAGAACATCACGATCGCCGCCATCGCCGCACCGATCAGTGTTTCCCCGGGCGTGGCGACCTTGGCGGCGTCCGAGGCCACGTTGATGATCGAGCCGCTGCGATTGTCCCGCATGGCGGGTAAGACCGCCTGCATCATGTGCAGTGGCGGCAGGATGATCTCGGTGATGCGCTGCTGGACAGTCTCGATCGGGATGGTGTGCAACAGTCGCGGGTGGTCACGGGGACCGGTGGTATTCATCAGTACGTCAATTGATCCGAGCAGCGCTCGACATTCCGCCTCAGCGCGCATTGCGTCGTGCGGGTCTGCCGCGTCGACGCGGACAAAGCTCACGTCACAGTTGGCCGCGCGGGCCAGAACGTGTTCTCGGGCCGATTGCCCCCTCGCGTCGTTGCGGCCGAGGATCACGACCCGAGCGCCCTGCTCGGCGAACTGGGCCGCCGTCTCCAGCCCGACGCCCGCCGTACCGCCGAGTACTGCGACGCCGGTACTCATCGCACCTCGTTGAGGATCTCGGGCAGCGACGATCGGTGGAACCCATCGAACGCCTCGTTGTTCGTGGCGGGCTGCAGATCCCACCATCCCCGTCGGGCGTTGGGGGCGCCGCCGTCGATCCGGATGCACGATCCGGTGATGTAGCTTGCCGCCCGGGACAGCAGGAATACGATCGCGGCCGACACCTCGGCCTCGGTTCCGAACCGCTGCAGGGGGATACCGGGGGTCAGATCGTTCTGGATGAACGCGGTGTCCTTGGCTTCGTAGGTGTCCAGACCTTGCGAGGCAATCGAGCCGGGGGCGACGGTGTTGACCCGAACACCCGACTCCGCCCATTCCGTTGCGGCGCACTCGCTGAGTGTCAGCATTCCGCCGCGGGCGGCGGCGGAATGGGAGAAGTGTGGCCAGCCGTGCCAGATGTCGGCGATCATGTTCACGATTGAGCCGCCGTGGTCGACCATCCACCGGTTGTAGACCTCGCGCATCACGATGAATCCACCGGTCAGATTGCTGCGGACGACCGCCTCGAAGCCCTTCGTCGAGATGGACTTCATCGGAGCGCGATACTGGCCTCCGGCGTTGTTGACCAGGCCGTCGATGCGCCCCCGGTCGACCAGCACCTGCTCGACCGTGGCGATGACCGAGTCCTCGTCACGGATATCGGCGATATGGATTGATATCGAGCCCCCATCGGATTCGATCTCGCCGCGGACCCGCTCGAGCTTGCCGGTACTGCGTCCGACTATCGCGACATGCGCTCCGAGAGAGGCCAACTCGTGCGCGGTACAGCGCCCGATGCCGCTGCCGCCGCCGGTGACGATGACTGTCCGGCCGGCGAACAGGTCCTGCCGGTAAATGGAATCGTAAGGCACGTTTCGTCTCTTTTCAGGTGTCGGAGTTCGTCGTGGCGCGGTCCTGGTCGCGGCGCTGGATGAACTCCTCCTTGCGCTCGACGATCTCCGGGTCGCCCATCGTCGCGTAGCCGTACAGACATTCGAGTCGCAGCTGATCGTCCAGCGGCCGTCCAATGACCTCGAGAATCGTCTGCTTTGCCGATTCCACCGCGGCCCTCGGATTCCGCAGGATCTTGGCCGCGATCTCCTCTGCGGTCGCCATGACCTGATCGTGTGGCACAACGCGATTGACCAGATGTATCTCCTTGGCGCGCTGCGCGTCGATAGGTTCACCCATCAGTTCCAGCTCCATGGCGATGCCGACGCCGACCGTGTTGACCAGTCGGACGATGCCGCCGTCGGCGAAGTGCATGCCTCGGCGAATATGGAAGAACCCGAAGTTGGCCCGCTCGGAAGCGACTCGGATGTCGCAGGCCAGTGCCAGTTCGATGCCGCCGCCGATCACCCAGCCGTTCAACCCGGCGATGATCGGTTTGGGGGTGCGGTGTAGACCACGTGTGATCCGGCCCGCGAACCCTTTCTCCAGCACGCTGCGTCCGAGGTCGGGCCCGGCGTTGAGCCACGAATCGACATGGGTCTTGAGATCCGCGCCTGCACAGAAAGTGGTGTCGCCCGAGCCGGTGAGGATCGCCACGCGGACCTCGGGGTCGTCGCGGAACCGCGTCCATGCTTCGAAGAGCAACTCGTCGGTCTCGGTGTCGATCGCGTTGTGGACCTCTGGCCGATTCAGCGTGACGTAGGCGATCTGCCCACGCTTCTCGTAGATCACTTTCGGCATGGGGCGTCCTTCTTCCTGAGTCATGTCGCGACCGCATCTCGGCCGGCTTTTTGCCGGGCTATGACCAGTTTCATGATCTGTGCGGTGCCGTCCCCGATCTGCAGCCCGAGGACGTCGCGTAGCCGCTGAGCGAAGGGCATCTCCTCGCTCCAGCCGCCATGTCCGTGCAGGAGCAGGCAGGTTTGTACGATCTCGAACGCGAGTTTGGGCCCCCACCACTTGCACATTGCCGCTTCGGCGGTGTGCTGTAGTCCATTGTCTTTGAGCCACAGCGTTTTCAGGCAGAGCAGTCGGCATGCTTCGAGTTGGGTCTCCGCCTCGGCCAGGGGGAATGACACGCCCTGGTTGGCGATGAGCGGTCGGCCGAAGCTCGTGCGCTCGCTGGTGGACTTCCAGGTCTCATCCAGGGACTGCCGGGCAACGGCGAGGCACTGCAGCCCGATCAAAGCGCGGCTGTAGTCGAAACCCTGCATCACTTGGACAAAGCCCTTGTTCTGACCGCCGATCAAGTGATCGGCCGGAACGACGACGTTGTCGAAGAAGACCGCTCCGCGGCCGGCGCAGCGGCCGCCGAGGTCGTCGAACTCGGTCGCGCTGATACCCGGGACATCCATGGGTACGAGGAAGGCGCTGATACCCCGCGCACCGCTGGCCGGAGTGCCGGTGCGGGCCCAGACGATCGCGAACTGGGCCTGGGTGGCGAAGGTGACTGAGTTCTTCTCGCCGTCAAGGATGTAGGTGTCGCCGTCCCGGATGGCGCGCACTGTCAGGCTGGCCGCGTCCGACCCGCTGCCCGGTTCGGTCAGTGCGATCGCCGGTATCGCCTCGCCCGCCGTCATCATGCGTAACCACGGACCGACGACTTCTGGGTCGCCGTGCGCGGCGAGCACGGCTCCACTCAAGGACATCGTCACCAGGAGCTGACCGATGTTGTAGTCCGACCGGCAGATCGCCTCGAGGACGAGACCCGTCGTGGTGCAGTCAACTCCGAGTCCGCCGAACTCCTCAGGTAATTCCACTCCGAAGAGGCCCAGAGCGCCCATTGCGCGCAGGGTGTCGCGGTCGTACCGGCCCTCTCGTTCGCGCTGCTTGTAGTAAGGGGCGAGCTGTCGCTCAGCGAAGCGAGAGGCGACGTCGACCAACGCCGCTTGCTCTTCGCTGATCGCGAAGTTCAACCCCGTCATGGAACTCCTCGGCCGAAGCGTTTGGCCGCAGCGGGCAGGCTGCGGCGGATACCAGTGTGAGAAGCCGGCCCGCCATCTACGTCAGCCCAATGGGTGATGTTCATCGCTCAAAACAATGATTCGTGTGTTTGAATCCCAGATGCGGGACTCGGCTTGCGGAGGTATGAGGTGGAAAGAACGAGCGAGATCATCTCTCGGGCTGAGGAGATCATCAGCAGGTCGGGAGACGCGCGCCGTCAGGCGCTGCTGGCTCACGCATTCACCGACCCGGTGGCGCGCCACCGGCTCGACGATCTGCTCTCTGAGGTCAAAGCCGCACTGGCTGAATCTCCGGACGGTCCCGCGCTGCTGGCGGTGGTGGCCGACATCGTCAGCGAACGGCGACGGCTATACATCCATGACTCCGCTGAGCGAGAACGCGCGGACTCCGCAGTGACAAGCGCGCTCAAGCGGCTTCGCGGCCTGGGCTCCAGTGCGGAGATGTCACGCCGGGCGCCTGCGGAACTGCGCGAAGCCTGCGGCTTCACCAGGGTGATGATTTCGTCGGCCCGAGGTTCGAGATGGATGCCGGACACCATGCGCCCCAGTGATCATGCCGATCCGGATGCCGCCGAATTCGCGCGATTCGCAAAGAATGACAACGAGATACCGCTCGCTCACCTGCTGCCGGAAACCCAGATGGTGCGGCATCGGTTGCCGGTGCTCGTGTCCGAGACCAGCCCGCACGCGTATAAGCCACTGGTACAAGTGACGAAGACGACGTCATATGTCGCGGCCCCGATTGTGGCCAAGAGGCGAGTGATCGGTTTCTTCCATGCCGACCGAATCGGCCAACGCGGGGAAGTCTCCCAGAGCGATCGAGATAGCATCGCGCTGTTCGCCGCCGGGTTCGCGGTGATGTTCGAGCACGCAGTCCTGAATGAGCTGGTGGCGCAACAACGGGCCCGGTGGACTGCCGGGTTAAGGGCGATCATCGACGCGCTCGACGGACCCGCCGTCACGTCTCCTGCGGGGACCCCGTTGGACGCTCTCGGCGACGTGGTGGTTCCGCCACATGACGACCCGGAGCCGGGCAAGCACGGCCGGACTCTCACCGAACGCGAGCGCCAGGTCGTGAGACTGATGGCAAGCGGCGCGACGAACCATGCCATCGCCGAGGAGTTGGTGTTGTCTGTGGAAACCGTCAAGAGCCACGTCAAGAACATCATGCGCAAACTCCATGCCACCAGTCGCGCCGGTGCGGTCGCCACGTACCTGCAGTCAGTTCCCAAGGAGGTTGGTGCGACGTGATTTACCGAGCGCCCAGCCGACATCGCTCCGGACCGGAAGTCGCGGCAGATCTCGCGAGGTTCACCCGCAAGGCGTCACGGTCGATCGGCATCCCGCCGGTGTCGATGTCCGAATTGAGGGCTGATCCGAGCCGGATTGACGAATTGTTCCGGCGTCTCATTCCGCAGATCGTCGAGGAAACCCAGCGTCGAGTCGACGACACGGCGACTGCGCGCACGCTGGTATCTATGGCTGTGGAGGTCGCCGATCTCGACCACGAGTGGCGCCAATGCCGTCAGCGAGAAGCCGAGCGGGCCCGGGAGGATCTCGCGGCTAGCTTGCTGCGGCTGCCGTCATTGCGTACCGACCAGGACAACGCTGAGCAGATCTGCGAAGGGGCGTCCCGTGGATGCGGCAGCGAGCGAGTGTTGTTCGCGTGGATCCATGCGGAGAATTGGGTGCCGGTCAGCAGCTTCCGGGCCGGGTCCCGGAAAACGCGACCCCGGGTCACAGCCGAGGAGCCGCTCAGCCGGCTCTCGATCGAACGGGGCGTGGCGGAGCGTCGTCAGGCGGCCCGAGTGCGCGGTCCGGGTGATGGTCCGCAGCCGGTCGCGGTCTCACAACTCATGGGCCGTAGTTCGTTCGCGATCGCACCCGTCGTGGCTGAGGACAGGATCGTCGGCCTGATCTACGCCGCCGAGTCTGCGTCGTCACTTTGCCGCAATCCAGATTTGAGCGTTCGGCTGGGCCGATATGCCAATTGCCTCGGCGGCCACCTCGAACTGGTGAGAATTCGGCGGCGCCTCGATGCTCGGTCCGCGCAGGTCCGACAGGCACTCTCGGCCCTGCAGCACGCGGTGACGGAATCGGATACCAGCGTCGACCTGATGCAGTTGGTCGGTCGAGAACAGGCCGGTCCGTCCGCTGACGAGACGGACAGACGTAACTCGCCACCGCTGGTGAGCGTGGAGAGCGAGTTCACTGCCAGGGAGGGCGAGGTCATGACGCTGATTTCGGCCGGGCTCGACAACAAGCAGATCGCAGAGCAGCTCGCCATCGCCGAAAGCACGGTCAAGTCGCATGTTCAGCACATGTTGCGCAAGGCGGGAGCCGTCAACCGGTCCGAGCTCATCGGCCAGTTTTATGCGGCCGGTCCACCGAGCCCGGGGCGCTAGCGCAGCGCACGCAAGCCGTTGCGCACCTCGGTGATGAACGTCTCCGGCCGCTCCAGTGAGGGAAAGTGACCGCCGCGGTCGGGCTGGCTGTAATACCGCAGATCCGCGAATCGGGTTCTGGCCCACCGCTCGGTCATGGTGAACAGGTCCTCCGGAAAGCAGCTGTAGGCAGCCGGCACCGTGACCGGGGTGAAATCGGTGAGCAGGCCTTTGAAGCTCTCCCAGTAAAGCCGGGCCGAGGAGGCCGCTGTCGCGGTGAACCAGTACAGCGAGATGTTGTCGAGCATGGTGTCGCGGGAGATGACGTTCTCCGGATGGCCGTCGCAATCGGTCCAGGCCTTGAATTTCTCCAGGATCCAGGCGCACTGCCCGGCGGGGGAGTCGGTCAGGCCGTAGCCCAGTGTCTGTGGCCGGGTGCTCTGCTGCTGGGAGTAGCCGCTTTCCCAGTCGAGGTAGTTCTGGAACTTGCCGAGCTGGCCCATTTCCTCGGCGGTCGGCTCGCCGAGCTTCATCAGCTCCTCCGGGCTGCACAGCGCCAGGTTGACGTGGACGCCGGCCACCGACTCGGTCTGCGCGTAACCCATTGTCGCAGCAATGCCTGCACCCCAGTCGCCGCCCTGGACGTAGAAGCGCTCGTATCCCAGCCCCTTCATCAGTTCCGCCCAGGCCGATGCGATGCGGGCGACCGACCAGCCGGCTGAGGTGGGCTTGCCGCTGAATCCAAAGCCCGGCAGCGAGGGCACCACTACGTGGTAGGCGTCCTCGGCGCTGCCGCCGTGCGCGACTGGATTACACAGCGGCTCAATGATGTCCAGGTGCTCGACCACTGACCCAGGCCAGCCATGGATGATGATCAGCGGCTTGGCGTTCGGTTCCGGGCTCGGCGCGTGGATGTAGTGGATGTCGAGACCGTCGATGGTGGTGATGCCCTGTTCGAAGGCGTTGATCTTGGATTGGAAACGGCGCCAGTCATAATCGCTCGCCCAGTAACCGCAGACCTCTTTGGCGTAGTTCAGCGGTATGCCCTGTGACCAGTCGTCGACGGTCTCCGCCTCAGGCCATCGTGTCCGCGCCAGGCGTTCGCGCAGATCCGAGATTGCGGCGTCGGGAATGTTCACGGTGAAGGGAGTCAACGTCATTGCAGCAGAGTAAGTCGAAACGTTCTTTCCCCAGCGGTTTCGGAACGAGATCTGAACCGGAGGCCCCTTATGGGGGACCTATCTGCCACCACGGTGTGCATCACATCGGTTCGGCGGCGGCAAGCACCCGCGCGATGCTCAGGGCGGTGGTGCGAACGGCTGGGCCCATGCGCCGGATGTCGACCTTGCCGATCCATCCCGATGCCGACACCGCGGCGATCGGCGGTCCGTCATCGAGGTGGATGGCGCTGGCAACGCAGGCGACCCCGACAGCGGATTCCTCGTGCTCGTAGGCCATGCCACTGGATTTGATCCACGCCAACTGGCGCCGCAGCGCCGCGGACGATGTGATCGTTCTGGGGCCGATTCGCCTTAGCCCTAACGCGATCACAGCGTCGATCACATCGCTCGACGACCCGGCTAGTGTCTCGCGTCTGAATTTGGTTTACGGGTATGGGGCAGGATGTCGTCTGCGGATTTGGTCCACACGAATGGGTGGCAGCGCTGATTCCAGCCTTGGATGAACGCGGCGATGGCGGCCATCAGTTCTTTGACGCTGTTGAACGAGCCACGGCGGATGGCTTGGCGGGTGATGATCGAGAAGAACACCTCGACCATGTTCAGCCAGGATCCTGAGGTCGGCGTGAAATGCAGTGTCACGCGGGGGTTCTTGTCCAGCCAGGCGTTGATGTCGGCATGCTTGTGGGTGTGGTAGTTGTCGCACACCACGTGCAGTTTCCGTCGGGGGTAAGCGCGGGCGACCGCTTTGAGGAAGTCGAGGAACTCCGCTTTGCCGTGCCGCTCATAGCAGCGGTCGGTCACCTTGCCGGTGGCGATCTCGAGTGCGGCAAACAAGGTGGCGGTGCCGTTGCGCTGGTAGTCATGGGTCGCTTTTTCGGGCAACCCGGGACGCAGCGGCAGGATCGGCTGGGTCCGGTTGAGGGCTTGAATCTGGGACTTTTCATCTACGCACAACACGATCGCGTTGGTCGGCGGGTTCAAGTAGAGGCCGATTACGTCGCGGACCTTGGCCTCCAGCTCCGGGTCGGTGGAGAACTTGAAGGTCTCCCGGCGCCAGGGTTTGACCCCGTAACGGCGCCAGGCCCGGGCGACCGTGGCGTCCCCCACGCCGAGGTGTTTACCGAGCAGTCGACTCGACCAGTGGGTGACCGCCAGAACCTCCGGCGGCGGCTCCAGGGTGGCTGCCAGGATCGCCGCGTCGTCGACAGTCTTGGGTCGACCGCTGCGAGGCTCGTCGGCAAGTCCATCAATCCCGTACGCGGCGAATCGATCCCGCCATTTGATCACCGTCGGTCGCGAGACTCCCACCTGCCGGGCTGCGCCAGAGGTGCCGGCACCATCAGCCACCGCCAGCACGATCCGGGCCCGCTCGACATGACCGGCAGATGCCGTCGTCGACCGCGTCCACGACTCCAACGTCACGCGATCCTCAGAACTGATCACCAGCGCAGATGACGGCATACACCATCATCCCACACTGTAAACTAATTAATGACGCATGACACTAGGAGCGCCTTGCCGACGCCGGTCGCATGCGCCGGAAGGCGGCGGCCCACCGCCGAGGGGAATCGCGGGGCGTCACGTCCACGCAGGATCTCCACGTAGACGACATCGGTGCCGTCGAGAATCGCCAGATGGATCGTCTGCCTCGTGGCCTCCCGCAGATCTGCCATGAAAGGCAATGCCACCTCCCGCACCGACCGTCGCCGGGATGCCCGCTCACCCAACTCGAACAGTCGGAGCCCGAGAACCACTTTCCTTCCGTTGCGCTCCACGAAGCCGACCCCCTCGAGATCTTTGACGAGCCGTGACACGGTGGCTTTCGGAATGGCGGTCCGGCGCGCCAGTTCGTTCACTCCGAGGCCGGTCTCATGGGGCTCGAAGGCGGCCAGCAGCGCCGAGATCCGTCGCACCACCGATGTCGAGGAATCGGCTCGCGAAGTGTTCCGTTCTTCGGGACTCATGTATTGAGTGTGTGCCGTCGCCCGGGGAAACTTCAAGGATGAGCACAAAAGTCGCCATCATCGGTTCCGGAAACATCGGCACCGATCTGCTGATCAAGATCAAGCGGCTCGCCGGTGAGGAACTGGAGACCGTCGCCCTGGTGGGTATCGATCCCGAATCCGATGGCCTGGCCCGGGCGCAGCGGCTCGGCATCGACGCCGTCTCCACCGGCGTGCAGGGACTGGTCGAGCATCCGCGGTTCGACGAGATCGACATCATCTTCGACGCAACCTCGGCCAAGGCGCACGAGTACAACGATTCGGTGTTGCGCCCATTCGGTAAACGGCTGATCGACCTGACGCCGGCCGCCCTCGGCCCGTACGTCGTGCCGCCGGTCAACCTCGAGGAACACCTCGACGCTCCGAACCTCAACATGGTGACCTGCGGCGGGCAGGCAACCATCCCGATCGTCGCAGCCATTTCACAAGTGACACCGGTGTATTGGGCCGAGATCGTCGCCTCGATCGCGTCAAAGTCGGCCGGTCCGGGAACCCGGGCCAATATCGACGAGTTCACCGAGACCACCTCGAAGGCGATAGAGCAGGTCGGCGGTGCCGTGCACGGCAAGGCGATCATCATCTTGAATCGTGCTGAGCCCCCGTTGATCATGCGCGACACGGTGCTGGCGTTGGTCGGCGAGGACCGCAAGGACGAAATCGTGGATTCGATCGAGGCGATGGTGGCCACGGTCGCCACCTATGTGCCGGGATACCGGCTCAAGCAGGCGGTGCAGTTCACCAAGGTCGAGGAATCGATGGCGACCCTTACCGATGCCTTGGGGCCGCTGTGGAAAGTGTCGGTGTTCCTCGAGGTCGAGGGCGCCGCGCACTACCTGCCGGCCTACGCGGGAAACCTGGACATCATGACGTCCGCGGCGCTGCGGGTAGCCCGCGCGATCGCGGCTCAGAAGGTGGAGGCGTAGCGAGATGACTACGACCCGGGCGACTGCGAATGACGGTCTGGCCCTTTATATTCAGGACGTCACGCTGCGTGACGGGATGCACGCGATCCGGCACCGGATCACTCCGGAGAATGTCGCGGCGGTCGCCGCGGCACTGGATCGGGCGGGTGTGGACGCGATCGAGGTGTCCCACGGCGACGGCCTGGCAGGACACTCGCTGACCTATGGCCCGGGCAGCAACACCGACTGGGAATGGCTTGCGGCCGCCGCGGCGGTGATTCACCGGGCGAAGCTGACCACCTTGCTGCTGCCCGGAATCGGCACCATTCACGAACTCAAGCGCGCCCATGAGTTGGGCGTGACGTCGGTGCGGGTGGCCACGCACTGCACCGAGGCCGACGTCTCCGCCCAGCACATCGCGAAGGCGAAGGAACTGGGCATGGACGTGTCCGGATTCCTGATGATGTCCCACATGGCGCCGGCGCCGGAGTTGGCCAGGCAGGCGAAGTTGATGGAGTCCTACGGTGCCGATTGCGTCTATGTCACGGACTCCGGCGGCCGGTTGACCATGGACGCCGTCCGCGATCGGGTTCGGGCCTACCGGGAGGTGCTGGAACCGGACACCCAGATCGGAATCCATGCACACCAGAACCTGTCGCTGTCGGTGGCGAACTCGGTGGTCGCCGTCGAGGAGGGCGTCATCCGCGTCGACGCGTCGCTGGCCGGCCACGGCGCGGGCGCGGGAAACTGCCCGATCGAACCGTTCGTGGCGGTGGCAGATCTGCTGGGGTGGAAGCATTCCTGTGATCTGTTCGGGCTGCAGGATGCTGCCGACGACCTGGTGCGCCCGCTGCAGGACCGACCGGTGCAGGTCGACCGGGAGACGCTGACGTTGGGTTACGCAGGCGTGTACTCGAGCTTTTTGCGGCACGCCGAAAATGCGGCTTCCACTTACGGTTTGGACACCCGCGACATTCTGGTCGAGGTGGGTCGCCGGGGTCTGGTCGGCGGCCAGGAGGACATGATCACCGACGTCGCGCTCGACCTGCGCAATCGCCGGGGGAATTAACGCCGAACACCCATTCGGGAGGACCGCTCCACACCCGGACCCGGCGTCCGGAGCCGAGCGACGCTGCGCCGTCTCACCCGAAGCTGACTGCCACCGATCCGATGCCGTCGATCTCCGCCCGATAGGTGCTGCCCGTCCGCGCCGGCACCATCGGTCCCAGCGCCCCGGACAGCACGATGTGCCCAGCGCGCAGCGGGGAACCGTTGTCGCTGGCGGTGCGGGCCAGCCACGCCAACGCGATCAGCGGGCTGCCGAGGCAATCCGCGCCGCGGCCCTGGGAGACGGTGGCGGCGTCCTCGGTCAGTTGCATGGTGCGGGAGACGAAGTCGATGTCTGCCGCCGGGATCCTCTGCTCTCCGAGCACGAACAGCGCCGAGGAGCCGTTGTCGGCGACGGTGTCGACGATGCTGATCGACCAGTCCCGGATGCGGGAGTCGACGATCTCGATGGCCGGGACCGCCACCCCGGCGGCGGCCCGCACCGCGTCGTCGGACAGGTCGTCGACGAGGTCCCCCGAGAGGATGAACGCGATCTCGGCCTCGACTTTGGGCTGCAGCAACCGGCCGGCCGGCACGGTGGTGCCGTTCTCGACCCGCATGTCGGCGAAGAGCACGCCGGAGTCGGGCTGGGCGACCCCGAGTTGTCGCTGCACGGCCGGCGAGGTCAGGCCGATCTTGTGGCCGACCACGACTCGGCCCCGCTCCAGCGATTCGTCGGTGATTAGGTTCTGCACGGCGTAGGCGGCCGGAATGTCGTTGTCGCCGAGAATGTCCCGCACGGGTTCGCACTGTTTGGGGGCGGCGGCGGCGGCGATCAGTCGGTCGGCGGCGGCACGGAGTTGGTCCTGGTTCGCGTTCATGAGTCCTTCGGTGTAAGCGGGCGTCAGCCCATGCTGGCGCCGCCGTTGACGTAGATGGTCTGGCCGGTGAGGAAGCGGCTGTCCTCGCCGGCCAGGAAGGCCACGGTCGCTGCGACCTCGGCCGGGTCGCCGGGCCGGCCCAGGGGGACGATCTCAGTGCCCTGTTTGACGACGTCGAGCAGGCGCGTGGGTGTCTCGCCGGAGGCGAAGAGCGCGGAAAGCTCCGGCGTCAGAACGTAACACGGCGCGACGGTGTTGGCGGTGATACCGGCGGTGGCGAACTCCCGCGCCAGACCCGTCATCATCGCGTGCACACCCCCTTTGGCAGCGTTGTACATGGCGTGGTCCATCAGGCCGGTGCGCACCGAGTCGGCGCCGATGTTGATCAGCCGGCCGTGTTGACGAGAAACCATGTGCGGCAGGACTGCCCGGGTGCAGCGGATGGTGGTCCACAGGTTGTTGTCGATGGTGGCCTGCAGGCTCTCCTCGGTGTGTTCCAGGGTCGGCTTGATCACCCCGCCCCCGGCGTTGTTGACCAGGATGTCGATGTGGCCGAGCGTCGCCAGCGCGGTGTCGACGAGATCGTCCGCGACGCCGGGTTTCTGCAGTTCCCCGACGAAAGTCCCGGTGACCGGGATGTCCGCCGTCACCCGCCGGAGTTCCTCCTCCGAGCGGGTTGCGGCGAAAACCCTGGCCCCATCGGAGATCAAGCGTGCGGCGGTGCCCAGCCCGATCCCCGATGCGGCACCGGTGACGATCGCGGTGCGGCCCTCGAGCGGGCCGCTCACAGTATCTTCAGCCGCACCACTCACAGGATGATGGCCACGTCGGCGACATCCCGCAGGTCGGTCATGTCGAGTTCGACGCGTTTGAAGCAGATACGGAAACTTTCGCCGGCAGGCCGCAAGCGGTAGCGGTATTTCCCCACATAGGTGCTCGTTTTCCCGCCCCGGAACCGCCACACGGTGAAGGACGCCGTCACCGCGATCCTGTCCCCGTCCGGTTCGAACCGGACGTTGAACACCTGATGGTTGGTCCGCGAGTGGGGGTACTCGCGATGGGCGCGGCGGTTGTTGAGCCGCTCCACCCGGGCCTGCAGCCGGCGGTGATCGTCGTCGATGAGCAGCAGGTCGCGCTCCGGGTCGGCGTCGAGTTTGTCGTTGCACGGCAACTCGTATTTCGCGTCGGGCTCGTACAGTTCCAGCCAGCCGTCGAGGTTCCAGTCATCGAGCAGGGCGGCCTCGCGGTAGAGGAATGCCTCGACGTCCGAGCGGGTCACCTCCTTGGCGATTGCGGTCATCGGGCACCGCCGAGGTCCGCCGCGTCACCCATCTGCTGCTGCCAGCGTCGCCAGAACTCTCTCATCTGTTCCTCGTCGTTGGCCATCGGCCCGCGACCCATTCCGCGGGAGATGTCGTTCCACTCCACGCCGCCGCCTTCGAAACCCTGTTGGCAGGACTCGAGTGCCTCGATGTCGTCCGGTGTCGCGAAGCCGCCGGGACCGAGGAAGGTCAGGAAGCTGTCGAGCCGTCGATCCCGCAGACTCGATGGCTCTTCGGTCGGCGCGAGTTCCCACGCCGTCACATCGACCCGGTTGGGTGCGGGCGAGAACATCGTGCGAACCGTGACGGCCATGATGTCGTTGATGATCAGGTTCGGGTAGATGATGAGGTTGCGGTTCACCTCGCACATCGTGCGCGCGCGCTCCTCGCCGTAGCGGTCGATGAGTTCGGCTCGGATGCGGTCGATTTCGACCTTGGCCTGTTCGCCGAAGAGCGGCTCCCATTTCGCGACCGGGCGGCCCCACGGGGCGGTGTACTCGATGACGGCATGCCCGTTGCCCAGTCTCTTGGCCTCTCCGATTACCCCGCCCTGCAGGTCGGTGCCCAGCGAGACCAGGTATTTGAAATAGGTGTCGTGGGTGGATTGGGCGTGGTAGCCGTCGGCGCTGTTCTCGACAAGAAGCTTGAAGTTGGCGTCGAAGCTGTATTCGTTGGTGCCCTTGATGATCTCGACGGAGCCGCCGCAGCCGTCGACGACGAGGTCGATGTACTCCTTCGCGCCGGCCAGATAGGTCTCGAGGTCGATGATGTCGGGGTCGTAACTGGCGAAGACGAACCCGCGGTAGGACTCCACCCGGGCCACCCGGGCAAGTCCCAACTCATCGAAGTTCAGACCGTTCGAGTAGGCCTCCCTGTCCGGAACGCCCTTGAGCGTGCCCTCGCTGTCGAAGGACCACGCGTGGTAGAAGCACTGGAAGACCTTGGCGTTGCCGGAATCCTGCCGGCAGACCAGGGCGCCGCGATGCGTGCAGGAGTTGTGGAAGACGTTGACGTTGCCGCTTTTCGCCCCGCGGACCATGAAGATCGGCCGCCCCGCCACCTTACGGCGCACGAAATCGCCCGGTTCGGGGATTTCGGACTCATGCCCGACGTACAGCCAGGAGTGGCCGTAGACCCGTTCGATCTCGGCGCGGTGCACCTCCGGTGAGGTCATGGCCGACCGGTGCACCCGGAAGGTCTGACCGGCCTGATCGTCGACCACCAGGGGTTGGCGGGCGGGTGCCGCGATCACCTCGGTGGTCCAGTCCTCGATTGTGCTCATGAGCGCTCCAGATAGTCGGCGACCAGCGCGGAGAACTCGTCTGCGCGCTCGATCTGGGTCCAGTGTCCGCATCGGCTGAATACGTGGAGATCCGCGTTGGGAAGAAGGTCGAGCATGCTCACCGAGACGGCCAGTGGCACGACTTTGTCTTCCCTCCCGTGGATCAGCAGCGTGGGGGTGCTGATGGTGCGTACCTCCTCGGCGGTGATTCCCAGCTCGGATCCCTTGTGCCTGGGGTCGAAGAACATCGCCCGATAGGCCTCGAAGGCGCCGTCGGCGACGCTGGCCTCGTACCGGATCTTCACCAGTTCCTCGGTGATCAGGTCGGGGTTGACGGCGAAGTAGTTCTTCAGCAGACTGCGCATCGCGTCGTGGGACGGGGCATAACCGCGCAGCGCCGCAAGGCCTTCCGTCGGGGTCATTCCCACGCCGGGGGAGCCCATCAGCACCATGCGGCTGATCCGCTGGGGGTGGTCGGTCGCCATCTGCAGAGCGATGCGGCCCCCCAGGGAGTTGCCCACGATCGCGGCGCTGCTGATGCCGTGGCTGTCGAGGAAGGCCCATACGTGATCGGTCCAGGTGCGAAGCGAATACACGATGTCATCGGGCCGATGGGTGGCGCCGAACCCTACGATGTCGGGTGCCAGCACCCGGAAGCGCTGCGACAACGGTCCGATATTGAGCTTCCAGTTCGCCGTTCCCGATACGCCGGGTCCGGATCCGTGCAGCATGAGCACCGGCTCGCCCGATCCCGCCTCGAGGTAGGCGGTCCGGATTCCGCCGGCGTCGATCGTTTTCGTTTCCAGCGCGGCAGTGGTCATCGCCGGCCGCCTTCGCTGAACACCGCAAAGCACTTGTTGGAGTTGAAGACGTCGGTGGCGACAAACTCAGACCAGTCCAGCTTGAGACCGAGTTCGTCGACGGCGCCGGTCATGCAGAACCAGTTGAGCATCTCGTGCTGGCCGGATCCGACGATTTCGGCGGTCGAGACCGACGACCACTTCTCGTAGTCACCCTTCTTGAACAGTTCGTACAGACGCAGGTCCGCCTCGGTGTCCGGGGTGAGGTGCCATGTCTTGTCGGTCAGAAACGCATGCGACCAACTCGATGAGGCCACCAGCGCGACGCGAAGGTCGGTCTCGGCGAAGGATTGCGCCACCGCCCGACCGAGGGCGAAGCAACGCGTCGGTGACGGTCCCACCGGATCGAGTCGTTCCTCGGAGATTTCGGCGAAGCGGGCCAGGCCGCCCCGGCGGGCGATCGCGTGCTGGCCGTAGCAGTTGACCGTGATCGGGACCAGCGGGTAGGGGAACTTCGCGCCCGCGTCGGGATAGTCGAGGAACAGTTGGGTGTTGAGAATCGCGTGCGGGAACGGGGAGTCCTTGCGCTTCTGGTAGGAGTAGGCGATGTCGAATCCGCGCACGAGCAGCTGGTCGGCAAGGCGCCGGGAGACCGCGGCGTCGCCGTGCAGCGTGATGGTGGTGTCGTCGGGCAGACCCCACGCGTTCGGGCTGCCGCGCTTGTTCATCAGTTCGAACGGCTCGACCTCGAGGTCGCCGTAGGCCAGCACGCAGAACGGGGGGATCACCTCCTCGCGGAAGTTCTCGTACTGGTCGTCACCCCAGACCACGACCACGTCCGGGTCGAAGTCATCGAGTGCCTCCCGGCAGCGGGCGAGGTTCTCCACCAACAGTTTCCGGTGATGCGCGGCCGAAGCCCGCCCCTCGTCGGAGCCCCATTCCTCGCGCATCGACGCGGGCCAACTTGCCGGGTCCTTCGCAGTCGCCGGGATGTCGGGGTCCTTGAGGGTCCAGCGCAGCAGGCTGGCCATGTGGTCGTCAGTGCCGGCCAACAGGGGATAGTGCGTCATGCCCAGTCCCAGGAATTGCGCCATAGTTCTCCTCCAGGTTTTTTCGGGTGATTCGGTCTCTGAGGTCGGGGGGCAGGTCGGCGACGACGTCGTCGAGCGGCTCTGGTGCGGCGGGGAAGGGGTAGTCGGAGCCGAACACCAGGTGGTCGGCGCCGAACAGGTCCACCGCAGCCAGCAGAGCGCTGCGGTTGTAGGTCAGCGAGTCGCACCACAGAGACTGCGCCAGTCGACTGGGAAGCTCCGGGGAGTCGGCCGCCATCCCGCCGATCCGGGCTCCCTTGTCGAGGCGGCCGATGATCGACGGAAGCGCGCCGGCGCCGTGCGCGAGGCATAGTCGGACGCCGGGGCGGCGGACCAGTGCGCCGCTGGTGAGAAGCGAAGCCGCAGCAAGCGCCGTTTCGACGGGCATACCGGCGCCGAAACCCATGCCCAGCCCGGTGGTGCGGGCCGGTAGATCCTCGTCGCGCGGATGGATCATCACGAGTGCGCCCAGCTCATGTGCGACGCCAAAGAACCGGTCGAGGCGCTCGTCGGAGAGTTCGCACCCGCGGACCTGGGTGGCGATCTCCACTCCGAGGAAGCCGGGACGGGTCATGCACCGTCGAAGCTCGTCGACGGCAAGGTCGGGATCCTGCAATGCCACTGCTCCGAGTGCAGCGAACCGGTCGGGGTGCCCACTGACGATGCGCGCGAAGAAGTCGTTCTGCGCTGCGGCCAACTCCGCGCCGCCGGTGGGGTCGGCGTCGTAGCAGAAGGTCACCGGAATCGGTGAAATCACCTGTAGTGCAACACCATCACGGTCCATATCGGCCAGCCTCGCCGCCGGAGCCCAACAGCGGTGGTCGATCCTGCGGTAGCGCTGCGCGCCGTAGTTCAGCCAGGCAGCGTTCTCGTCGGTGCGCTCCACACTCGGCCAGCGGTCACGGCAGTGACGGCGGCTCAGGTCGGGCAGATCTGGATCCACGGCGTGGGTGTGCACGTCGATCAGTCCGCGGGACGAGTGAGAGGCGATGGCGATCTCCGAGGCCGGTGGAGTGGATTTCCTCTAGCGTAGAAGAATATGCATACACAATTCAAGATGTTGATGCAGAATGTTGTGGATCACAGCCAGCGCAAGCGAGGGGGTAGTTCAGATGTGGATCCGCAATGCCTGATCCGGCGTGCGGTGCTATGGGTGCTGCGGTGTGTGCGGGGTGCGCTCGGGGTCGTCGGCGCGGATGAGGTCGCGGTCGTGACGATTGATCGCCTCGACGAAGGCCGCCTGATCATGAACGGCGATCGCGGCGACGATGTCATCGTGCACGACCAGGCTGCCGGCCACCAGCGGCTCGTGGTCCTGCACGAACATCACCCGACTGAGCACCGCCCTGATGCTGGTGATGATGAGTTGATGCATCCCCTCCAGTACGGGGATGTGCGCGGCGGCGGTGACGACCGCGTGGAAATTCAGCACCGCGTCGAAGAACTCCGGGGCATCCGTGCTCGCGCGCATCCGCACCATCGCGGTGCGCATCTCGGCGATGTCGGCATCGGTGGCCCGCTCGAACGCGGCCTTGGTGAGCCCGAATTCGAGATAGAGACGCGCCTCGAACAGATCGAGGGGATGCGGGTTGGACGGCTGGAACCACAGATCCAGCGCGCCGGTGCGCACCTGCGGCGGCGTGTTGGCGACGGTGATCCCGCCGCCGGGGCCGGGCCGCACGGACACCAGGTCGCGGTCGCGCAGGATCCGCAGCGTCTCGTTCATCACCGTCGGGCTGATCCCGAACCGGTCCATCAACTCCGCCCGCCTGCCGAGGTGGGCACCGACCGGCAGGCGCTCGGACATGATCTCGTGTTCGAGGTCGGCGGCAACGACTTCGGCCCGCGACGAGCGCGCCGCCGGTTCACGGCGTGCCATCCATGGCCTCCTTCTGCGCCCGACTCCCTGACTCACGAGATAGTAACTTCCAGGAGGTATCAGTGATTGAACCTAACGCGGCAACAACGGCGTTCCGTGCCGCACGTGACCATCTGATCGCCCACCGCGAGGACTACGAGGTCGCCGCCGCGGGATTCCGCTTCCCCGATGTGGGCGACCGGTTCAACTGGGCAATCGACTGGTTCGACCACATTGCTCGCGGAAACCCATGCACCGCACTGCGAATCGTCGGCGATGACGGATCTGACGAGTCGTATTCCTTCGACGAGATGGCACGCCGGTCCGACCGGGTCGCCCGCCGGCTGGCCGACGGCGGTGTTCGCGCCGGTGACCGGGTGATGCTCATGCTCGGCAATCAGGTCGAGTTGTGGGAATCGATGCTGGCCGTGATGAAACTCGGCGCGGTGATCCTGCCGGCCACCACCGCGCTGGGTCCCAAGGACCTCGACGACCGCCTTTCCCGCGGTGCGGTCGCTCACGTCATCACCAATGCCGAGGAAACCGCGAAGTTCGACGACATTGCGGGTGATTACGGCCGGATCGCGGTCGGGGACGCGCCCGCACCGTGGCGGTCGTACCGCGAGTCCGACACCGTCGAGTCACCGGCGCCGTTCACCACCACGACCGCACCAGATGACCCGATGCTGGTGTACTTCACCTCGGGCACCACCAGCCACCCCAAACTCGTCGAGCACACTCACCGGTCCTATCCCATCGGGCACCTGTCGACGATGTACTTCATCGGGCTGCGCCCGGGTGATGTCCACCTCAACATCAGCTCGCCCGGCTGGGCCAAGCACGCGTGGAGTTCGTTCTTCGCGCCGTGGATCGGCGAGTCCACCGTCGTCGCCTACAACTACGCCCGCTTCGACGCGGCGCGGTTCCTGGAGATGTTGCAGCATGTCGCGGTGACCTCGCTGTGTGCGCCACCGACGGTGTGGCGCATGCTGATTCAGGCCCATCTGGGTGAGAGACCGCAAGCATTGCGGGAAGCGATGGGCGCCGGCGAACCGCTCAACCCCGAGGTGATCACCCAGGTGCGTAACAGCTGGGGATTGACCATCCGGGACGGATTCGGGCAGACCGAGTGCACCGCGCTCATCGGCAACACCCCTGGTGCGGTCGTCAAGCCGGGCTCGATGGGCCGGCCGTTGCCCGGCATCCCGGTGGAGATCGTCGATCCGATCACCGGGCAGGTGGCCGAGGAAGGGGAGATCTGCCTGCGACTCGCCGACAATCCGGTGAACCTGATGACCGGTTACCTCGGCGACCCGGAGCGCAACGACGCCGTGATGGCCGGCGGTTACTACCACACCGGCGATGTGGCGAGCCGGGACGCCGAGGGGTACATCACCTACATCGGCCGCACCGACGACGTGTTCAAGGCCTCCGACTACAAGATCTCCCCGTTCGAATTGGAGAGCGTGCTCATCGAGCACCCGGCCGTCGCCGAGGCGGCGGTGGTGCCCGCACCCGACGAGATCCGCCTTGCGGTGCCCAAGGCGTATGTCAGCCTGGCGGCCGGGTGGGCACCGGATCGCGCCACCGCGGACGCGATCTTCGCCCACGCGCGGCAGAACCTCGCCCCCTATCAACGCATCCGGCGCATCGAGTTCTTCGAACTGCCCAAGACCATCTCGGGCAAGATCCGCCGCGTCGAACTGCGTAACAGGGAGAACACCGCGGAGTCGTTGCCCGGGGAGTTCCGCGAGACTTGATGACCCACAACTTTGGTATTATGGTATGACCAAAATTGCGCATCGAAGGGCGACTTGATGACTGACTTCACCGACATCTCCTACGAGGTCGACAACGGCCTGGCCTGGATCACCATCAACCGCCCGGATCGCTACAACTCCTTCCGGGCGCGCACCGTCGACGAACTGATCAAGGCCTTCAAGCTGGCCTGGGGGAGCGCCGAGGTGGGAGCGATCTGCCTGACCGGGGCCGGCGAGAAGGCCTTCTGCACCGGCGGCGACCAGAAACAGCGCGCCGAGACGGGTGACTATGGTCCCTCCGACAGCGGCCTGTTCGAGGTGGACTCGCTGCACCGGGTGATCCGGGACGTGCCCAAGCCGGTGATCGCGGCGGTGAACGGTTTCGCCATCGGCGGTGGCCATGTCCTTCACGTGCTGTGCGACTTGACCATCGCCTCCGAGACTGCCGTCTTCGGCCAGAACGGGCCGCGGGTCGGCTCCTTCGACGCCGGCTTCGGCACCGGATTCCTCGCCCGGGTGGTCGGCGAGAAGCGTGCCCGGGAGATCTGGTTCCTGTGCCGGCGGTACTCGGCGCAGCAGGCCTACGAGTGGGGACTGGTGAACAAGGTGGTGCCGGCGGATCAGCTCAAGGCCGAGGTGCGGGCGTGGGCAGACGAGATCCTGCAGCTCTCACCGACATCACTGAAGGTGCTCAAGCAGTCGTTCAACATAGACACCGAGCAGTTCGCCTCTCTGGGCCAGATGGCGTATTCGAATCTCAAGCTGTTCGGTGAGACCGCCGAGGCTCAAGAGGGCATCGCCGCCTTCAACGAGAAGCGGGCCCCCGATTTCGCGCCGTACCGGGGCAACTGACGTGCCGCTGTTCACGGCCGAGCAACAGGATTTCGCCCGCGCCATCGAGCAGTTCTGCGTCGAGAACTGCGCCACACCGGAGCAGCGTGCGGAACTCACCGATGGTGGAAAGCTCTCCAACAGCCCAAGTCTCCTGCTGAATATGGCCGAACTCGGCTGGCTCGGCGTCTCTTTGCCGGCCGAGTACGGCGGCGGCGGGGCCGGCATGGTCGACGAGTGCATCTTCCTGGAGGAGACCGCTCGCGGGCTCGCGCCGATCCACGCCTACGGCACCGGGTTGACCGCGGCGCAAACCTATCTGCGACACGGCACCGGGCAGCAGAGGAAAGAGGTGCTGGGCAACCTCTGCAGCGGACGGTTCGAGGCGATCGCGCTGTCCGAGCCGGGCGCCGGATCCGATCTCGGCTCGGTGCGCACCCGCGCGGTGCTCGACGGTGACCGGTTCATCGTCAACGGCCAGAAGGCCTGGATCACCGCGGCCCATCTCGCCGACCATCTGCTGGTACTGACCCGGACCTCCGCCGACGGCCCCAAACACAAGGGCCTGACCCTGCTGTATCTCGCCACCGACACCCCGGGGCTGGAGATCAAACCCATCCAGACGATGGACGGGCACACCGTCAACGAGGTCTTCTTCACCGACGTGGCCATTCCGGCCGGCAACGTCGTCGGCGGCATCGGCGACGCATGGCATCGGCTGATGCGCGGCCTGAACGTCGAGCGGCTGATCATCGCGGCGATGTCGATAGGGGCAGCCCGACGGTCGCTGGAGGACACGATCGACTATGTGCGACAACGCGAACAGTTCGGCCGGTCGATCGGCAGCTTCCAGGCGGTGCGGCACCGGCTGGCCGACCTGGTGGCCGAGATCGACTGCTGCCGGGCGTTCGTCTACCAGGTGGCCGCGCAGATCGACGCCGGGATGGAAGACCAACTCGCCCGGGAGGGCTCGATCGCCAAGATGAAGTGCACCGAAGTCGCGAAACTCGCTGCCCTGGAAGGCGTTCAGCTGATGGGCGGCAACGGCTATACCGTGGAGTACGGCATGGAACTTCAGGTGCGTAAGGCCCTGGCCCCACCGATCTACGGGGGCGCCAACGAGATACAGCGCGAGATCATCGGCAAGAGCCTCGGATTATGACGCCGACGAGTTCGCGCAGCATCTTCGCCCCCGATGCCCTGGCCGGCAAGCGGATCCTGATCACCGGTGGCGGCACCGGACTCGGGCGCGGTGTGGCGACCCGGTTGGTCGCCCACGGGGCGCAGGTGCACATCTGGGGCCGGCGTGAGAACGTCCTTGCCGAAGCCGCCGCGGAGATCACGGGGGACGCCCCCGGATCGGCGCACTACCAGCCGGTCAATGTTCGCGACTTCGAGGCCGTTTCGGCGGCGGTCGCCGAGATCTGGGACCGGCACGGCGCATTGACCGGTGTGCTGAACAACGCGGCGGCCAACTTCATCGCGCCGACGGCCACGCTGAGCCCGCGCGCCTTCGAGGCCGTCACGTCGACGGTGATGACCGGGTCGTTCAACACCACTCTCGCGGTCGGAAAGCGCTGGATCGCTGAGGGACTGCGCGGATCGGTGCTGTCGAATCTGACCACCTGGGTGTGGAGCGGATCGGCGTTCGTGGTTCCCTCAGCGATGGCCAAGGCGGCGGTGCACGCGATGACGATGTCACTGGCGGTGGAATGGGGCCGGTACGGAATCCGGCTCAATGCACTTGCGCCCGGGCCGATCCCAACCGAGTACGCCTGGGAGATGCTCAATCCCACCGATGAGAGTTCGGCCGGCGCCACCCAGGCAGACCAGATCCCGCTGGGGCGCACCGGGACGATCGACGAGTTGGCCAACCTGACCATCTTCGCCTTCTCCGACGCGTGCGACTACCTGACCGGGGAGACCATCGCCATGGATGGCGGCCAACGGCTTGCGGGGCCGAACACCTTCGCCGCTCTTACCGCGATGAGCGACGAGGACTGGGTGCGCGCACGGGAACGCAGCCAGTCCGCCTCGACAGCAGCGAAGGCCTCCCGAACCGTCTGAACCCCTGGAAAGGTCCGGCCATGAAGGTCATCACATCGATCGACGACGCCGTCGCCGCCGCCGGCACCGAACTCGGGGTCAGCGAGTGGCTGACGGTGGACCAGGCGCGTATCGATGCGTTCGCCGAGGCGACCGAAGACCGGCAGTGGATCCACGTCGATACAGCGCGAGCGAAGGCCGAAAGCGCTTTCGGCGCCACCATCGCGCACGGCCTGTTGACCCTCTCCCTGATACCGGCGCTGAGCAAGCAGTGTTTCGTCGTCGAGAACGCGAAGATGGGCATCAACTACGGATTCAACAGGGTGCGGTTCGTCGCGCCGGTCCGGGTGGACTCCCAGCTGCGGGTGCGATCGGACCTGCAGGATGTCGCCAGAATCAACGAGGCAACGGTGCATCTGACGGTCCGTCACACCGTCGAGGTGAGCGGTTCGGACAAGCCCGCCGCCCTGGCCGAGATGATTGCGCGGTACATCTTCTGACCCGCCGCCGACGGATCCGGACCGGCGGTGGACAGGGCGCCGGCCGCGCGCCGACAGCACCGTGCGGCCGCCGCCCGGATGCCCGTCGGTTCTGCTCGGGCGCTGGAGAATTCGGACTGGTCAGCACCTGTTCGGGTGTCCTCAGCAAATAGGCGTGACGTCACCCCCGGTCGGCTTCGCGTGACCCTGAAGGGGCACGTTTATCCCCCTTGGTGGAGCAGTCACGATGCGGAGTCCGTCGATAGCGTCTCCCGTTATGACCCGCGTCGAAGGTGACCACCGGTGTGCGGAAGCCGAGGTGAACCCGGCACCGGCGTGGGTTCGTCGCCTTCGGCGGTCGATTCGTAGTCTGGGTGCGTCGTGACGCTGGCAATCTCCGCGACCAAGCCACTGCGCGGTGTCGGCGGCTTCTTCGCGATGACCCTGGACACCCTGGTGGCGATGGTCAAGCCGCCGTTCGCATTTCGCGAATATGTTCTGCAGTCGTGGTTCGTGGCGCGTGTGTCGATGCTTCCGGCGCTGATGCTGACCATGCCGTACTCGGTCCTGTTGGTCTTCACGTTCAACATCCTGCTCAAGGAATTCGGGGCGGCGGACTTCTCGGGGACGGGCGCCGCGATCGGAACCGTCAACCAGATCGGCCCGATCGTGACGGTGCTGGTGGTTTCCGGTGCCGGTGCCACCGCGATGTGCGCCGACCTGGGAGCACGGACCATTCGTGAAGAACTCGACGCGCTTCGGGTGATGGGCATCAACCCGATACAAACGCTGGTCGTGCCGCGAGTGCTGGCCGCCACCACGGTGGCGTTGGCGTTGTCGGCGACGGTGATCATCGTCGGACTGGCCGGGGCATTCGTGTTCTGCGTGTTCATCCAGAACGTGTCCGCCGGCGCTTTCATCGCCGGCCTGACCCTGCTCACCGGAGTCAGCGACGTGGTCGTATCCCTAGTCAAAGCAACACTTTTCGGCATGGCCGCCGGACTGATCGCCTGCTACAAGGGCATCTCGGTGGGCGGTGGGCCGGCCGGCGTCGGCAACGCCGTCAATGAGACGGTGGTCTTCACCTTCATGGTGCTGTTCGCCATTAACGTCATCGTCACCGCAGTCGGCATCCAGTTCACGGTGCAGTGAGGTGAAGTAATGACCGTAGCTCTGCCAAGCAAGCCGTTCGCGCGACTGCAGCGCCGGGTGGACAACGCCGTCCACGGCTGGAACCGGCTGGGTTCGCAGGCGAGGTTCTTCGCCACGACACTCGGGGCGATCCCCGACGCCGTCATCAACTACCGCAAAGAGGTGTGGCGGCTGATCGCCCAGATGGGGTTGGGCTCTGGCGCGCTCGCGGTGGTCGGCGGAACCGTCGCGATCGTCGGCTTTCTCACGATGACCACCGGTGCGCTGGTCGCCGTGCAGGGCTACAACCAGTTGGCGTCGGTAGGTGTCGAAGCCCTGACCGGGTTCGCGTCGGCGTTCTTCAACGTCAGGCTCATCGTCCCGGGAACGACGTCGGTGGCGCTGTCGGCGACGATCGGCGCGGGTGCCACCGCGCAACTGGGCGCGATGCGGATCAACGAAGAGATCGACGCGCTCGAGGTCATCGGGATCCGCAGCATCACCTACCTGGCCGCGACACGGGTCATCTCGGGGGTCATCGTGGTGATCCCGTTGTATTGCATCGCCGTCATGATGGCTTTCCTTGCGGCGCGGACCGGCACCACCCTCATCTACGGGCAGGGATCGGGTGTCTACGACCACTACTTCAACACCTTCCTCAACCCGACCGACCTCATCTGGTCGTTCTTCCAGTGCGTCGCCATCACCGTCGTGGTGATGCTCGTACACACCTACTACGGCTACACCGCCTCCGGCGGTCCGGCTGGAGTCGGCGAAGCCGTCGGCCGGGCGGTGCGCACCTCCATGGTCGTGGCCGCCGTCGAGATCGTGATGATCTCGCTGGCGATCTATGGCCAATCCGGCAACTTCGACCTGGCGGGTTAGGGATGGAGTCAAGGCCCGGTGAACACCGCCTCCACAGCGCCTGGTGGACCGTCCTCCTGCTGGTGGCGATCGCTGTCTTCTTTGTCGTGACCTCGGGGATCTTCCGCGGGACGTTCAGCACGTTCGTTCCGGTCACCCTTGCGTCGGACCGTTCGGGCCTGGTCATGGAGACCGGTGCCAAGGTCAAGATGCGCGGTGTCGAGGTCGGGCGGGTGCGCGACATCGCCGGAGCCGACGGTCAAGCCCGCCTGTTGCTGGATCTGTATCCCGACCAGGTTCAGTTCATCCCGGCCAATGTGCAGGCCCAGATCCTGGCCACGACGGCCTTCGGCGGCAAGTTCGTCGAGCTCGTCCCGCCCGAACATCCCAGCGCAGAGCGCCTGGCTGCCGGCGCGGTGCTGGTGTCGAAGAACGTCAGCACCGAGGTGAACACGGTCTTCGAGAACATCGTCGACCTGTTGGACATGGTCGACCCGGCGAAGCTCAACGCCGTGCTCTCCGCGATCGCCGATGCGGTGCGCGGCCAGGGACCGCGGATGGGCGAAGCCACCACCGGGCTCAACGAGGTGCTGACCGCGCTCAACGCGCGCAGCGACATCATCCGCGACGACTGGCGCTCCTTCAAGGGTTTCAACGACACCTACAACGCGGTCGCCGAGAACATCGTCACGATCCTCGACGGCGCCAGCACCACCAGCAGCACGGTGGTGGCGCACAGCGCGCAGCTGGACACCCTGCTGCTGAACGTGACGGGGTTCGCCGAGTCGGGCACCAACCTGCTGACCACGAGCAAGGACAGCCTGGTCGACGCGGTGAACACGCTGGCTCCGACCACGGCGCTGCTGCACAAGTACGACCCGATCTACACCTGTTGGTTGCAGGGGGCCACCTGGTTCCTGGACAACGGCGGCCGGGACATCTGGGGTGGCGCCAACGGCAAGTCGATCCTGCTCGACGTCGCGCTGCTGGGCGGCAATGACCCCTACCGGTTCCCGGAGAACCTTCCGAAGGTCGCGGCCAAGGGCGGCCCGGGCGGTGCGCCGGGATGCGGCTCGCTGCCCGACGCCACCAAGAACTTCCCGGTGCGCCAGCTCGTGACCAACACCGGCTGGGGGACCGGCTTGGACATCCGGCCCAACCCCGGTATCGGTCACCCCTGCTGGGCCAACTACCTGCCGGTGACCCGCGCGGTTCCCGAGCAACCCAGCATCAGGCAGTGCATCCCGGGGCCGGCGATCGGACCCGTCCCGTATCCCGGCGCCGCGCCGTACGGCGCAGCGCTGTACGGACCGGGGGGAACCCCGCTGTGGCCGGGCCTGCCGCCCGCCCCGCCACCACCGACCCAGGAAGGCGCGCCGGCACCATGAGAGGCAACTTCGCGGCCGCGGCGTGGCGGCTCGGCGTTTTCCTGGCGGTCTGCGCGCTCGGAACCTTCGTCCTGCTCAGCGTTTTCGCCCAGTTCAGGTTCGGGGCGGGAAAGACCTTCAACGCCGAGTTCACCAACGTGTCGGGCCTCAAGGACGGCGATCTGGTGCGCATCGCCGGTGTTGAGGTCGGCAAGGTGCAGAGCATCACGGTGGGTTCCGACGCCGTCGTCACGGTCTCCTTCGACACCGACGACAGCGTCGTGCTCACCGACGGCTCCCGGGCCGCCATCCGTTACGACAACCTCATCGGCGGCCGGTACCTGGCACTCGAGGAAGGCGCCGGCGGCATCGAACCGTTGTCACCCGGGAACACCATCCCGCTGACGCGCACCGAGCCGGCGTTGGATCTCGACGCACTCATCGGTGGTTTCCGGCCGCTGTTCCGGGCCTTGGACCCCGAACAGGTCAACGAACTCAGCGCCCAGCTGATGGGCGCGCTGCAGGGGCAGGGCCCGACGATCGGCTCGTTCCTCGACCAGGCGGCCGCGGTGACCAACACACTGGCCGACCGCGACCAACTGATCGGCGAGGTCGTCGTCAACCTCAACGCGGTTCTCGGCTCGATCGGCGAACAGAGCGATCGCTTCGACACCGCGGTCACCTCGCTCTCGGAGCTCGTGCACGGGCTCGCCGAACGCCGGACCGACATCTCCGATGCGGTTGCCCACACCAATGCCGCCACCGCGTCGCTGGCCGAGCTGTTGACAGCGGCCCGCCCGCCGCTGCAAAAGGTGGTGCACGAGACCGACCGGGCCGCCGCGATCGCCGTCGCCGATCACGAGTATCTCGACAACCTGCTCAACACGCTGCCCGACAAATACCGGGCCATCGCCCGACAGGGCATGTACGGCGACTTCTTCAGTTTCTACTTCTGCGAGATCGGGCTGAAGCTCAACGGTAAAGGAGGACAGCCCGTTTACGTCAAGATCGCGGGCCAGGACAGTGGACGGTGCACACCCCGATGAAATCCTTCAGCGAACGCAACCTGGCGGTCATCGGCGCGATCGGCGTCGCCGTGATCGCGGTGATCGTCACCGCGGCACTGCAGTATCAGAAGCTGCCCTTCCTGAACCAGGGCAAGCAGTACTCGGCCTATTTCGCCGACGCGGGCGGTCTGTTCACCGGCGCCGGAGTCGAGGTGTCCGGATACCCGGTGGGCAAGGTGTCGGGCATCAGCCTGGACGGCCCCCGCGTCCTCGTCACGTTCAAGATCGCGGGGAACATCAACCTAGGAGCGCAGACCGAGGCCGCCATCAGGACCAAGAGCCTGCTGGGCACCAAGGTGCTCAACGTGATGCCAAGAGGTACCGGGCACCTGGACGGGCCGATCCCGATGGAGCGCACATCCTCGCCCTACCAGCTACCGGACGCTCTGGGCGATCTCGCCAGGACCGTCAGCGGCATCGACACCAATCAACTCTCGGACTCGCTGTCGACGCTGGCGCAGACCTTCGCCGACACCCCACCCCATCTGAAGACCGCCGTCGAGGGTGTCGCCCGGTTCGCCCAGACCATCAACCAGCACGACGACCAGATGCGGTCCCTGCTGGACAACGCCGCCAAGGTCACCGCCGTGCTGGCCGAGCGCACCGACCAGGTGGTCCGGTTGGTGCACGACACCAATGCGCTGCTGGCCCAATTGCTCACGCAGAGCGATGCGCTGGATGCGATCTGGTCCAACATCTCATCGGTGTCAGAGCAACTGCGCGGGTTCATCGCCGAGAACCGGCAGGAACTCAAACCCGCGCTGGAGAAGCTCAACGGCGTGCTCACCATCGTCGACAACCGCAAGGACCAACTGCAGAAGGCGGTGAAGCTGCTCAACTCCTTTGCGATGTCGCTCGGCGAATCGCTGTCCTCGGGTCCGTTCTTCAAGGCCTACGTGGCCAACCTGCTGCCGGGGCAGTTCGTCCAGCCGTTCATCGACGCCGCATTCTCCGACCTCGGCCTGGACCCGAATGTGCTTGCGCCGAGCGAACTCACCGATCCGCAGGTCGGCCAGCCGGGCACACCGGCGCTGCCGGTGCCCTTCCCGCGTACCGGGCAGGGCGGGCCGCCGGCGCTGACCGTGCCCGACGCCATCACCGGTACGCCCGGCGACCCGCGCTACCCCTACCGTGAACCGCTGCCGGCGCCCCCGCCGGGCGGTCCGCCGCCGGGGCCGCCGGCCCTCGATCCGACCGGCGCCGCGTCCACACCGGCCCCCGACCTGTCCGCGGTGTTCGTACCGGCACCGGGTGAGGCGCCGCCCGTCGCGACCGGGGGGCAACCGTGAACCGGCTGTGGCGCAGTAGATCTCTGGTCTCGGTGCTGCTTGCCGCGATCCTGCTCGGCGGTCTCGTCGTCGTGCTCCGGGCCAACGACCGCATCTCACAGAACGTCGTCGTCGCCTACTTCGAGAACAGCAACGGCCTGTTCCCCGGCGACGACGTCCGGGTGCTCGGCGTTCCGGTGGGCAGGGTGCTGCAGATCGAACCGCAACCCGAACGCGCCAAGGTGACGTTCAGCTACGACCGCGCCGTGCAGATCCCCGCCGACGCCAAGGCCGCCATCCTGTCCCCGCAACTGGTGACCGGGCGCGCGATACAACTCACCCCGGCCTACACCGGCGGCGCCGTCATGGTCGACGGCGCGGTCATCGACCAGAGTCGCACCGTCGTCCCGATCGAGTGGGACGACTTCCGCGACCAATTGCAGCGGCTGACCGAACTTCTCAAACCCACCGAACCGGGCGGCGTCAGCACTCTGGGGGCCTTCGTCAACACCGGCGCGGACAACATGCGCGGGCAGGGCGGGGCCATCCGTGACACGGTCATCAAGCTCTCCCAAACCCTTTCCACACTCGGTGATCACAGCGACGACATCTTCGCCACGTTCACCAACCTGTCCACTGTGGTGAGCGCGCTGCACGACAGTGCGTGGGCGCTGGAGGCGCTCAACGGCAACCTCGCCGAGGTCAGTACCCTGCTGGCCGACAACCCCGACAAGGTCGGTATCGCCGTCGAGGCGCTCAACGCCGCCGCTATCGACGTGAAGAGCTTCGCGCAGGAGAACCGCGACGTCATCGGCACCACCTCGGACAAACTGACGTCCATCTCGAACACGTTGGTGGCCAGTCTCGACGACATCAAACAGACCCTGCACATCGCGCCCACCACGATCGGCAACTACGTCAACATCTACGAGCCCGACAAGGGGTCTCTGACCGCGGCACTGGCCGTCAACAACTTCTCCAACCCCATCGAATTCCTCTGCGGCGCGGTGCAGGCCGCCTCCCGGTTGAACGGCGAGCAGTCCGCGAAGCTGTGCGCGCAGTACATGGCGCCGATCGTCAAGAACCGCCAGTTCAACTTCCCACCACTGGGATTCAACTTCTTCGTCGGCCCGCAGGCACGGCCCAACGAGATCACCTACAGCGAGCCGTGGATGCGTCCCGACTACGTTCCGCCCGCACCGGAGCCCGTCGCCGCCGCGCCGGGGCCGCTGCCGGCCGAAGCCGGCTCCGCGCCGGTGCCGACCGATCCCGCCCAAGGGCTGACCGGTCTGATGGTTCCCCACGGCGGTGGCTCATGACGACGGCGCGTCGCTGCCTCGCAGCAGCACTGATCCTCGCCGCTGTGCTGCTGGCTACCGGATGCGCGCAGTGGCGGGGTTTGAACTCGCTGCCGATGCCCGGCACCCAAGGCCGCGGGGAGGGATCGTTCCTCATCCAGGTGCAGATGCCGGATGTGAGCAACCTCGAGCCGAACTCGCGGGTCCGGGTCGGGGACGTGTCCGTCGGCACCGTGACCCGCATCGAACGGCAGGGTTGGCACGCGCTGCTCACCGTGACCCTCGACGGCGACGTCGACCTGCCGGCCAACGCGACCGTGAAGCTGGGCCAGACCAGCCTGCTGGGGTCACTGCACCTGGAACTCGCACCGCCGACCGACGAGCCTTCACAGGGGCGACTTGCCGCCGGATCACTGATTCCGTTGTCGCACAGCGGTTCCTACCCGACCACCGAGGAGACCCTGGCCGCGGTGTCCTCAGTGCTCAACGGTGGTGGCCTGGGGCACGTGCAGGACATCACCGAGGCGTTCAGCACCGCGTTCCGCGGCCGCGAACAAGACCTGCGAAGCCTGATCGGTGAGTTGGACACGTTCACCGCCGACCTCGACGACCAGACTCCCGACATCATCGCGGCCACCGACAGCCTCAACCAGCTCGCCGCCAAGTTCGCGGCCCGGCGTCCCGTCCTGGACCGGGCGTTGGAGACGATCCCGGATGCGCTGGTCGAGCTGAATCGGCAGAAAGAAGACCTGGTCAACGCGGCCGACCAGTTCGCGAAGTTCAGCGCGTTGACCGTCGACACGGTCAACCAGACCAAGGACAACCTGGTTGCCCAGCTCCAGCAGATCGGTCCGGTGCTGAAGAGCCTGGCCGATGCCGGCCCCAGCCTCACCCGGTCGCTCAGCCTGATCGCGACGTTCCCGTTCCCCAACGAGACGATCGAGAACTGGCAGCGCGGCGACTACGCGAACCTGACCGCGATCGTCGACCTGACCCTCAGCCGCATCGACGCCGGTCTGTTCACCGGCACCCGGTGGGAGGGCGATCTGACCGAGCTCGAGATGCAGTGGGGCAGGACCATCGGGCAGTTCCCCAGCCCCTACACACGAGGCAATCCGCTTGTCGTGCCCTACCGATGGGATCAGGGGCCGTAATGCACCTACATCGACGGATAAAGATCCAACTGGGCGTTTTCACGGTGATCGCGTTGCTCGCAATCGCCATCATGGTCTTCCAGTACATGAAGTTGCCCGCCCAACTCTTCGGTGTCGGGCGCTACACGGTGACCATGCAGCTCGAACAGACCGGCGGCCTGTACAACAGGGGCAACGTCACCTACCGGGGCACCGAGGTGGGGCGGGTGCAGGAGGTGCGGCTGACCGACGGCGGCGTCGAGGCTGTGCTGTCGCTGAAGTCCGGAATCGACATCCCCTCCGATCTCGAGGCGCAGGTGCACAGCCAGTCCGCCATCGGCGAACAGTACGTCGCGCTACTGCCCCGAAACGGCTCGTCGCGGCCGCTGCGCGACGGCGACGTCATCACATTGGCCAACACCTCGGTGCCGCCCGACGTCAACGCACTGCTGTCGGCCGCCAACACCGGCCTGCAGTCGATCCCGGCGGACAACCTCAAGACGCTGATCGACGAGAGCTTCACCGCGGTCGGGGGACTCGGGCCGGAATTGTCCCGCATCGTCCGCGGTTCCACCGACCTGTCCATCGCGGCCCGCGAGAACCTGGACCCATTCCTGGCGCTGATCGATCGCGCGCAGCCGGTACTGGACTCCCAGACCCGCACCGCGGCGGAGATCCAGAAGTGGGCTGCACACATCTCGAACGTCACCGATTCGCTGAAGGAACGCGACGAGTCGGTGGCGGGATTCATCGACAACGGCGGGCCCGCAGCCGAAGAGGCGCGCGCAGTACTCGATCGACTGCAACCCACTCTGCCGATCCTGATGGCCAACCTGGTCAGCATCGGACAGGTGGCCGTGACCTACCTGGACAGCATCGAACAACTGCTGGTGCTGCTGCCGCAGGCCATCGCCGTGAGCCAGGCAGGCATTCTGGCCAATCTGAACACCAAACATCCCGGCCAGTACATCAGCTTCAACCTCAACATCAACCTGCCACCGCCGTGCACGACCGGGTTCCTGCCGGCACAACAGCGCCGCGTTCCGACTGAGGTCGACTTCCCGGAACGTCCGCCCGGGGATCTGTACTGCCGCACTCCGCAGGACTCAACGTTCAACGTTCGAGGTGCACGCAACGCCCCTTGCGCGAGCGTGCCCGGAAAGCGGGCTCCCACCGTCAGACTGTGCGAGAGCGATGAACAGTTCGTTCCCCTCAACGATGGCTTCAACTGGAAGGGCGACCCGAACGCGACGCTGTCCGGACAACCGGTTCCCGACCTCGGCCCCGCGGCCGCTCCTGCGCCTGCCCCGGCAGCGGCGACGCCGCAACCACCGTCGCTGCCCGCCGCCGAGTACGACCCTGCGACCGGCAGCTACGTCGGCCCGGACGGCAAGCAGTACCGCCAGGCCGACCTCGGCCAGAGCACACCCGGCGGGCAGACGTGGCAGACCATGCTGCTGCCACCGAACTGAGACGGTCCGAGAGCCGGCCGTACGTCAGCCGCGCCGGCGTCTAACGTCCGAACACCTCCCGCGGCGCCGGCGGGTCGGCGAGGATCGCCGGGAGCACGAACGTCTGCACGTAGCGGCGGGCGGTCTCCGGGTCGTCGATGCCGGGGATGACGCCGAGCAGCATGCTCAGCGAGGTGGTGACGAGGAACTGCCCGGCGTCGCCGGGACGCAGACCCGGCCGGAACACCGGCCCGGTCTCGCCGTCGTTCATCGCCTCGAACAGCTGCTCCACGAGCTCCGGGAGTCGTGCGGCGCTGGCGACGAGGTGCGCGACGGTGCCCTCGTCGGTCTGCTCGGACAGCGTCTGCAACAGCGGGTCGTGGACCAGCTCGGTGGCGACGATCACCAGTCCCTCCACGAGAAGCTCTGCCAGATTGGCGTTTTCGGGCAGTCGGCCGACGATCTCGGTTTGATGCCGGTGGGTCTTGCGCGCCACCAGCGCTTCGAGCAGATGCTGCCTGCTGGGGAATTGCCGGTACATCGCCGCACGGGAGTATCCGGCTTCCCTGGCGATGAGCTCCATCGTCGAGGCCTGAAAGCCGCGCTGCAGAATCGACCGTTCCGCGGCGTCCATGAGGACGACCCTCGCCTGCTCCGAGGTGTTCCCGCCGCCGACGGGCCGTCCGCGCGGGCGTCGCCGCGGCGTGGTGTCGGGCGCATCGGGATCTGCCATCGGGGTCCCAGTATGCCAACCCTTGTGCTCAGCGATGCCCAGAGCCTATAAATAGACAATCCGGTCTTGACGTCTATTTATTCATGGGGGCGACACATGGGCAGTCGGTGGACGGTGCTGATCGGCACCGGCTTCGTCGCGGCGACGATGTCGGGCATGGTGGTACTGGGTGTGCCGACCGCCTTCGCCGCGCCGGGCGAGACGCAAACCACGTCCACGACCGAGTCGGACACCACGACCGATCACGCCCCCGCGGCAACCAGCGCCCCTGACGCCGAGTATGAGGACGCGGAGTCGGCATCCGAGCAAGGCACTGACGCCGGCGCCCCACCGCCCGAGGTAGATCTCGAAGCCGAGGAGCCGGACCGAAAGCGCCACGGCGACGGCATGATCGACGCCGACGACGTGGCCGAAGATCCCGTGGTCGTCGACGATGTGGTGGCCGACGAGGACGTGGTTGCCGACGAGCCCGAACCCGCCGTCATCGTCGAGTCCGAAGCCGAGATCACCCCGGCCACCGTCATAATTGACGAAGAGCCCCGAGCCGACACGAACAGCCCGCAGCGACCACCGGCCGAGACCGAGTCAGTTCCGGTGGGCGCCACCGCGGAACCGACCCCCACCCGGGCGCCGTCTCTGCTCAATGTCGTGGGTTCGGTCGTGCTCAACGTGCTGGTCGGCTTCATCCATCTGATCGACGGTCCGCCGGCACTGCCCGCGAACAGCAGCGTGACGGTACGGACGTCGACGCTGAACCTGCCGATCGGCAGCGGCCGGTCCGTGCAAGCCGACTGGTACTTTCCCGAGACTGTCGACGAGTCCACCCGGCTGGTGTACTTCCAGCACGGCTTCCTGGCCAGCGGACCGATGTACAGCTACACCGCCGCGCGGCTGGCCGAACGGACCAATGCCATCGTGGTGGCGCCGTCGCTGACGTCGAACTTCTTCGCCCCCGACGCCGCATGGGTGGGCGGGTCCACCATGCACCGAGCGGTTGCCGAACTGTTCGTCGGCGACCGCGCCGTATTGGTCGAAAGCGCCAGTGCCGCAGCCGGTCACACGATCACGCTACCTGACAAGTTCGTGTTGGTCGGCCACTCCGCGGGTGGCACGCTGGTCACCAGCGCTGCCGGCTTCATGGTCGACAACGGCGCGATCGAGGACCTGGCCGGTGTCGTGATGCTCGACGGTGTGGAGCCTGCCGGTTCACGGCTGGTCGGTGACGCGCTGGCCAAGCTGCGTGGCGCGCACGACCGGCCGATCTACCTGATCTCCTCGGATCGGTACTTCTGGAGCCGCGGCGGCGATATGGCCGACAAGTTGCAGCTGGCCCGGCCGGATCGCTTCGGCGGTGTCGGGCTCAAGGGCGGCTTGCACATCGACTACATGGAGGGCGGCAACCCGATCGTGCAGTTCGGCGAGTACCTCGTCGGTGGGTTCTCCCTGCCCAGAAACATCGACGCCGCGGCCGACATCACGGCCGGCTGGGTCAATGACCTGTTCGCCGGCACCACCAGCGACGGGATCTACGGTGCGCCCGGGCAGCACATTCCGGTGGTGACACCGTCTGGCACCGCCACCGCGGTCGTGCTGCCCCTCGGTGTGCCGGCCCGTCCGGTGTGGCCGCCGCTGCTCGACACAATCCTGACCGCCATCTTCGACTTCGGCGGTCGCTACCTCTTCGTGTACGAGCCGCTGCGCGGCTACCAGACGGCGGCGAACCCGGCCACCAGCCAACAGGTGGCGCTGGTGGGTGCTAGCCGCCATTAACTGAAGTCTCTGCTGTCGGGTGGAATTTCTGGAGTAGTCCGGACATTTCACTCTGTGTCGCCGTACGGGGCGGCCCCGACCGAGGAGACCCGTCATGTCCGACCGCCGTTCCACCGCCCCTGTCGCCTCCGATACGTCCGTTCGCCGCGCTCTCGTGATGGCCGGGGTTGGTGGTGTGCTCGCCGCCGGGCTCATCGGGCCCGGCGCGGCCAGCGCTCAAGCCGCGGAACCGTGTCCAGACGTGCAGGTGGTGTTCGCCCGCGGTACGGCCGAACCCGCCGGCCTCGGCCGGGTGGGACAGGCCTTCGTCGACGACCTGCAGAACGAGCTGGGCGGCCGCACCGTGTCCGCGTACGCGGTGAATTACCCTGCGTCCTACGACTTCCTGCAGTCCGCCCCGGTGGGCGCGGACGACGCCAGCGCGCGAATCCAGGCGACTGTCGCCACGTGCCCCGCCACCAGCATCGTGATCGGCGGCTACTCGCAAGGCGCCGCTGCGGTCGATCTCATCACCGCAGATCCCAACGCCACCTTCGGATTCGGCCGGCCGCTGCCGCCGGCGGTTGCCGACCATGTGGCCGCCGTGGCCGTGTTCGGCAACCCGTCGACCAAGGTCGGCCGTCCGCTGACCGCGGTGAGCCCGCTGTACGGCGGGAAGGCGATCGACCTCTGCAACGGCGCGGATCCGGTGTGCTCCGGCGGCGATGACCGGCCCGCCCACAGCCAGTACGTGCAGGCCGGGCTCGCACAGCAGGCGGCCGACTTCGTCGCGGGCAGGGTCGCCGGGCACAGCCCCTCCGACGTGGTGATCAACGCCTCGGCGAGATGACGTCCACTGCCCGCGCCAGGCGCGGGTACAGGATCGCCGGTCCCAGCCAGCGGGCGACGAAGCGCCGCAATGCCACGCCATCGCGTGGTGGCTGCCCGGGGTCGACGAGAATCGAGTGCATCGTGCGCAGGCTCAGCTCCGCGAGCTCGTCGAGCGCTGCCTCGTCGAAACCGTGCTGATCCCAATCGATGTCGAACCGCTGCAGGATGGATCTTGCGAACGTCATCGCGGTCTCTGACGTCAGCGAAGTTGTCACGTCGCCCCGGTGCCGTGAGGTCAGCAGGTTCTCGAACTGGCGATCACCGGCCAGCCGCTCCACCGAGTAGGACACGCTCTCGACCATGGCCGCCACCGGGTCGGTGAGACCGCGCACGTGCGCGGCGAGCTGGTCGATGAAGCCGTCGGCCGCTCGCATCGCACAGGCGACCACGATGGCCTCCGGCCCGGGGAAGTAGCGGTACACCGTCTGGCGGGTCACCCCCAACGCGCGGGCCACATCGGTGAGGCGCATTGTCGCTCCGTGCTCGGCGACGATGTCGTCGGCGGCGTCGAGGATCCGGCTGATCGCCTCCTCGTCGGAGGCCGGCCACTGGCCGGACCATCCGCGGCTACGCATCGAACTCCAGCTCGAGGACGGTTGGCCCCGTCATGCCGAGCATCGGTTTCCATGGGGCAGAGCCGCTTCGGCGTGGATTCGACAGGCGGGCCGCGAGGATCCAGAGAGCCTCGGCCAGCTCCCGTCGGGCCAGGTTGGCGCCCAGGCAGTAGTGCACGCCGCCACCGAACGTCAGGATGGCCGGAGCCTGCTCGCGCTCGAGGTCCAGCCGGGCGGCGTCGGTGTAGACGGCCGGATCACGGTTGGCCGCGAACGTGTTCACGAATACGAAAGTGCCTGCCGGGAAGAGGTATTCGCCGAACTCGACGTCGTCGAGCACGATCCGCGGTGCGCCGCACACCACGGGGGAGTGTCGCATCGTCTCCTCGACCGCGCGCATCGCGAGCTCGGGACGGTCGGCCAGCAGCGCCCACTGGTCGGGTCGCTCGCTGAGCGCCTGCACGGACGCCGCCAGCTGGCTTCTGGTGGTGTCGGTGCCCGCCATCAGCAGGCTGGCGGCCAGCATCTGCAGCTCGGACGTGCTCAGCCGGTCGCCGTCGTCCTCGGCCCGGATCAGGTCGGAGAGCAGATCGTCGGTGAGGTGCCTGCGGCGGTGGTCGACCATCCGGTCGACGTAGTCGTCCAACTCCCCCCACGCCCGCATGACATCGTCCTGGACCGCGGCGATGTCGGTGCTGAAGCTGAAGGCGCGGAAGACGTCTTCGGTCCAGTCCGAGAACAATCGCCAGTCCTCGCGGGGCGCGCCGAGAAGCGCGCAGATGATCGGGATCGGGTACGGGCGGGCGATGTCGGCGACGACGTCGCAGCGGCGGGCGTCGGCGACGTTGTCGACGAGTTCGTCGACCACCGCGACGATGGTGTCGTGCAGACGGTCGGTGGCCCGGGGGGTGAACGCCGTGGACACCAGCTTGCGCAGTCGCTGGTGCTCGCTGCCTTCCAGGCACAGCAGGGTGGACATCACCTTGTCGAACAGGGGGCCGGACGTGATGCCCTGGGCCGCGAGGTTGATGCCCGGCGGAATCGTGAAGCGGATGTCGCGCAGCACAGCGCGGGCCATCTCGTAGGACAGCACCTCGGGCCCCATCGGTCCGATGGCGATCGGGGCTCCCCGCTGGGCGTCATGCAGGTCCGGCCACACCTCGGCGGGGGTCGAGAACACCTCGTAGGTCAGTGTGGGCAGGCCTGCGTCGAACACGTTTGTCACCGTGGGGCTGACGACCATCTCCCGCCTCGCTTCCGGGCCGAATGGATTTACGGATCAAGAGCAATGTATGACCATGAGGCGGAGAGGGCAGTCGAATGCATGATTGTGCGCCGAATCCCATACAGATCTGCTGATGTGTATGTCCATCACGCTCTGCGTAGCCGTTTGCTTTCATAGAGGTCGCGGTCGGCGGCGAACAGAGTGTCGAGCGCACGGTGCCCCGTTCGCATCAGCTTCGGTGATGAAGCCAGCGTATTGATTAGCATCGCTGATGTGGTGGACCAGCTCGACACCGGGCAACTGGCGGCGTTGTCGGCGGTCGTCGAATTCGGCAGCTTCGACGCCGCGGCCGAACGCCTGCACGTCACGCCGTCGGCGATCAGCCAACGCATCAAGGCGCTTGAGCAGCGGGTCGGCCAGGTGCTGGTGCTGCGGGAAAAACCCTGTGTGGCGACACCGGCGGGCATCCCGCTGCTGCGGCTGGCGGCGCAGACGGCGCTGCTGCAGGCCGAGGCGCTCGCCGAGATGCGCGGCGGCAGCGCCGAGCTGCCCCGAATCGCGATGGCCGTCAACGCCGATTCGATGGCGACGTGGTTCACCGAGGTGTTCGCCCGGTTGCCTCACGTGCTGTTCGACATCCGCATCGAAGACCAGGACCATTCGGCGCAGCTGCTGCGTGAGGGTGTGGTGATGGGTGCCGTCACCACCGAACGCGCACCGGTGGCCGGCTGCCGGGTGCAACCGCTCGGGGTGATGCGGTACGTGCCGGTGGCCACCGAGGCCTACGTGCAGCGCCACTTTCCCGACGGATTCACCCGCGAGGCGGCGGAACGGGCGCCGTCGCTGGCCTGGAATCGCGCGGATGCTCTCCAGGATCACCTGGTGCGCAAGGTGTTTCGCAGGTCAGTGGCGCGTCCGGTCCACTATGTCCCGACGGCCGCCGGGTTTGGCGCGGCCGTGCACGCCGGGCTGGGGTGGGGCATGTACCCCATCCAGCTGCTGGACGCGTCGTTCGTGCCGATCGCCGACCAGCATCTCGACGTGCCCCTGTACTGGCAGTGCTGGAAGCTCGACAGCGACATCGTCAGGCAGGTCACCGCGGCCGTCGACTCGGCCGCGTCGGGGCTGCTTCGCGACCGGTGAGCGCGGACAGGGACAATCGCTGACATGGTCGCCGCGGTCAAGGTCCGGATTCTCGGCGTCGGCATGGGCCCGCAGCACGTCACGCCGGAGGTCGCCGAGGCTCTGCGCACGGTCGACTACGTGCTGGCCGCCGAGAAGGCCGACGACGACCGGCTGCTCGCGCTGCGCCGCGAGATCGTGCGCGCGCACGGCGGCGCCGAGCTCGTCGCACTGCCCGACCCGCCCCGTGACCGCTCCGAGCGCCTGACCACCGGTGGGTATGAGTCCGCCGTCACCGACTGGCACGACGCCCGCGCGGCCCAGTACGCCGGCGTCCTGAAGGAGCGCGGGGGCACCGCCGCGTTCCTGGTGTGGGGGGACCCCTCGCTGTACGACTCGACGATCCGGGTAGTGGAGAAGGTGCGTGCCCACCTGGAGCCACACGTCGCACTGGACTTCGACGTGCTGCCCGGGATCAGCGCGCCGCAGCTGCTGGCCGCGCGGCACCGCATCGTGCTGCACGAGGTCGGCAAACCCGTGCACGTCACGACCGGCCGCCGGCTGCAGGAAGCGGTCGCGGCGGGCATGGACAACATCGTCGCGATGCTCAACCCGCCGCCCGAGCGGCTGGATTTCACCGGCCTCGCCGACTGGACCATCTGGTGGGGCGCCAACCTCGGCGCCCCGGGAGAGCGACTGCTCACCGGGCGGCTGCGCGACGTGCTGCCCGCCGTCGCCGATGCCCGCGCCGCGGCCGACGCCCACGACGGCTGGGTGATGGACGTCTTCCTGATCCGGAGAGATCGATGACGGGCCTGCTGATCGCAGGCACCACCAGCGATGCCGGCAAGACCGCGGTGACCACGGGGCTGTGCCGGGCCCTGGCGCGCCGCGGGCTCAAGGTGGCCCCGTACAAGGCGCAGAACATGTCCAACAACTCGATGGTCTGCGTGGGGGACGGCGGCGGAGTCGAGATCGGGCGGGCACAGTGGGTGCAGGCGCTGGCCGCGCGCGCCACACCGGAAGCCGCGATGAATCCGGTGCTGCTCAAACCGGGCAGCGACCGCCGCAGCCATGTGGTGCTGATGGGCCGACCGTGGGGGCACGTGTCCTCGTCGGACTGGTTGGAGGGCCGGCGCGCGCTGGCCGCCGCCGCGCACGCCGCCTACGACGACCTGGCCGCGCGCTACGATATCGTCGTCGCCGAAGGAGCCGGTTCTCCCACCGAGATCAACCTGCGCGCAGGCGATTACGTCAACCTCGGGCTGGCCCGCCACGCGGGACTGCCGACCGTGGTGGTCGGCGACATCGACCGCGGCGGGGTGTTCGCGGCGTTCTTCGGCACGGTCGCACTGCTCTCACCGGACGACCAGGCGCTGATCGCGGGCTTCGTGGTGAACAAGTTCCGCGGCGACCCGGCCCTGTTGGCGCCCGGACTGCGTGACCTTGAGCGCCTCACGGGCCGGCGGGTCTACGGCACCCTGCCGTGGCACCCCGACCTCTGGCTCGACTCCGAGGACGCCCTGGAACTGCAGGGCCGCCGGTCCGCCCGGCCCGGCGCCCGCCGCGTCGCGGTGGTGCGGCTGCCGCGGATCAGCAACTTCACCGACGTCGACGCGTTCGGTCTGGAACCCGACCTCGACGTCGTATTCGCCTCGCACCCAAGCGCTCTGGCCGACGCCGACCTGGTGGTGCTGCCCGGGACGCGCTCGACCATCGCCGATCTGGCCTGGCTGCGGTCACGCGGACTGGACCAAGCGGTGCTGGCCCACGCCGCCGCGGGCAGACCGGTGCTCGGCATCTGCGGCGGCTTTCAGATGCTGGGCCGCGTGATCCGCGACCTGCACGGCGTCGAGGGTGGCACCGCCGAGGCCGACGGGCTGGGACTGCTGGACGTCGAGACGGATTTCGTTGCCGACAAGGCACTTCGGCTTCCCGAGGGGCAGTGGGAGGGTGCCTCCGCGTCGGGCTACGAGATCCACCACGGACGGATCACCCCGGGACCCGGCGGCGACGAGTTCCCCGGCGGTGTCCGGTGCGGCCCGGTGTTCGGCACGATGTGGCACGGCGCGTTCGAGGGCGACGCGCTGCGCGCGCGCTTCCTGACCGAAACCCTCGGCGTGCCGGCATCCGGCGCCTCGTTCCCGAAGGCCCGCGAAGACCGAATCGACCTCCTCGGCAACCTCGTGGAGGAACACCTCGACGTCGACGCGCTGCTGCACCTCGCCGAACATGCTCCGCCGCAAGGGCTTCCGTTCCTGCCCCCCGGAGCGCCGTGATGCGAGTCCTGCTGCTGGGCGGCACCTCCGAGGCGCGGGCGTTGGCCGAACTGCTGACTGCGGAGAGCGTCGAGGTCACCACCTCGCTGGCCGGTCGGGTCAACGACCCCCGCCTGCCGGTCGGCGAGGTCCGCATCGGCGGCTTCGGCGGCGTCGACGGGCTGCGCGCCGCCCTGTCCGGCTACGACGCCGTCGTCGACGCCACCCATCCCTTCGCCAGGAACATCTCCGCCAACGCCGCCGCCGCGGCGGGGGACACACCGCTGCTGCGCCTGGAGCGTCCCGGCTGGGCGGACCGCAGCCGGGACTCCTGGCACTGGGTGGACACCCACGAGGAGGCCGCCGCCACCGCGGCGCAGCTCGGCGGCAGGCCCTTCCTGACCGTCGGACGCCAGGAGATCGCACGGTTCATCCCCGACCTGCGCGACCGCGCCGTGCTGGCCCGGGTGGTGCAGGCCCCCGACGTGGCCCTGCCGCCGACCTGGCGTCTGCTGACCAGCCGCGGCCCGTACGAACTGCCCGGCGAACTGCACTTGATGCGCGAACACCGCGCCGACGTACTCATCACCAAAGACTCAGGGGGACAACACACCTGGCCGAAGATCGAGGCCGCTGCGCAGCTCGACGTGCCTGTCGTCGTCGTGCGGCGCCCAGCCCGTGCCGCCGGGGTGCCCACCGTCCACGACGTCGCCGAGGCGTTGGCCTGGGTCCGGAAACTCCCCGGAGCGTCGAGATGAGGATCCTGGTCACCGGTGGCGTCCGCTCCGGGAAATCCCGCCACGCCGAAGCACTTCTGAGCGACGCGCGGCAGGTCACCTACCTGGCTCCCGGGCGTCCCGCCGACGGCAGCGATCCCGACTGGGACGCGCGTGTCGCCGGCCACCGCGCGCGCAGGCCCGTGCACTGGCAGACCGTCGAGACCACCGATGTCGCCGCCGCGGTCCGCGACGTCGACGGCGCGGTCCTCGTCGACTGTCTGGGCACCTGGCTGACGGCCGTGCTGGACCGGAACAATTTGTGGGACAAAGGCTCCCGGGAGGCGTACGACGCGGTCGAGGCTCGCCTCACTGCGCTGTGCGCCGCGCTGACCGCACGCCGCGGGGCGGTGGTCGTGGTGACCAACGAAGTGGGGCTCGGGGTGGTGCCGTCGCACCGGTCCGGCGTGCTGTTCCGCGATCTGCTCGGCACCGCCAATCAGCGGGTCGCGGCGGTCTGTGACGAAGTGCATCTGGTGATCGCCGGCCGGGTGCTCAAGATCTGACGGGCGCGATTCGCCCATTCAACGGGCCCGATAGCGCTCCTCGTGCAGCACGGTCTCCAGGGAGGAGCGGGCCCGCCAGCCGAAGCGTTCCAGATCGGGGACGTCGGGCAGGTCGGCGACCGGTCCGACGCACAACCAGGCGACCGGCCGCACCTGCTCGGGCATCCCGACAAGGGCGCGGAGGAACTCTTCGCGGTAGAACGACACCCAGCCGACCCCGAGTCCCTCGACAGTCGCTGCCAGCCAGAGGTTTTGGATCGCGCAGACCACCGAGAAGAGGCCGGCGTCGGGAATGGCGTGCCGGCCCAGCACCTGCGGGCCGGCCCTCGTGGGGTCATAGCCGACGACGATGCCGAGGCCGGATTCGCAGATGCCCTCGATCTTGATGCGCCCGAAGGTTTCGGCGCGTTCGCCGGACAGCTCGCCCGCGAACGTCTCGCGTTCGGCGGCCACGTGGTCCCGGAAGGTCTTCAGGGTCTGCGGTGACCGCACCAGGACGAAATCCCATGGCTGGGACATGCCGACCGACGGCGCCGCGTGGGCGGCGAGCAACACCCGCTGCAGCACATCCTCGGCGACCGACTGACCGGTGAACTCGCGGCGGGTGTCGCGGCGGCGGTTGATGACGTCGTACAGCGCCGCCGCGCAGTCGTCGCTCACGAACTGCGTCCCGACCGGTCCCGCGCCGGGTCGTACAGGTAGCTCTCCCCGGCGTCCGGGTCGGGTCGGCCCGCCAGCGCGCGGCCGACCAGGATCACCGCGGCCTGCCGCAGTCCGGCCTTCTGCACCGCGTCGGCGATGTCGGCAATCGTGCCGCGCAGCACCAATTCCTGGGGCTGCGAGGCCCGGTACACCACCACCACCGGACAATCCGCGCCGTACTCCGGTTCGATCTCGGCCATCAACTCCCGGATCCGGGTGATGGCCAGGTGCAACACCAGCGTCGCGCGGGTGGCGGCAAAAGCCTTGAGCGACTCGGTATCCGGCATCGCCGTCGAACGCTGCCGGGTGCGGGTGAGCACCACCGACTGGGCGACCAGCGGGACGGTGAGCTCACGCCCGACGCGCGCCGCGGCCGCCGCGTAGGCGGGCACCCCCGGCGTCACCTCCCAAGGCACCCCGGCCGCGTCGAGCCTGCGCGTCTGCTCGGAGACCGCCGAATACACCGACGGATCGCCCGAGACCAGCCGCACCACCCGAAGGCCGGCGTGGTGGCCGTCGGCGAGCCGGGCCACGATCATGTCCAGGTCCAGATTCTCGGTGTCAACCAGGTCGGCGTCGGGCGAGCAGTGGGCGAGCACCGCGGCATCCAGGTAGGTGCCTGGGTACAGCACCAGCTCGGCGTCGGCGAGCAACCGGGCCGCACGCACGGTCAGCAGATCCGCGGCGCCCGGCCCGGCGCCGACGAACTGCACCGCACGATCATTCATCGCCCCGGAGTCTAGATACGGGCGCCGCCGACCTCTCAGGCGGTGGTCAGCGCCGGAGGCTTGACCGCCTCGGGATCGGGGTTGGCGATCGGCAGTCCCATGAAGCGGCGCGCGTTGTCTCCCATGAAGTCGTAAGTGCGGCGCACGTCCATCCCCTCGGCGTACTTCCAGAAGCCCTTCGGTTCGGCCAGACCTTCGGGATGGGGGTAGTCCGAGCCGAACATCACCTTGTCCCAGCCGACGGTGTTGACGACGTCGGACACACAGCCCTCCCAGAACGGGCTGACCCAGATGTTGCGCCGGAACACGTCCAGCGGATGCTCGGGGAAGTTCTGCGGCATCTTCTTGGCGAGTTCCTCGAAGTCGTTGAACAGCGGGAAGATCCACGAGCTGCCGTTCTCGACGCTGGCGATGCGCAGTTTCGGGAACCGGGTCAGGGTGCCGTGGCAGATCAGGCTGGTGATCATGTCGGCGATCTCGCGGTGGCCGAGCACCATCCAGCGGAACGCGCTCATCGCCATGAAGTTCTGGGTGTGCGGGGGTTCCCACCGGCCGACGTAGTCGTCCAGCGGCGGGTAGCCGGCGTGCAGCACGATCGGCAGTCCGGCGGCCTCGACGTCGCGCCAGAACGGGTCGAACTCGGGCAGCGCGGGGGAGCGCCAGCCGCGCAGGCCGTTGACCGGCCCCGGCTTGATCAGCGCCACCTTGGCGCCGTGGGCCAGGATGTATTCCAGTTCGCGCTGGGCACCGTCGACCTCGGAGAGGTTGATGATCGGAGTCGAGAACACCCGGCCCTGGTAGTCGAAACCCCAGTGCTCGGCCATCCACTGGTTCAGCGCATGGATGACGGCCAGCGTGAGCTCGGGATCGTCGGCGGTGGCGTGTTCGATCAGGCTGGCCAGCGTCGGATAGTTCAGCGCCTCGCGCACGCCCTGGCGGTCCAGTTCTGCGACGCGGTCGGCGGGATTGCGGGTGGCCGCGGGCGCCTCGATCGCCGGGCCCTGCATCTCCCGCAGCGTCAGACCCTCGGTGTTCTCGCCGGCGAAGAACTTCTCGTGGGCGCCGGGGGCGGCGACACGCTCGAAGGTCGGATTGGGGATGAAGTCGGACACCCGGTTGTTGATCACGATCCGCGTATGCCGGCCGAACTGCGCGTACTGCACCGCACGCGCATACCGATCCGGCAGATATCTGGTCAGCGCGTCCGGCGTCTCGTACATGTGCTGGTCGGCATCGAAGATCGGAGCATCGCGGAACTGCCCGGTTGAATCTGACATCGTCACCTTCCGATCGCACACCCGGCACGTCGTGAGTGATCTTACTGTAATGCCGACGGTAAGTGCCTCGCCGTGGGTCCGGCTACGCCGGCAGGCCCTTGTCCAGGACGTCGAGCGCGTTCAGGAACGCCTCGCCGGACATCGGTGAGTCGTCGGATGCGGCCATGAACACACCGATGATCGCTCCGGCGGTGACGCGCATCTGGTCGTCGTCCTCGGGCCGGTTGAGCCGCTGGGAGATCGCGACCGTGAGCCGCCGGATCGCCTTGACGTGCTCGTTCCACAGTGCCCCCTTGGCCTCGGGGAGCGAGTACAGCAACCGCTGCCGGGCGATCACATAGTCGAATTCCGGGCCCGCCATCGTGGCGAACACCTCGGCGGCGGCATGCCGGTATGCGGCCACCGGCGACAGCCCCGCCGGCGCGGCCAGGAACGCGTCCAGGATCGGCGCGAACAGATCGTCGGAGAACAGCACCGATTCCTTGGTCGGGAAGTAGCGGAAGAACGTCCGCGGGGAGACGTCGGCGGCCTCGGCGATCTGTTCGACGGTGGTTCGGGCGTAGCCGTGCCGCTCGAACAACCGGAACGCCTCCCGGCGCACCGTCTCGCGGGTGCGCGTCTTCTTGCGCTCCCGCAGACTGGGCCGCTCGCCGGTGCTCATCCCTCGATTGTGGCAGCGGCACCTGAGTGCGAGCTGGGCCGTCCGTGACGATCCGGCGACGGCGGCGCGGTCGTTCCGCGCACGATCAGCGTCGGTTCCAGCACCACATCGGTTGCGCGCGACGACCCTTCGACGAGCAGCTGAATCGCCAGCTCCACCGAGCGCCGAGCGATCTCGCCCGCATCCTGGTGAATGGTGGTCAGGTCGATTCGCGGGTTCTCCGACAGCCGGCTGTCGTCGTATCCCATCAGCGACACCTGACCGGGGACATCCACGCCTGCGCGGGTGAAGACGTCGAGAACGCCGAGGGCACAGCGGTCGTTGCCGGCCAGCACCGCGGTGGGCAGCCTCGGCGCCGCCAGCATGGTGTGTGCCGCGGCGGCGCCGGCCTCCTCATTGTGGGCACCGGGGATCACCACGATCTCGTCGGCCAGTCCGTGCGCGCTCATCGCGCCCCGGTATGCGCGCAGCCGGTCGGCCGACCCGGGATCCTTGCCGCCGTCGACGTGGTGGATACGGCGGTGGCCCAGCCCAACCAGATAATCGATCGCCTGCCGGATGCCCTTGGCGTCATCGGTGCGCACGGTGGCCAGCGGCAGTTCGCCGTCCACGCCGGTCAGGCGCCGGCATGCGACCACCACCGGCGCCCGCGCGGCCAGCCGGGCGTAGAAGTCCTCGTCGGACCTCGGGCCGAGCAGGATCAAAGCCCCGCATCGGTGGCTGAGCAGGGAGTCGACGACAGTGGCCTCGGTGCGGCCGGGCAGGTTCGCCGACAGCAGCACCTCGTAGCCGAGTCGCTCGGCGGCCGGATAGATGTGGGTGATCAGCTCGGCCTCGAACAGCTGCCGGATGTCGCTCATCACGCCCAGGGTGCGGCTGCGGCCCTGAGCGAGCAGGCGGGCCGCGGAGTCGGGCCGGTAGCCGATCTCGTCGGCGATCGCGAGCACCCGCTGCCGCGTCTCGTCGCTGGCGCCGGGCTTGCCGTCCAAGATGAAGGACACGAGCGTGCGCGACACCCCGGCGCGTTCGGCGACGTCGGCCATCGTAGGCCGGCGTGGCGCGGCGCCGGGGGGGCGTCGGCGCGGTGTGGGCACGAGCGGGGTCCTTTCGACGAGTGACGGTTGACACATTCGGACCGCCCGGTTCATAGTAGACCTCACGCGCGTTACTAACGCGCGTTAGTTCCCGAAGCGAGGTTCCCGGTGGCTGTTTCAACCCCACGCGATCAGTCGGGTCGCTTCCTGACGAAGCTCACCGTCATCGCCACCCTCGGCGGTCTGTTGTTCGGCTACGACACCGGCGTCATCTCCGGCGCCCTGCTCTACATGAAGGACGACCTGGCGTTGTCGCCCTTCGGTGAGGCCACCGTGGTCAGCTCGCTGCTGTTCCCCGGCGCGGCATTCGGAGCGCTGTTCGGCGGACGGGTCGCCGACCGGATCGGGCGCAAGCGCTCGCTGCTGGTCTGCGCGGGTCTGTTCCTGGTCGGCGCGATCGGCTGCGCGCTGGCGCCCAACGTCCAGATCATGGTCGCCGCGCGGATCGTGCTGGGCCTCGGAGTCGGCGCTGCCGCCGTGACGTGCCCGCTGTACCTGGCCGAGATGGCGCCGGCCGAGCGGCGTGGCCGCATGGTCACGATCAACGAACTGATGATCGTCACCGGACAGATGCTGGCCTTCGCCACCAACGCGTTGCTCGACCACCTCGTCCGCGATCCGCACGTATGGCGGACCATGCTCGCGGTGGCCGCCGTCCCGGCGGTCGCGCTGCTGATCGGGATGCTGGTGCTGCCGGATTCCCCGCGCTGGTACGCGCTCAAAGGCCGACTCCCCGAAGCCCGGAAGGTGTTGCAGCTCAGTCGCAATCCGGTCGAGGCCGAGACCGAGTACGCGATCGTGGTGGACCACACCAGCCACATGCTCAAGAGCACCAGCACGCCGTTCTCCGTGATCCGGGACGTGCCGTGGATCCGCCGCGTCGTGCTGATCGGGTGCGGACTGGCGATCGTGCAGCAGGCCACCGGAATCAACACCGTGAACTACTACGCACCGACCATCCTCGAGCAGAGCGGTCTCGGGGTCAGCGCCGCGCTGGTCGCGACCATCGCCGTCGGCGTCACCTCGGTGATCACCACGATCATCGGCATCATCCTGCTCGGCTACATCGGCCGGCGCACCATGCTGCTCATCGGATTCGCCGGGGTGGCCGCATCGCAGGCGGCGCTCGCCGCTGTGTTCCTGTTGCCGGAGAACACCACTCGCAGCTACGTGATCCTCGCCTGCATGGTGCTGTTCGTCGGCTTCGTGCAGATGTTCATCGGAACCTGTGTGTGGCTGCTGCTCTCGGAGATCTTCCCGCTGTCGGTGCGCGGCTTCGCCATGGGCATAGCGGTTTTCGTGCTGTGGTGCACCAACGCGGTCATCTCGTTCCTGTTCCCGCTACTGAACAACGCACTCGGGTCCACCGGAACCTTCGCCCTCTTCGTCCTGGTGAACATCGGGTCCTGGATCTTCGTGCACCGCCTGGTGCCCGAGACCAAGGGCACCACCCTCGAAGAACTCGAGGAACGTCTGGAAAGCCAGGGCGCCCCGTCGTCGACCATCGAAAGGACACCTGTATGAGCAGCATTCGTGTTGGCTCCGCGCCGGATTCGTGGGGGGTGTGGTTTCCCGACGATCCGCAGCAGACGCCCTACACCCGTTTCCTCGACGAGGTCGCCGAGTCGGGCTATGAGTGGATCGAGCTGGGCCCCTACGGGTACCTGCCCACCGACCCGGCCAAGCTGGCCGACGAGCTGGCCGCCCGGGGGCTCAAGCTCTCGGCCGGGACGGTGTTCGAGCACCTGCACCAGGATGACTCATGGGATGCGGTCTGGAAGCAGATCGAGGACGTCGCCAAGCTGACCGCCGCGGTCGGCGGCAAGCACGTGGTCGTGATCCCGGAGATGTGGCGCGACCCGGCCACCGGCGAGGTTCTCGAAGACCGCCACCTCACCGCCGAGCAGTGGGCCAAGAAGACCGGCGGCATGAACGACCTCGGCAAGGCGATGTTCGAAACCTACGGGGTGCGTGCGCAGTATCATCCGCACGCCGACTCCCACGTCGACACCGAGGACAACGTGTACCGCTTCCTCGATGGCACCGACAGCCGGTATGTGAACTTGTGCCTGGACACCGGCCACATCTCCTACTGCGGCGGCGACAACATCGCGATCATCCGCCGGGCCCCCGAACGCATCGGATATCTGCACCTCAAGCAGGTCGATCCGCAGGTCCGCGCCAAGGTTGAAGCCGAGGACCTGCCGTTCGGCGAGGCGGTCAAGCTCGGCGCGATGACCGAACCGCCGCTGGGGATCCCGGACATGCCACCGCTTCTCGCCGAGGTCGAGAAACTCGGCATCGACGTGTTCGCGATCGTCGAGCAGGACATGTATCCCTGCCTCGCCGACGCCCCGCTGCCCATCGCCAAGCGCACCCGCAACTACCTCGGGTCGTGCGGCATCCCGTCCGTCACATTCAAGTAAGGGTCACGAGCATGTCCGAAATCCGCATAGCAGTACTAGGTGTGGGCCTGATGGGCGCAGATCACGTCGCGCGCCTGGCCTCCCGTATCTCCGGCGCCCGCGTCGCCGTCGTCAACGACTACGTCACCGAGAAGGCCGAGCAGCTGGCCGCGAGCATTCCCGGCTGCCGGGCGATCGCCGACCCGCTGGACGCGATCGCGGATCCGGACGTCGACGCCGTGCTGTTGGCGACGCCGGGCCCGACGCACGAAAAGCAGCTGCTGGCCTGCCTGGAGCACCGCAAGCCGGTGCTGTGCGAGAAGCCGCTGACCACCGACGTCGAGACCTCGCTCGAGGTGGTCCGGCGGGAGGCCGAGCTGGGGGTGCGGCTGATCCAGGTCGGCTTCATGCGCCGCTTCGACGACGAGTACGCGCAGCTCAAGGCGCTGATCGACGGTGGCGAGCTCGGCGAGCCCCTGGTGATGCACTGCGTGCACCGCAACCCGGCGGTGCCGGACCACTTCGACTCGGCGATGACGGTTCGCGATTCACTGGTCCACGAGGTCGACGTGACGCGCTTCCTGTTCGACGAGGAGATCACCTCGATCCAGATCATTAAACCGACCCCGAATTCGTTGGCGCGGCAGGGCTTGTTCGATCCTCAGATCGCGATCATGCGGACCGCGAGCGGCAGGCACGTGGACGTCGAACTCTTCGTCACCACGGGCGTGGCCTACGAGGTGCGCACCGAGGTCGTCGCCGAAAAGGGCAGCGCGACGATCGGTCTGGACGTCGGGTTGGTGCTCAAGAGTGCGCCGGGCACCTGGGGCGGCACCATCACGCCCAGCTTCAAGGAGCGGTTCGGCCGCGCCTATGACACCGAGATCCAACGGTGGGTCGACGCGGTTCACAGAGGGGGCGAAACCGGTGACTTTACCGATGGGCCGACGGCCTGGGACGGCTACGCCGCCACGGCGGTGTGCGAAGCGGGCGTGCAGGCCCTGCAGTCCGGACAACCCGTCGCGGTCAGCATGGCCGACCGCGCCTCGATTCCGGGAGCCTGACGCATGAAGATCGCACTCGATCCGACGCCCTTCCACCACGACTACTCGCTGTTGGAGTTCCCCAAGCTCGTCGCGGACCTGGGCTACGAGTATCTGCAGCTGACGCCGCACCGGGACTTCATCCCGTTCTACAACCACCCGCGCGCCGACGACGACCTGGTGGCGAGCATCCGCAAGGCGTGCGCGGATGCCGGGGTGGGCATCGCGTCGGTGCTGCCGGTGCTGCGCTGGTCCGGCCCGGACGAGGACGCCCGCGAAGCCGCGGTGCGCAACTGGAAACGGGTCGTACAGATCACCGTCGACCTCGGCGTCAACGTGATCAACACCGAGTTCTCCGGCCGCCCGGAGAAGGCCGAGGAGTCCGAGCGGGCGTTCTTCCGGTCGATGGAGGAGCTGCTCCCGATCTTCGAGCGCGAAGGCATCGACGTGCGGATCGACCCGCACCCCGATGACTTCGTCGAGGACGGACTGGAGGCGCTGCGCATCATCCGCGGGGTGAACTCCCCGAACATCGGGTTCGTTTTCGTCGCCTGCCACGCTTTCCACATGGGGGGCAACATGGCCGAGATCATGGCCGCGGCGGGGGACAAGCTGCGCCTGGTGCACGTCGCGGACTCGATGGACCATCACCGGTCGCACGGACTGCGCTACATCACCAATCCGCCGGGCAATCCGGTGCGGGTGCACCAGCACCTCAAGATCGGTGACGGCGACGTCGACTGGGATGAGTTCTTCGGCGGCTTAGGCAAACTCGGCTTCTACCACCGCGACGACACCGTGATGGTCTCCAGCGTGTTCGGTGAAGACGAGCAGGCCCGCGACGTGTCCCGCTACCAGCTGGCGACCATGACCGACTACGTCGACAAGTACCGCTGACCAACGACCCGCCGAAATCGCATTCCACGCGGCCGAAACGCGAAAAACGGCGCATGGAATGCGATTTCGGCGCAAGGGAAACTCATGAAACTAGGTGTGTATACCGCGATCCTGCATGACCGTCCGCTAGCCGAAGCGCTGGAGATCATCGCATCACTCGGGCTGACCGGTGCGGAGATCAACGCCGGCGGGTTCCTGCCGACACCGCATCTGCCCGTCGCGCAACTGTTGTCCGGTGAGGTCACGCCGCGCGGGTATCTGTCGGCGTTCGACGGCACGGGTGTGTCGATCGCCGGGCTGAACTGCAACGGCAACCCACTGCACCCGGACCCAGAGGTGGGGCCGGAGGACGCCGACGACCTGCGCAACGCGATCCGCGTCGCCGGGCTGCTCGGTGTTGACCGGGTGGTCACGATGTCCGGACTGCCGCAGGCACATCCCGGCGGTCGATGGCCGGCGTGGAACGTGAAGACCTGGGACTCAGGTTATCTGGACTCGCTGGACTACCAGTGGGACGAGGTCGCGCTGCCGTTCTGGACCGAGATCGACGCGTTGGCCCGCGAGCACGGAGTCAAGGTCGCGATCGAGATGCACCCACAGAACCTGGTGTTCAACCCGGCCACCCTGAAGCGGCTGGTCGAGCACACCGGCGCCAGGCACATCGGCGCCGAGATGGACCCGTCGCATCTGTTCTGGCAGGGTATCGACCCTGTCGCCGCGATCGAGTGGCTGGGCCCGCTGGTGTTCCACGCTGCGGCCAAGGACACCCGGATCAACGACAACTGCCGGATCTACGGCGTGCTCGATGAGCGGTTTACCCGAATCCCGCTGGAGCAGAATCCGACCGGTCTCGGTGGCAGGCACGTGGTGAACAAGTGGCCGGAGGACTCGGCCTGGGATTTTGTCGCAGTAGGCCGCGGTCACGACGTCGACTTCTGGTCGCGGTTCCTGCGTGCGCTGGAGGCCGTCGATCCGGACATGTGGGTCAACATCGAACACGAGGACGTCGCGTTCGGCCCGATAGAAGGGTTGAGGGTCGCCGCCGACACTTTGAGGTCCGCGAACTCGGCACACTTCTGATCCTGCCGAAATCGCATTCCACGCGGCCGAAACGCGAAAAACGGCGCATGGAATGCGATTTCGGCGCATGAGGGACGTCAGCGGGCGGCGGCGGTCAGCGCGTCGACGAACTGGTCGACCAGCAGATCGGCGTCGGTCCGGTACAGCGCGCTCATCGCGATCCGCAACGGCGAGCGAACCCGCACCACGGTGATGCCCGGCTGGGTCTGGGCCGAGCTCTCCGGGACCAGGGCCACCCCCAGACCAGCAGCCACCATGGCCAGCTGACTGCTGATCGACTGGGCGAAGTGTTCTGCGGTGGGGGAGAACCCGGCGCCACGACAGCACGCCGCGACCTGGTCGTGGTAGTCCGGCGTCACCGACCGGGGGATCCACACCCAGGGCAGTTCGGCTGCCTTGGCGAGGTCTGCCCGCAGCCCGGGCGGCAGTGTCCAGTCGGCCGGCGCCGCGAGCGCGAACGGTTCTCTGGTCAACGTGATGTGGTGCAGCCACGGCCGCGCCGGGCCATGCCGGACGACCGCGATGTCGATCTCCCTGCGCTGCAGCAGCTCTGAGCCCAGGTGGGTGTCGACCTCGCGGACCCGCACCTTGACGTTCGGGTGGGACCGGGCATGGGTCGCCAGCGCGGTCGGCAGAACGCGAGTGAAAGAGGTTGTCACAGCGCCGATCCGGAGTTCGCCCAGCTGCCCCTCGGCGGCCAGACGGGCGGCGGATCCGGCGTCCTGCGCGGCGGCCACGATCCGGCGGCACCGGTCCAGGAAGACCGTTCCCGCCGGGGTCAGCACGACGTGGCGCGTGGTCCGGTTCAGCAACAGCACCCCGAGTCGCTTCTCGAGGGCCTTCACCGCCGCCGACAGCGGCGGCTGGGACATCTGCAGGCGCTCCGCGGCCCTGCCGAAGTTCAGCTCCTCGGCCACCGCGATGAAATACCGGGCCTCGCGCACTTCGATCATTGATATGGCGTCCCTATAACTGCAACATGAAATCAGACCTTCACACGATAAATGATGCGGAGTGCAATGGTCGGGTGCTTCCCTGGCCCGCATCGCCCGCCGTGTCCGCCGAGCGCCGGCTCGCCGTGACGCTGTGGTGTGCGGGGGTGGCCGCTTTCGCGGCGATGTACGCGCCCCAGGGCCTGCTTCCCCAGATCGCCGCGGACGTGGCGGCGGCCCCGTCGCAGGCGGCACTGCTGATCTCGGTGACGACATTGGGGCTTGCGATGTCGGTGCTGCCGTGGGCGTGGCTGGCCGATCGGTGGGACCTGCGCGCGGCGATGCGCACCGCCGCCGCCGCGGCCGCGCCGTGCGCGGTCGTCGTACCGTTCCTGCCCACGTTCGAGACATTGCTCGTCGGCCGCTTCGTCCACGGACTGGCTCTCGGCGGCATCCCGGCACTCGCGATGACCCTCTCGCACGACATCGTCTGCGGCGGCCGGGCCGCGACGTTCGCGGGCAGCTACGTCGCCGCGACGTCGATCGGGGGATTGACGGGTCGGCTGTTCGCCGTCCCTGCCGCCGGCCAATGGGGTTGGCGCTCAGGACTTCTCGTGCTCGGTGTAGGGGTCGCGGTGCTGATGCTCGCGATGATCAGGGCGATACCTGCCACCGCGGGGCGCCGTCGCGACACCGGCTCCATCCAGGTGCTGGGCACCCACCTGCGCGACCGCACCATCTGGCCGGTCGTGCTCGTCGGGATGCTGCTGTCCGGCGCGGTGATGACGGTGTTCAACTACCTGCCGTTCCGGCTGGCCGACGCCCCCTACGGGCTGGAACCGGCGGCCATCTCGCTGATCTTCCTGACCTACCTCGGCGGCACCGCCGGGTCGCGGGCCACCGGCCGACTCGGCGCCCGGTACGGCCGGTCCACGGTGCTCGGCGTCGCCGCGGTGATGGTTGCGGCCGGGGCGGCTGTCACCGTGGCGAGCCCGTTGCCGCTGGTCGTGGCCGGGGTCGCGCTGCTGACCGCCGGGTTCTTCGTCGGGCACGCGGTCGCGTCCAGCCTGGTCGCGGCCCGGGCAGCGACGGGCCGCGCGCAGGCCACCGCGCTGTACACGATCGGCTACTACGTCGGGTCGAGCCTGTTCGGATGGTGGGGCGGAGCGGCCTGGTCCGCCCACGGTTGGCTCGCGGTCGCGGCGCTGGTGGCGGTGCTGGGGATCGCAGCGGCGGCGTGCACCACGGCCGCCGCGGGTTCGCCGGGATCGCGATTGCGGCGGCAGTGTTCCGGGGTGAGGCGCGATTGCCCGTAAGATCACCGGAGTTGACACCCGTCGTAAGCACAATGCCGCTGAGCGGCGTCATCTGTTGTGTGACGCTGCGATCGCTTTGCTGGCCGAAGAAGGCCCACGCGGGCTGAGCCACCTGAAGGTCGACCGCCGCGCCGGGGTGGCCGACGGGACGACATCGTTCTACTACCGCACCCGCGCGGCACTGCTGCACGGTGTCGCCGAACAACTGGTCCGCTACGACGCCGAGGCGTTCACCGAGTCCTTCAAGGACGCCCCCAACAGTGCCGGCGAGGTGGTGTTGACGCTGCTCGCCGAGCAGGTGCTGCGCATCCGCAGCGAGCCGCAGATGTCGCGCACGCGCGCCCGGTTGGAGCTGACCATGTTGGCGCGGGGCGACGCCGACCTCGCCGCCGGATTCCAGCAGGTCTCCGAGAGCTATCGCGGGCTGGTGGAGCGGCTGGTCATCGCGATGCAGAACGACGAGGGCGCCGCACTGGACCGCGCCCTGCTCGACGAGCAGGCCTCGGTGGTGCTCACCTACCTGGGCGGGCTGGTGTTCGCCTTCGCCAACGATTCATCCGAAAGCCTGAGCCGGGACGACATCGCACGGCAGATCCGCGCGGTGGTGCTGGGCGTGGCCGCAGAGCGCGCCGAGTCCCGCTGACCCCAACGCCGGCGAAATCGCATTCCACGCGGGCGCTAGCGCGAAAGTGCCGCGTGGAATGCGATTTCGGCGAAGGCAGCCGCTAGCCGATCAGCGATTCCAGCGGTGTACGGGCGAAGTACACCGCGAAACCGGCTGCCACCACCCACAGCAGCGGGCTGACCTCACGGGCCTTGCCTGCGGCGGCGCGCATCACCACCCAGCTGATGAAGCCGACGCCGATGCCGTTGGCGATCGAGTAACTGAAGGGCATCACCGCGACGGTCAGCACGACGGGCAGCGCCACCGAGAACTCGGACAGATCGATGTGGCGCAGATGCGACACCATCATCGCCCCGACCACCACCAGGGCGGCCGCGGCCACCTCGGTCGGCACGATCGAGGCCAGCGGCGAGATGAACATCGACGCCAGGAACAGCACACCGGTGACCACGTTGGCCAGGCCGGTGCGGGCGCCCTCTTCGATGCCGGCGCCGGATTCGATGAACACCGTGTTCGACGACGACGACGTCGCACCGCCGACGACCGCCCCGGCGCCCTCGACCACCAGGGCGGCGCGCAGGCGCGGGAACGTGCCCTTGTCGTCGGACAGTCCGGCCTCGCGCGACAGACCGGTCATCGTGCCCATCGCGTCGAAGAAGTTCGCGAAGACAAGGGTGAACACCAGCATCACGGCCGCGAGGATGCCGATGCGGCTGAAGCTGTTCAGGCTGAACTCGCCGACCAGCGACAGATCCGGAAGCGAGAACGGCGATCCCGACAGCGTGGGCACCGACAGGCTCCAGCCGCCGGGCTTGTCGACCGCCGACCCGAGATGCCAGATCGCCTCCACCACGACCGCGATCACGGTGCCGGCCACCAGCCCGATCAGGATGCCGCCGCGCACCTTCCTGGCCACCAGGACCCCGGTCAGCAGCAGCGTGAACACGAAGATCAACGTCGGGATCGTGCTGATCGAGCCCTCACCGCCGCTGCCCAGCCCCACCGGCGGCGACGGCGCGCCCGTTGAGGAGATGAACCCGGCGTCGACCACCCCGATGAACAGGATGAACAACCCGATGCCCGCGGTGATCGCGAGCTTGAGCTGCATCGGCACCGCGTCGAACACCAGACGCCGCAGCCCGGTCACCGCCAGCAGCACGATGATCAGGCCGTTGATCACGACCAGGCCCATCGCCTCGGCCCACGTCAATGACCCGACCACGGTGGTGGCAAGGAACGAGTTGATGCCCAGCCCGGCGGCCAGCGCGAACGGCAGCCGCGCGATCAGCCCGAACAGGATCGTCATCACGCCGGCGGCCAGCGACGTCGTCGCCGACACCTGCGCGAAGTCCAGCCGGTTGCCGTCGACGTCCGCCGATCCCGACAGGATGATCGGGTTCAGCACGATGATGTAGGCCATCGCGATGAACGTGACGAGACCACCGCGGATCTCGGTGGCCACGTTGGACTGGCGGGCCGTGATCTCGAAGAATCGGTCCACTGCGTTCACGGGCGGATCCTAGAACCGCGGCGCGGGGGCAGGAGGCGGCGCCGCGATCGGCATGCAGAGCCCCGTCTGGGTGTCGAGGAACTTGCCCTCCACACAGAACGGCGCACAGCCGTAGATCACGCCCGTCTGTCCGGGCGGGCACTGCGCGGTCGAGGTCGCCGGGGCTGAGGAAGCGGACGCCGCGAATGGCGCCGCCACCGCGGCGGCGGCCGCCGCCGCCCCCAGATAGCGCGAAATCCTCTGTGTCACTTCGCTTCCTCTCAACTCGGCATGCCGGTGGCGACGCGCGGCGCGGACTTGTCGGGCGCGGCGTCGAGCACCAGCTCGGCGATCCTGGCCCGGTGTTGCTCGGCGCTGCCCAGCAGGGCGGCGTCGGTGTAGGCCCGCTTGTAGTACAGGTGCGCCTGGTGCTCCCAGGTGAAACCGATACCACCGTGTACCTGGATGGTGTCGGTCGCAACTTGAACCAGCGCCGCCGTGCAGGTCGCCTGCGCGATGCTGACCGCCAGCGCCGGATCGTCGGGAACCTCGGCCTCGTGCGCCAGCGACCACACCGCGTGGTACGCCGTGGAGCGGGCATGCTCGATCGCGACCAGGTCGTCGGCGAGACGGTGCTTGACCGCCTGGAACGACCCGATCGGCCTGCCGAACTGCAACCGGTTCTTCGCGTAGTCGACGGTCAGATTCAGCAGATGCTGTGCGGCGCCGACCTGTTCGACCGCCAGCAGCGCCGCACCCACGGTCAGCGCATGGTTGATCACCCGCACCGCCTCGGCCGGACCCGCGACCAGCCGGGCCGGGGCGTCGAACAGCCCGACCGTCGCCTGGCGCCGTGTCAGGTCGAGGGTGGTCAGCGGAATGCGTTGCACACCAATGTCATCGGCGTCGACGGCGTAGAGGCCAGGTCCGTCCGGCCCGATCGCGGCCACCAGCAGCAGGTCGGCGGTGCCGGCGTCGACCACCCGCTCGACGGTGCCGGTGAGGGTCCAGCCCGCACCGGTGTCGACCGCATGGACGGTTACGGTTGCGGGGTCGAACGCGGCGGTGTCGTCGGGGACGGCGAACGCCGCGGTGCGGGTGCCCTCGATCAGGTCGCCGAGCAGCTCCCCGGGCTCCGAGGCGGCGACCAGCGCGGGAATGGCCAGGTAGACAGTGCCGAACAAGGGGCCGCAGGCCAGCGCGGCGCCGAGCTCTTCGACCGCCACCGCCTGGTCGATCAGGGTGCCGCCCACTCCGCCCACGGACTCCGGGGCAGACAGCCCGAGCACGCCGAGCTCCGCACCCAACCGGGCCCACACCTTCGCGTCGTAGGGCGGATCGGCCATCATCGCGGCGCGGACGGCGCTCTCGTCGATGTGGTCGGCGCAGAACTTGCGCACCGCCGCGCGCAGCTGTGCCTGCTCCTCGCTGAACCCGAACTCAGCCTCAGCCACGCGGGATCTCCTTCCACGGCATCCCCGCATCCGCACGGAGGTCTCCCGGCAGGCCGAGCACCCGCTCGGCCAGAATGTTGCGCATCACCTCGGACGTGCCGCCCTCGATGGTGTTGGCCCGGCTGCGCAGGAACCGCTGCTGGATCGGGCCGCGGTAGTCCTCGGGATCCCCGTCGTGCATGGCGTAGCCGTCGTACAGGATTCCCTCGGGGCCCAGCAGATCCATGCAGAACTCGTAGATGTGCTGGTTGAGCTCCGCCCCGACGAGCTTGCCGATCGAGGCCTCCGGTCCGGGGCCGCCGATGGTCGCCGCCGCGCGGGACCGCTCGGCCGTCAACCGCTGCGCCTCGGCGCGCAACCACAAACTCGTCAGCCGGTCCCGCAGCACCGGGGTGTGTAGGTCGGGTCGGGACGCCCACAGCGCGACCGCGTCGGAGATGGTGCCGGCACCGCGCCGGCTGCCGCTGCCGCCGAGGGCGCTGCGCTCGTTCATCAACGTCGTCATCGCCACGCGCCACCCGTCGCCGACTGCGCCGAGGCGGTAGGTGTCGGGGATCCGGGCATCGGTCATGTAGACCTCGTTGAACTCGGCGTGCCCGGTCAGCTGCCGCAGCGGCCGGGTCTGGACACCAACGCCGTGCATGTCGATGACGAAGTACGTCAACCCCTTGTGCTTGGGCACCTCGGGATCGGTGCGGGCCAACAGCAGACCCCATTTCGCACGGTGGGCGAGGCTGGTCCACACCTTCTGACCGTTGACCACCCAGGTGTCACCGTCGCGCACCGCCGAGGTGGCCAGCCCCGCCAGATCCGAACCTGCGCCGGGCTCGGAGAACAACTGGCACCAGATCTCCTCGGTGGTGGCCAGCGGCCGCAGCAGCCGACGACGCACATCGTCGGTCTGGGCGTGCTCGCGCACCGTGGGGGCCGCCATGCCGTAGCCCATCGGGTTGAGGCCCAGCGGCACCGGGCCGCCGGCCCCCTGCAGGATGCGGTCGGCGACGGCCTGCAGACCCCGGGACAGCCCGAGCCCGCCGAAACCTTGGGGGAAATGCACCCAGGACAGCCCGGCGTCGAAACACGCGCCGAGGAACCGCTGGACGGGAACGGTCTTGGGATCGTGGTCGGCGACCACCTGGTGGGCGATCTCGGCGACCCGGTCGGCATCAGTGCCCATAGGTGCACACTAAATCAGGGTGTGCGGCCACCGACGACCAACTCGTCGGTCGGGGGCCCGGAGATCCGGGTGCGCGTCAGGCGCTTGTCAGGGCCAGGTGCTCGACGTGGGACCTGTGACGACGCTGGAGCAGGTAGCGGAGCCACCGAACATCAAGTAACACAGTGATCCTTACGCAGTCTTGGTCAGGAGGGGAAGCAGTTGACGGCGTGCGACGGCCGCGTCGGCGAAGTGGTTCAGCGCCTCGGGGACCGAACCCGCCTCGGGGAACTCGATGCCCGCCTCGCGCAGCGTCTGCTCGACCGCGCGGCTGGCGATCATCATCCAGTCCACGCCGGCGGCGGTGCACACGTCGTCGACCGCGTAGAGCAGCGAAACGGCCTCGCGGGTAAACGAATCCACGCCACTGAGGTCGAGAACGAAGGGTTTCTCGGCGAGAATGAATCGGTCGGTGTATTCGCTGGCCCGCTCGACATTGGCCTCGTCGAGATGACCGGAGATCGTCACGACGGTGGCCAACTGGCGGCAATGGGCTCGAATACCTGCGCCATCGCAGTGAAACGTCGGATTGCCGTACATCGCAGCCTCCCTCGATCCAGTGGTGACACAGCGCGCCGGTGCGGCGCTACACAGATCAAGTTAGTGAGGCAATCTAAGGCCGCTGGGTGTATCTACTAATACTTCGGTAAGAACTGCGGCGGCGGCGCGCAGCAAACTCGTCGGTAACTTACCGCCGCAGCTGTTGTTGCGCACCGGTGTAGTGGGCCCACGGGTTGTAGTCGGCCAGCAGCTCCTCCTGCGGGGGCCGCACATCCTCTTCGACGTGCTGCAGGTTGATCCGGATCCGGTACCAGATCGAACTGGGCCCGCGCATCCCGTCGACGAGCACATCGGCAGGGTGCAACTTCTCCGCCGCCGCGGGGTACTTCTCGCGCCACTGCTGCAAAGCCGCCATCGCCTCGTCGCGGGTCTTGGTCCGGGCGATCTCGATCAGCGGCATCGCCGAGACCCGGCGCCCGTCGTCGGACTGCCTGGCGCCCTTCGGCGCCTTCTCGGCAGGCCCGAGCCGGTCGGCGAGCTCGAGCAGCGCGTCCAGCCCTCCGGCGGTGTCGTCCATCCCCTCCCACGGATCGCCGAGATCGGCGAACCGTCGCGGCACCGTGTGCACGGTGAACTCCTCGGGCCGGCAACCGGCCACCTCGTCCCAGAACAGCGGCGTGGACACCCGCGCGTCCGGGGTGGCCCGCACCGAGTACGCCGACGCGACGGTGCGGTCCTTGGCGTTCTGGTTGAAGTCGACGAAGACGCCGTGGCGTTCCTCCTTCCACCACCGCGCGGTCGCCGACTCCGGGGCCCGCCGTTCGACCTCGCGGGCCACCGCCTCGGCGGCGAGCCGGACGAGCTTGAACGGCCAGCGGCGGTGGATGCGCGCATAGATGTGGAAGCCGCGCGAACCCGACGTCTTCGGCCACGCCACCAGCCCGTGGTCCTCCAGCACCTCCCGCGCGACCAACGCGACGTCGAGGATCTGCCGCCAGCCCACGCCGGGCATCGGGTCGAGATCGACGCGCAACTCGTCGGGGTGTTCGAGGTCGTCGGCGCGCACCGGATGCGGATTCAGGTCGACGCAGCCGAGGTTCACCGCCCAGATCAAGCCGGCTGGGCTGCGCAGCACCGCCTCCTTGGCCGACGTGCCCGACGCGTACTTCAGCTCGGCGACGTCGACGAAGTCCGGCCGCTTCTCGGGCGCGCGCTTCTGGAAGACAGCCTCCTGCGTGATGCCCTTGACGAAACGTTTCAGGATCATCGGGCGGTCCCGCACCCCGCGCAGTGCCCCGTCGGCCACCGCGGCGTAGTAGTGTATCAGGTCGCCTTTGGTCAGCCCGAGATCGGGGAAGACCACCTTGTCGGGGTTGGTGATCGGCACCTGTTGCCCGGCGATCTCGAACGACTCGCGGGCGGCCATTTCTTCATCGTAGGTTCCAAACCGCGGTGCGACCGTCGTCACATAAGGTTGACGCATGTCCAAGCTCAGCGATCTCCCGTTGCAGGCCGCCGCCAAGGTCCAGCAGACCGTTGGCAAGTATCTCGAACGGGGATCGGCCGAGCTGCACTACGCGCGCAAGATGTTCGAGGCTGGTGCGCTGAAGTTCGAACCGCCGCAGGACATCGCCGCGTTCGTCGCGGACATGCGGCGCTGGGGCGAGTTCGGCATGATCCCGGCGCTCAACGCGCGGCGCTACCCGACCCGCACCGCCGTCATCGACGATTTTGGCGAGATGACGTTCAAAGAACTCGACGACAGCGCCAACGCCGTGGCCAACGGCCTGCTCGCCAAAGGGGTCAAGGCCGGCGACGGGGTGGCCATCCTGGCGCGCAACCACCGGGGGTTTCTCGTCTCTGTGTACGCCGCCGGCAAGGTGGGCGCCCGCATCATCCTGCTCAACAGCGAATTCTCCGGACCCCAGATCAAAGAGGTGTCGGAACGCGAGGGCGCCAAGCTCGTCATCTACGACGACGAGTACACCGCCGCCGTCGCCGCCGCCGATCCCGAACTGGGCAAGCTGCGCTCGCTCGGGGTGAACCCCGATAAGCAGGAGCCCTCGGGCAGCACCGACGAGACCCTCGAAGAGCTGATCGCGCGCACCAGCGCCAACCCGCCGCCGAAGGCCGGCAAGCACTCGTCGATCATCATCCTGACCAGCGGCACCACCGGAACGCCCAAGGGCGCCAACCGCAGTGCCCCGCCGTCGCTGGCCCCGATCGGCGGCGTGCTGTCGGCGGTGCCGTTCAAGTCGCAGGAGGTGACGTCGCTGCCGGCCCCGATGTTCCACGCGCTGGGCTTCCTGCACGCGACCATCGCGATGATGCTCGGCACCACGCTGGTGCTGCGCCGCCGCTTCAAGCCGACCACCGTGCTGGCCGACATCGAGAAGCACCGGGCCACCGCGATCGTCGTGGTGCCGGTGATGCTGTCGCGGATGCTCGACGAGCTCGACAAGACCTCCCCGAAACCGGACCTGTCGTCGCTGCGGATCGTGTTCGTCTCCGGCTCGCAACTAGGCGCCGAACTGGCCACCAGGGCGCTCAAGGAACTCGGCCCGGTCGTGTACAACCTGTACGGCTCCACCGAGGTCGCGTTCGCGACGATCGCAGGGCCGCAACACCTTTCGATCAACCCGGCGACCGTCGGTCCGGTGGTCAAGGGCATGAAGGTCCGGATCCTCGACGACAATGGCAACGACGTGCCGCGCGGCGAGGTGGGCCGGATCTTCGTCGGAAACTTCTTCCCGTTCCAGGGCTACACCGGCGGCGGTGGCAAGCAGATCATCGACGGGCTGCTGTCGTCCGGCGATGTGGGCTATTTCGACGAGCACGATCTGCTCTACGTCAGCGGCCGCGACGACGAGATGATCGTCTCCGGCGGCGAGAACGTGTTCCCGGCCGAAATCGAGGACCTCGTCAGCGGTCATCCCGAGGTGGTGGAGGCCACAGCGATCGGGGTCGAGGACAAGGAGTGGGGCCACCGGCTGCGCTGCTTCGTGGTCAAGGCCGACGGCGCGACGATCGACGAGGACGCGATCAAGGCCTACGTGCGCGACAACCTGGCCCGCTACAAGGTGCCGCGCGAGGTGGTGTTCCTCGACGAGCTGCCGCGCAATCCCACCGGCAAGATCCTCAAGCGCGAGCTGCGCGAGATGGAGATCGACTGACACCGGCCGGGCGTGTCCGGGGCCGCCGTACGCTCGCGGAATACACGGCGCCGTGCGGTCGTCGTAGTTCAGCATGAACATCGACTTGACCGGTAAGACCGCACTCGTCACCGGCTCGACGCAGGGCATCGGCTTGGCCATCGCGCACGGGCTGGCGGCCGCCGGCGCCCGCGTCGTGGTGAACGGACGCAGCCGCGACCGGGTCGACGCGGCCGTCGCCGAGATCGGCGGTGACGCCGCCGGGATCGCCGCCGACGTGGCCACCGAGGCAGGCGCCCGGGATCTCCTCGCCGAACTGCCGGACGTCGACATCCTGGTCAACAACCTCGGCATCTTCGGCGCGGTCCCGGCCCGCGAGATCACCGACGAGCAGTGGCGCAGCTTTTTCGAGGTCAACGTGCTCGCCGCGGCACGGCTCATCCGGCACTACCTGCCCGGCATGGTCGACCGCGGCTGGGGCCGCGTGCTGCAGATCGCCAGCGATTCGGCCATCGTGACGCCGCTCGAAATGATCCACTACGGGGTGTCCAAGACCGCGCTGCTGGCGCTGTCGCGCGGTTACGCCAAGGAAGCCGCCGGCACCGGCGTGACTGTCAACTCCGTCGTCGCCGGCCCCACCCACACCGCCGGGGTGGAGGATTTCGTCTACCAGCTGGTGGACAAATCGCTGCCGTGGGAGCAGGCGCAGCGGGAGTTCATGCGGGCACACCGGCCGCAGTCATTGATCCAGCGGCTGATCGAGCCGGAGGAGATCGCCAACATGGTCACCTATCTGGCATCCCCGCTGGCGTCGGCGACCACGGGTGGGGCACTGCGTGTCGACGGTGGCTATGTCGACGCGATCCTGCCCTGATCCGCGACCGTCTACTCGGTGAACGCCGCGGAGCCCGGGACGGCCAGCGTCACCAGCATCAGCAGCAGCAGGAACCAGCCGGCGCCCTGCCACGCGGTCCAGCCGACGCCGCTCTTCCACTGCCGGTAGGTGCGTAGCAGCGCCCCGACACCGCCCGCGAACAGGAATATCGGCACCAGGGAGGCACTGAAAACGGAACTGCGGTCGCCGAAGGCGTAGACGGCGAACGCGATCGCCGCCAACACGACGACCACGAACGTGTAGGTCACCGCGGCCCGGTATTCCCCGGGGTGGTTGAACCGCTTCTCGGCGAAATCACGATCACTGGTCATGACGGTGGTGTTCCCCGGTTCTGCGGGGCTATGCGTGCGCCGCGCGTCCGATCGCCTCAGCCGATAAGGGTCAGGTGCTGATCTTGCGCAGCCGGAACGTGCGGACCGGGCCAGCGGTGGTCGCGCGGCACTGGGAGAACAGCGGCTCGGACATCACCACGTCCAGCAGCACCTCGACCGTGCCGGTCTCCGCGGCCAGCACCACCCGGATCGTGTCGTCGGTGCTCTCCACGCTCAGTGGATGCAGGGCGTCGATGCGGTCCTCGCCGAGGGCTTCCCGGGCGAAATGCTGTGCGGCTTGCACGGCGGCGGGCAGCGAGGTCCGACCCCGCAGGAACCGGTCGTCGAGCCTGCCGTCGAGATACAGGCGGACCAGCTCGGCGCCGTCGGTGCTGTCGACCCGGCCGTAGCACAGCCCCTCCGGCAGGATGAGCATCGTCGCGGCGAACCGGTCGCCGCCCAGATGTGAGCACTCCCAGGTGTTCTCGGGATAGGCGGCGGCGATCGTGGCGGCCGCGGCCCGGCCGCGGACCGCACAGCACTGGTCGTGCCTGCCGTGCGCGCACACCGCCACCAGCGGGCCTTGGGTCTCGGTGCCGTCGGCGCCCTCGAGATCCAGATCGAGATAATCGGCCGGGCCGTCGACCTCGCCGTGGAACAGCGCCTCACGGCCGACATCGGATCGGGCCACGAACCACCGCCACCTCGGAGCCTGCCGGCGTCGGCCGTGCCGCCGGATCGCCGCGATGCGCATGCCCGCGGCTTCGGCGCGGCGCACGATGGCCCGCCCCAGGCCGGCGTCGATGACCGCCGGTGACTGCAGGAAGGCCGACGGACCCCAGCCTCCTTCCAGTTCCAGCAGCAGCCAGACCGACCCCGCCGAGGCCGTCCCGTACATGGGTTCGTCGCGCGCGAGCGATTCGTCGCTGCACGCCAGTCGCTGTGCGGACATCACGCCGGAACCACGACACCTTCGCGGAGCAGGCGCCGGAGCAGGACGGCGCCGTCCGCGGCGTCCAGGCCGGGAAGGTCACCGGCGTGGGTGACCCCGCCGGCGAGGATCTCCTCCAGCGCGGACGCGCACTGCGCGGGAAACGCGATGGTCTTGTCCGCCAGCCGCATGGACACGCGGCCGTCGACGCCGCGGTGAATCGTCGCCAGCAGGCCGCGGCGCCAACGCACCCAGACCGTGTCGGCCTGGTCGGCGGCCCGCAGCATCGCGAGCGGGCGGACGGCCTCGGGCCGGGTGCGGGTGTCGTGCCGGGCGATCAACCGCTCGGCCGCCGCGGTGCTCAGCATGGCGCCGTTGTCTCGGAGCCGGCCGACCACCTCTGCGATCACCTTGGCCGCGGTCGCGCTCATCTCGTTCGGGTCGGCCGGGTCGATGCCCATCGGCAGCGAGGCCCGGAACTCGTCGAAGCGGCCCAGTTCGTCGACGACGGCACGTGCGACGTCCAGAGCCGTCGTCGCCGACACCCCGATCGTGAGGTGGATCGACGCGGTGTCCATCGCCTGCGCGGCGTGCACCCAGCCGCGCGGCAGGTACAACGAGTCTCCTTGGCAGAGCACGATGTCCAGTACCGGATCGCCGGTGACACGTTCGGCGATCCGGTCCCGATGGTCGGTCCACGGCTGGGTCGGCAGCGGGTGACGGTGCACCGGTTCGTGGACGATCCAGCGCTTGCGGCCTGACACCTGCAGGACGAACACGTCGTGCACGTCGTAGTGGAAGTCGAAGCCGCGGTTGTCGGGCGGGGTGATGTAGGCATTGGCCTGGACGGGATGCCCGATGTCGGCCACGGCCTGAGCGACGAAATCGATCAGCGGCGGCCACAACCGGTGCAGGCCCTGCAGCACGACCGTCGCGCCCGACCCCAGGTGGGACAGCACCTTCGCCGCGTCGACCTGATCGGCGATCTCCGCGCCGAAGCCGGCGGGGCCGAGGTAGGAGTCCTTGTCCAGGACCTGTCCCTCTTTGGCGAGCCGGATGAACGGCGCGCGTACCCCGCGCTCTGCGATGAGCTCGTCCACGGTGTCCGGGCAGAGCAGGTCGCAGAAGTCGCGGGGCAGCGCGTGAGCCGGGCTCAGCAGCGGCTTGCGCCCCCAGTACTCGGCGGCGAACACCTCGGCGTCGATGCCGATGCAACGGCTGAGCACGGCCGGTTCTCAGGCGGTGCCGTCGGCGCCGCCGTCGTGCCCTTCGGGGTTGCTGCCGCCGTCGGCGGGACCCTCACCGCCGGCGGTGCCGTCGGCGCCGCCGTCGTGGCCCTCGGGGTTGCTGCCGCCGTCGGCGGTGCCTTCTCCGCCGCCTCCCGGCGTGGTGGTCATGTCATCGTCGTCGAGTGCCATGAGCGTCTCTCTTCCGCTGTGATCCCTTAAGGATTCTGCTTGCGCGGACTGCGCGCGATGGGATTGCCCGGCGGAAGTTCACCCGAAACGCGAACTGGGCTACGGATCCCTGGGCAGTCCCAGCAGGCGCTCGGCGATGATGTTGAGCTGCACCTCGGAGGTGCCGCCGTAGATCGTGGTCGCCCGGCTGGCCAGCAGGTACTCGGCCCAGCGGCCGGTGAGCTGCTCGGGATCACCGATGACGGCGTCGGTGCCGAACGAGGACACCGCGAACTCGGCGTAGCCCTGACCGGTTTTCATCGACAGCAGCTTCGAGATCGCCGCGGCCGGCATCGGATCGCCGCCTGCCAGCGTCAGCAGTGTCGACCGCATGTTCAGGATCTTGGCGGCATGGCCCTCGGCGATCAGCACACCGGCGTGGTTCTGCGCGATCTGGTCGAACTGGCCCTCGCCGACGAATTCGACGAACTTGTCCAGGCTGGGCAGGAACGGCGGCTCGCTGCTGCCGATCGACACCCGCTCGTTGGTCAGCGTGTTGCGGCTGACCTCCCAGCCGCGGTTCACCTCGCCGAGCACCATCTCGTCGGGGACGAACACGTCGTCGATGAACACCGTGTTGAACATCGCGTTGCCGGTGAGCTCGCGCAGCGGCTTGACCTCCACGCCCTCGCTGTTCATGTCGAGCAGGAAGTAGGTGATGCCGTTGTGCTTCGGCGCGTTGGGATCCGTCCGGGCCAGCAGCGCGCCCCACTGGGAGTACTGCGCGCCGGTGGTCCAGATCTTCTGCCCGGTGATGCGCCAGCCGCCGTCGACCTTGGTGGCCTTGGTGGTCAGGCTGGCCAGGTCGGATCCGGCGCCGGGCTCGGAGAACAACTGGCACCAGATCATCTCGCCGCGGAACGTCGGCGGCAGGAACCGCTGCTGCTGCTCGTCGGTGCCGAACGCGACGATCGACGGGATGATCCACGCCGCGATCCCCATCTGCGGTCGCTTGACCCGGCCCGTCGAGAACTCCTGGGCGATGATGATCTGCTCGATCGGGGTGGCCGCGCGCCCCCACGGCACCGGCAGGTGCGGCTGCACCCAGCCGCCCTCGGCGATCGCGGCGTTGCGCTCCTCGCGCGGAATCTCCTTCAGCGCAGCCACTTCGGAACGGATCTCGTCACGCAGCTTCTCGGTCTCGGGGTCGAGGTCGATGTTCAGCGGCCGCATCCCGCTGGTGGTTGCCAGGTCGACGACCCGCTGCGGGTAGTCCGACGCGCGGCCGAACGCCGCGGCCAGCACCAGCGCGCGCCGGTAGTACACGTTGGTGTCGTGCTCCCAGGTGAAGCCGATGCCGCCGTGCACCTGGATGCAGTCCTGGGCGCAGTGCTGCGCGGCGACCGGAGCCAACGTCGCGGCCACTGCGGCAGCGAATTCATAAGCACTGTCCGGGTTTTCGTGCATCTCGTCGATCGCGCGGGCGGCGTCCCAGACTGCGGCGGTGGCCCGCTCTGTCTCGGCGATCATGTTCGCACACTTGTGCTTGATGGCCTGGAACTGTCCGATCGGGCGGCCGAACTGCTCGCGGATCTTCGCATACCCCGAGGCGGTGTCGGTGGCCCAGCGCGCGACACCGATCGCCTCGGCCGACAGCAGCGTCGTGATCAGCGCACGGGCGTGCCCGCGGCTCAGGTTGGCCAGCACCCTGTCGTCGCCGACCTCCACGGCGTTGGCCCGCACGTGGGCCACCGGCCGCAGCGGGTCGACGCTGCGCACCGGCTCGATCTCCAGCGTGGCGGCGTCGAGCACCACCCACTCCTCGCCGGATTCGATCGCGACGGGCAGCACCAGCAATGACGCCTGCGCCGCGGCGGGCACCGCGCGCACCTCGCCGCGGATCACCAGCCCGTCACCGTGCCGCGTCGCGGTCAGGCCCGAGTCGATCGCGTAGGCGGCGATCACCTCCCCGGAGGCGAGGCCGCCCAGCACCGCGGCGTCCGGGTCGTTCGCGGCGATCAGCGCGCTGGCGATCACCGACGGGACGAACGGTCCCGGTACGGCGCCGTAGCCGAATTCCGCGGCGACGATGGCCAATTCGAGGATCCCGAAGCCCTGCCCGCCGACCGATTCGGCCAGGTGCACGCCGTGCAGACCCTGCTCGGCGGCGGACTTCCAATAGGGCGGCGGATTGGGGACGGGGTTCTCGAGGGCTTCGTGCAACACCTCGGACGGGGCCACCCGTGCGACGAAGGCGCGCACCGAATCGGCCAGGTCGTTGTGCTCTTCAAGGATCGCGATGGGCATTGCTGCTGCACCTCTTCACGTCGTCGTGACTGGTCCCAACCGGTTGGTTGGGTCGAGATTACCTGGGCACCTGGTTCACCACGTTGGCGAGGTCGCGGCCGTCACGCAATCGTTGGCAGTTGTCGACGGCGAAGTCCAGGTAGCGGCGCATGGTGTCCACGGTGTACCAGGTCACATGCGGGGTCAGCACCACATTGGGCAGGCTCAGCAGCGGGTTGTCGGCCGGCAGCGGCTCCACGCTGAACACGTCCAGACCGGCGGCGGCCAGCTTCCCGGCACGCAGCGCGTCGACCAGCGCCCCCTCGTCGACGATCGGCCCGCGGGAGGTGTTGACCAGCACCGCGTCATTCTTCATCCGGGCCAGTGCGTCGCGGCAAAGCAGGCCGGCAGTGTCGGGGGTGAGCGGCAGATGCAACGACACGATGTCGCTGTGGGCCAACAGGTCCGGCAGCGCGCACCAGCCGGGGCTGCCGTCGTCGCGGGTGCTGGTGTGGAGGACTTCGGCGCCCATCGCCACCAGGATCTGCTCGACCTGTCTGGCGATGTTGCCGTACCCGACGAGCCCGACGGTGCAGCCGCCGATGTCGCGCACCGTCTCGCCGAGCGTCGGATCCGACGGCCAGCCGCGGCCGTCGCGGGTGGCGCGGTCGAGTTCGGGCAGTCTGCGCAGCGCGGCCAGCATCAGCAGCAGGGTGCCCTCGGCGACCGACGGCGCGTTCGCGCCGGGCATGTTCGCCACCGCCACGCCACGCGCGGTGGCGGTGTCCACGTCGATGGTGTTGACTCCTGCGCCGAGCTTGTGCACCAGCCGCAGCCGCGGCGCCCCGGTCAGGTCATCGCCCGACAGCGGCCGCAGCACGTGCCAGAGCACATCGGCCTCGGGCAGCTCCCGGTAGAAGGTGGCGTCGTCGTCCTCGGCGCAGAACCGGACATCGAGCCAATCAGTGTGCGGGGCAAGAAATCGCGCGACCTTATCTCCGGGAACGAAGTGGGCGAGCACTCTCACCAGCGGCGTGCGATCCACTTGGCGATGGTATCGGCCTTCTCCGACCGCGCGCCCGGGGTCGTGAAGTAGTGATCGGTGTCGATCGAGCACATCGTCTTGTCGGCGCCGCCGAGCGCGTGGTGGATGCGCTGGGCGTCGGACGGATAGACGCCGGTGTCCTGTTCGGCGTTGATCACCAACGCCGGAGCGGTGATCCGGGCCAGGTGCGGTTCGGCCCGGGTCTGCGCGTGGCGCAGGCTCCACATGCTTAGCCAGTTGCGCAGGGTGCAGGCCGCGGCGATGCCGTGGGTGGACCGGTTGGCCTTGGCAGGCACACCGGCATAGCACATGTTGGCGGGCCGCTTCGTGGGTTCCAGTGTGGGGTCGACCATGCGCGGGTCGGCCCAGGTGCGCATGACGGTGAACGGCCGGTCGGAGAAACCGGCTGCACGGACGCGGGTCAGTTCGGCCTCGGCCCAATCGGTGATGGCTTCGTTACGGGCGACCTGGGCGTCCCGGTACCGGGTGACGAACTCCTCGCTGAACGGCGGTCCGTTGCGTTCGTTGAACAGGTCCAGGTCGGGATCGGTTGCCACTGCGTCGTTCTCGTCGACGACGGAGGCATCCATCCATGCGGTGAGCACGTCGGGGCGGCCGGGATGGGCCGCGCTGGCGACGTAACCGTCGGCCGGGGGCAGGTCGTCGAGTCCGGCGGCGGGCCGCATCCCTTCCAGCGGGGTGACGTGCTGGTCGACGGCGTTGGCCTGATAGGCGGCCATCAGCGATCCGCCTCCCGAGTTGCCGAGCAGTATCACGGTTTCGATGCCCTGCGCCTCGCGCAGCCAGCGCACTCCCACCCCGATGTCGACGAGCGCGTGGTCGAGCAGGAAGCTGGATTCGAAGCCGCGGAAGCGGGTGTTCCAGCCCAGAAAGCCGATCCCGCGGGTGGCCATGTAGTCGGCGAGATAGTGCTCGGCGAAGTCGATCTGGTAATGCGTGGCGATCATCGCCACTTTGGGCTTACGGCCCATACCGCGGTGGTACAGGCCCTGGCACGGATGTCCGCCGGAGCCGGCACGTCGGGCGGTGGGCGAGTCCAGGCCGACGAATTCCCTTGTGACGCCGGGTGTCTGGGTGGCTGTGCGGCTCATGACGGGCGGGCCTCCGGGTAGTAGATGGTCCGGTAGAAGATGTCGGCGAGGGTCTTGATGCAGGACTGGTCGTCGACGGCGCCGGGGCCGTCGGGATTCACACCCGAGAGTTGGGTGTAGCAGAACTGGTTGAGCATCGACACCAGCGCCACCGCGACCAGGCGGGCGTCGTTGTCTTCGCAGAAGCCGTCGCGCTGGGCGCGTCGGACCAGCGAGGTGATCAGCGCGATCGGCAGTTCGCAGATCTCGGTCCAGTACTCGGCGAAATCGTCGCTGATCATCGCCATCTGGCTGACCGCGATGATCTCGGCCAGCCGGTTGCGGTAGGTGCTCCAGTGGGCGGCGGCGGCCTGGTAGGACCGCTCCCAGTTGCTCAGACCCGGCTGCGCGGCGGCCAGTGACCGGGTGCGGGCCTCGTCACGGAAGCGCACCGCCCATTCGCGGACCATCGCCTCCTTGGAGTCGTAATAGTTGTAGAACGACGCGGTCGACTTCCCCGCCTCGCCGGCGATGTCGGCGATGGTGGTGGCCAGGATGCCCTTGCGGGCGATCACCGACCGCGCCGCGGCGTCGATCGCGGCCTGCGTCTGACGCCCGCGAACCGTCGGAAGCTCCTCACGGGGACTGACACTCACTCGTGCACGGCTCCTTGCGGTCATTGCTCTGAAACTGAATCTGATGTTAGATTCAGTTTCGATTCCGCGCGCCGAAATCGCATTCCGGCAGGTCACAGGGGTCGAAGGAAGGCGGGATCGTGATCAAGCCCAGCAACTCCAACTCCGAGTTCGAGCTCGGCGGCATCAACCATGTGGCCCTGGTCTGCTCTGACATGCAGAAGACCGTCGACTTCTACAGCGGTGTGCTCGGTATGCCCCTGGTGAAGTCGCTCGACCTGCCCGGCGGTATGGGGCAGCATTTCTTCTTCGACGCCGGCAACGGCGACTGCGTCGCGTTCTTCTGGTTCGCCGACGCGCCCGACCGGGTGCCGGGCATCTCCTCTCCCGAGGCCATCCCGGGTATCGGCGACATCGTGAGCGCTGTGAGCACCATGAACCACTTGGCCTTCCACGTTCCCGCCGAGAAGTTCGACGAGTACCGGCAGCGACTCAAGGACAAGGGGGTGCGGGTCGGCCCGGTTCTCAACCATGACGAGAGCGCGGTCCAGGTGTCGGCGACCGTGCACCCCGGGGTGTACGTGCGGTCCTTCTATTTCCTGGACCCGGACGGAATCACACTCGAGTTCGCCTGCTGGACCAAGGAATTCGGCGAGTCCGACACCACCACGGTGCCCAAGACCGCCGCCGACCGGCGGGTGCCGGTCGCCGGTCAGTCGCGGTAGAGCGCCGGATTGCCGAGCTGGTCGATCAGCGCGCCGAGCTGGTCGGCCAGCTCGGCCGGGGTGAAGTCGAGGTCGCCGGCCAGCCAGGCGCTCAATGTCTGGACCACGCCGCCGACGACGAAATGCCCCGCCGCCCTGATCCGCTCATTCTGTTCCAGCTGCAGCGCGGTGCCCGCGTGCCGACCTGACAGCAGCGCGAACAACGCGCCGGACTCCGCCCGCTTGCGCACCACCACCGGGTTGTCCAGCCGCACACTGAACAGCAAGCGGCCGACCCGGGCGTCGTCGGAGATGGTGCGCACGATGTTGGCCATGCCCTGGCGGCTCTGCTCGCGCGCCGGCGCGGCCGCGACCACGGCCTGGGTGGTGGTGGCGATCTGTGCGATCACCCAGTCGAAGACAGCGCCGACGAAGACGTCCTTGTCGGTGAAGCTCTCGTAGAAGTAGCGCGCCGCCAGGCCGGCCTGCGCGCAGATCGCCCGCACCGTGAGGTCCGGGGGCGCGTCCCGCCCACCGAGAAGATCCAGCCCGGCCTCCAGGAATCGACGGCGGCGCTCGGCGACCCGCTGCGCGGCCTGCACCCCGCGGTACGGACGGACCTGGGCCATGGCACCCATATTGACACCTCCCGTGCCGGGGTACCAATATCAGGAAACAGGCGTTCGCAGATTTGCGCCGCCACCGCCGAGAGGAGTGTTCGCTGTGACGCTGGACGAGACGATCAGTGCGCCGGTACCGCTTGTCGAACGTCCGGTGAGCGATACCGCGTCGCGGTCGCCCCGGCGCCGTGGCGTCCGCAGGAAGGCCGGTGCCGACGACGGCATGCTCGGGCTGGGGCTGCTGGCGGGGCCGGCGAACGTGATCATGCAGCTCGCCCGTCCGGGCGTCGGCTACGGCGTGGCGGAGAGCCGGGTGGAGAGCGGCCGGATCGACCGGCATCCGATCAAGCGGGCCCGCACCACGTTCACCTACCTCGCGGTGTCGACCAGCGGCACCCCCGAACAGCAGGCGGCGTTCCGGCGCGCGGTCAACCGCGCGCACGCGCAGGTGTTCTCCACCGACGAGAGTCCGGTGAAGTACCACGCCTTCGACAAGAACCTGCAGTTGTGGGTCGGCGCCTGCCTCTACAAGGGCGTGGTCGACGTGTACCGGCTGTTCGAAGGGGAGATGGACGACGAGACGGCCGACCGGCTCTACCTGCAGGGCCGCGCGCTGGCGACGATGCTGCAGGTTCCGCAGGACATGTGGCCCGCAGACCGGGCCGCGTTCGACCGCTACTGGCAGCAGTCGCTCGACGAGGTGCACATCGACGACACCGTGCGGGAGTTTCTGTATCCGATCGCGGCGTCCCGGCTGCCCGGCCTGGCGTTGCCCGGCCCGCTCCAACGGCAAGCGGAGAAGGTGGCGCTGCTGATCACGACGGGCTTCCTGCCGCAGCGGTTCCGCGACGAGATGGGGCTGCCGTGGGACCCGCAGCGGCAGCGCAGGTTCGAACGGCTGATGGCCGCGCTGGCGGCGGTCAACCGCGTCTCGCCCCGCGTCGTGCGGCAGTTCCCGTTCAACGTCCTGCTTAAAGACCTGGACTGGCGCATGCGCACCGGGCGGCCGCTCGTCTGACCGGTGACCCGGTTCACTCAACCGGGCCGCCCCGTGCATCTCGACACTTAGGCCATGCAATGCTAACTTCAGCAAAAGTTAGCTTAGCCATACCGAAGTCGTCGCAAGGAGATGCGGGGGAGCGCGATCCTGACAGCACCAGGGTCCGGCACCGCGAACACAGTTCATGGAATTCGGAAGTGACACGATCGCGGTTCCGGCCGGCAGCCTGCGCGTCGATCAAGAGATCGTCAGCCGGTTCGCGACCTGCTGCCGCGCGCTGGGGTTGTCCGTGCACGACCGTCGGCGACCGGCCGATCCGGCCGCTGCCCGGAGCGGTTTCGCGGCGCTGACGCGCATCGCGCACGACCAGTGCGACGCGTGGGTCGGGCTGGCCGCCGCCGGCGACGACGCACCGCATGTCGTCGAGGCGGTGTGGCAAACTTCGGCGACCTTCGGGGTGTTGCAGCGGGAGACCCAGCTGGCTCCCGGCGCGCTCGGTTTCCACTACGACACCGGCCTGTACCTCCGGTTCCTCGCATGCACCCGCGACGACTTCGCGCTGGCCTACGCGGTGCGGCTGTGCGACGCGACCCGCTACGAAGAGGCCGACGAGCTGATCGCCGGCCTGCTGGAACGCCGGCCGGGCTGGCTGGAGGCGCGGTGGGTGCGCGCAGTGCTGCACTACCGGACCGCGCGCTGGTCCGATGTGGTGCGCATGCTGACCCCGCTGGTGGCCGATCAGTCCCTCGACGAGACGCCCGCACACGCCGTCCGCGTCGCGCTCGGCACCGCGCTGGCCCGGCTGGGCATGTTCGCCCCCGCGCTGTCCCACCTGGAGCGGCCCGAAGGGCCCGTGGCCGTCGCGGCCGTGGACGGACCGCTGGTCAAGGCGCTGGCGCTGCGCGCCCAGGGTGAGGACGAGGACGCCCACGAGCTGCTGCAGGAGCTCTACGCCGCCAATCCGGAGAACGCACAGATCGAAGAGGCGTTGTCCGACAACAGTTTCGGGATCCCGACCACGACGGCGGCGCGCATCGAGGCGCGCAGCAACCCGTGGGACCCGGACACCGAACCCGGCGAGGCGGACTTCGTCGACCCGGGCGCGAAGGACCGCAAGGCTCACCTGCTCGTCGAGGCCGAGGCCGAGCTCGCCGAGTTCATCGGTCTCGACGAGGTCAAGTATCAGGTGGCCCGCCTGAAAAGCTCGGTCGCCATGGCGATCCGCCGCCAGGAGCGCGGCCTGGCCGTCGCCCAGCGCACCAACCACCTGGTGTTCGCGGGCCCGCCCGGAACCGGTAAGACCACGATCGCCCGCGTGGTCGCCAAGATCTACTGCGGTCTGGGCCTGCTGAAGAAGGAGACCGTGCGCGAGGTGCACCGCGCCGACCTCATCGGTCAGCACATCGGTGAAACCGAGGCCAAGACCAACGCGATCATCGACAGCGCACTGGACGGCGTGCTGTTCCTCGACGAGGCCTATGCGCTGGTCTCCACCGGAGCCAAGAACGACTTCGGTCTGGTGGCCATCGACACGCTGCTGGCCCGGATGGAGAACGACCGCGACCGGCTGGTCGTCATCGTCGCCGGCTACCGCAAGGACCTTGACACGTTTCTCGACACCAACGAGGGTCTGCGGTCACGATTCACCCGAAGCATCGACTTCCCGTCCTATTCAGGAAAGGAGCTCGTCGAAATCGCCACACGCATGGCCGAGAAGCGTGATTCGCGCTTCGAGGACGCGGCCCGCAGGGACATGGAGCGTCTGTTCGAGTACCTGGCACAGGCCACCACGCCGGACGCCAACGGGGTGAACCGACGCAGCCTCGACATCGCCGGCAACGGCCGCTTCGTGCGTAACCTCGTCGAGCGTTCCGAGGAGGAGCGCGAGTACCGGCTCGATCATTCCGACCACGACGACTTCACCGACGACGAGCTGATGACGATCACCGCCACCGATATGTCAAACTCGGCCGGCCCGCTGCTGCGCGGGCTCGGTCTGTCCATGCCGCAAGAGCTTTCGGAGCAGCGGTGAGTGCGCCCGAGGAGGAGCGCCGCTCGTTCGCCTCCCGCACCCCCGACAACGAGAATCCCGACCGCGTCGCCTACCGGCGCGGCTTCGTGACCCGTCACCAGGTCACCGGCTGGCGTTTCGTCATGCGCCGCATCGCATCCGGGGTAGCACTGCACGACACCAGGATGCTGGTCGACCCGCTGCGCACCCAGTCCCGCTCCGTGCTCGTGGGCGCGCTGATCCTGGTCACCGGACTGATCGGCTGCTTCCTGTTCTCTCTGATCCGTCCGTCGGGGGCGGCGGGCACCGACGCGGTGCTGGCCGACCGCGACACCGCGGCGCTGTACGTCCGGCTCGGCGAGCAGCTGCACCCGGTGCTGAACCTGACCTCGGCCCGCCTGATCACCGGTCGTCCCGACAACCCGGCCATGGTCAAGAGCAGCGCGCTCGACCGCTTCCCGCGCGGGAACATGATCGGCATCCCGGGGGCGCCGGAGCGCATGGTTGCCAACACCACCCGCGACGCGTACTGGACGGTCTGCGACGCGGTCGCCGGCACGGTCACCGGTGTCACCGTGATCGCCGGCCGCCCCGCCGAGGGCGGCGAGCGTGCCGCCGCGTTGCCTGCCGGGCACGCGGCGCTCGTCGAGAACGGCGGCCGCACCTGGCTGTTGTGGGACGGCAGGCGCAGCCCGATCGACCTCGCCGACCGCGCCGTCACCGGCGGCCTCGGCATCGGCGTGGATGTCGCTGCGCCGCAACCGATCGCAACGGGGCTGTTCAACGCGATCCCGGAGGCGCCGCAGCTGACCGTCCCGGCGATCCCGGGAGCCGGTCTGCCGTCGGCCGCCCCGCTGCCCGAACCGCTTCCGGTCGGCGCGGTCGTCGTGTCCTACGACACCGACAACGCGATCCGCCACCATGTGGTTCTCGCCGACGGTCTGCAGCCGGTTTCGCCGGTGGTGGCCGCGATCCTGCGCAATGCGAACTCCTACGGTCTCGCACAGCCGCCGCGGCTCGACGCAGACGTCGTGGCCAGGATCCCGGAGGCCACCGGCATCGACACCGGGGCCTATCCCACGCAGCGGATCACGCTCGTCGACGCGACCGCTGACCCGGTGATCTGTGCGGCGTGGTCCAAACCGGAAGGCGCACAGGAGAGTTCCCTGACTCTGCTGTCCGGAGCGGTGCTGCCGGTCGCCGACGGGGTGCGCACCGTGGAATTGGTCAGCTCCGGAACCCCCGGCGGTCCCGCCGACCGGGTCGCGCTTGCGCCCGGCACCGGCTACTTCGTCGACAGCGGCGGCGCGCTGTTCTGGATCAGCGACACCGGGGTGCGTTACGGCATCGAGACGGGCGGCGGCGCCGCGGAAGGGGAAATCGACACCGTGGCCGCGCTAGGGCTGACCAGCGCGCCGCTGCCCATCCCGTCGTCGGTGCTGTCCCAGTTCGCCGCCGGCCCGACGCTGTCGCGCACCGACGCGCTGCTGGCCCACGATTCGCTGGCCCCCAGCCCGGCACCGGCCCGGTTGGAGACCACCTCTGCGTTGGAGAAACCATGAGCAGGCTGATCTTCGAGCACCGCAAGCGGGTGCCGGCGCCGGCGGTCCCGAAAGGTACCATCACCATCGAGCCGCCCCCGGAGCTGCCGCGGGTGGTCCCGCCGTCGCTGCTGCGGCGGGCGCTGCCGTACCTGATCGTGATCCTGATCGTCGGCATGATCGTCGCGCTCGTGGCCACGGGGCTGCGGATGATATCGCCGACCATGCTGTTCTTCCCGTTCGTGCTGCTGCTCGCCGCGACCGCGCTGTACCGGGGGACCGACAACAAGATGCGCACCGAGGAGGTCGACGCCGAACGCGCCGACTACCTGCGCTACTTGTCGGTGGTGCGGGACAACGTACGCGCGCATGCCGACGGACAGCGCGCGGCGCTGGAGTGGTCGCATCCGGAACCGGCTGCACTGGTGGCTGTCCCGGGAACCCGCCGGCAGTGGGAACGCGATCCGCACGACCCCGACTTCCTGGTGCTGCGCGCCGGACTGCACGACCAGCCGCTGGCCACCACGCTGCGGGTCAAGGACACAGCCGATGAGATCGACCTGGAACCGGTGTCGCACAGCACGTTACGAAGCCTTCGCGACACCCAGCGCACCGTCCACGACGCGCCCACGGGCCTCGACCTGACCAGGGTCGCACGGATCACCGTGACCGGGGACGACGCCGCGGTCGTCGGCGCGGTGCGGGCCTGGCTCACCCAGGCCGTGACCTGGCACGACCCGTCGGTGCTCGGCGTCGCCTTCGCGGGTGCGCGGCTGGAGTCCGACTCGTGGTCATGGCTGAAGTGGTTGCCGCACACCGATATCCCGGGACAGGTCGACGGTGTCGGCCCGGCCCGCTATCTGGCCACCGACGCCGCCGCGCTGCGCGCGCTGCTGGCCCCGGCGTTGGCCGAACGGGGACCGTTCACCGGGGACGGCCCGGCCGACGCCAAACACCTGCTCGTCGTGCTCGACGACCCCGACGCCGACCCCGACCAGTTCATCGGTCGGGGGCTGGCCGGCGTGACGGTGATCCACCGCACCGACCGGGACCCCGACCGCGACCAGTATTCCGATCCGGAGCGGCCCGTCCTGCGCGTCGCCGCAGGACGGATCTCGCGCTGGCAGAACGGAAGCTGGGCGCCCTACGTCGACACCGCTGACCGGATGGCAGCCGAGGACGCCCGGCACGTCGCGCGACGGCTGGCCCGCTGGGACTCCAACCCGCACCACGGCCGGTCCGCGAGCACCGGGGGCGCGGCGTTCACGACGCTGCTCGGCATTCCGGATGCGTCGGCGCTCGACGTCGCGGCACTGTGGGCGCCCCGCAACCGGGACGACGAACTGCGGGTACCCATCGGGGTGACCGCGACGGGAGAACCGCTGATCTTCGACCTCAAGGACGAGGCCGAAGGCGGGATGGGCCCGCACGGCCTGATGATCGGCATGACCGGGTCGGGCAAGTCACAGACCCTGATGGCGATCCTGCTGTCGTTGTTGACGACTCACCCGGCTGACCGGCTGATCGTGATCTACGCCGACTTCAAGGGTGAGGCCGGTGCGGACATCTTCCGTAACTTCCCGCAGGTCGTGGCCGTCATCTCCAATATGGCCGAAAAGCGCTCGCTGGCAGATCGATTCGCCGACACGCTGCGCGGTGAGGTGGCCCGGCGCGAACAGCTGCTCAAGGAGAGCGGCCGCCGGATCCAGGGCAGCGCGTTCAACTCGGTCACCGAGTACGAGAACGCGATCGCAGAAGGCCATGACCTGCCGCCGCTGCCCACGCTGTTCGTGGTCGCCGACGAGTTCACCCTCATGCTGGCCGAACACCCCGAGTACGCCGAGTTGTTCGATTACGTGGCCCGCAAGGGCCGCTCGTTCCGCATTCATCTGCTGTTCGCGTCGCAGACGCTCGACGTGGGGCGGATCAAGGACATCGACAAGAACACCTCGTACCGCATCGGTCTGAAGGTGGCCAGCCCGAGCGTGTCCCGGCAGATCATCGGTGTCGAGGACGCGTATCACATCGAGTCCGGCCGCGAACACAAAGGCGAGGGCTTCCTGGTGCCTGCACCGGGCGCACTGCCGATCAAGTTCCGCAGCACCTACGTCGACGGCATCTATGAACCGCCGCGGGTCGACAGGTCCATCGTGGTGCACGCGATCCCCAAACCCCAGCTTTTCAGCGCGGGATGGGTCGATCCCGAACCCGACACGGTCATCGTCGAAGACGGCGCAGACGTCGAGGTGCTGCCCCCGCGGAAGCTGATCACCACGATCGGCGAACAGCTCGCGCAGTACGGGCCCCGCGCACCCCAGCTGTGGCTGCCCCCGCTGGACGAGCCGATCGCGCTGCGCGACGTGCTGGAGCGCTCCGGTGTCGGTGCGCGGCAGTGGCGCTGGCCGCTCGGCGAGATCGACCGCCCGTTCGAGATGCGCCGCGACCCGCTCGTCTTCGACGCCACGTCGGCGGCGGCCAACATGGTGATCCACGGCGGCCCGAAGTCCGGGAAGTCCAGCGCGCTGCAGACTTTCGTGCTGTCGGCCGCGGCGCTGCACGCCCCTGGCGAGGTGTCCTTCTACTGCCTGGACTACGGAGGCGGCCAGCTGCGCGCGCTGGAGAACCTGGCCCACGTCGGAAGCGTGGCCTCCCCGCTGGAGCCCGAGCGGATCCGCCGCACGTTCGGCGAGCTCGAGCAGCTGCTGCGGCTCCGTCAGCGACACGGCGCGACCACGGGCAACGGCGGATATCGCGACGGGTACGGTGAGGTCTTCCTGCTGATCGACAACCTGTACGCGTTCAGCCGCGACAACACCGACACGTTCAACGCACGGAACCCGTTGCTGGCGAAGGTGACCGAGCTCGTCAACACCGGTCTGTCCTACGGCATCCACGTCGTGCTCACCACTCCGAACTGGCTCGAGGTGCCGCTGGCGATGCGCGACGGCCTCGGGCTGCGGCTGGAGCTGCGGCTGCACGACGCGCGCGACAGCAACGTGCGTGTGGCGGCCAAGGACGCAGCGTTGCGCCGGCCCGCCGAGAGCGTGCCCGCCGATCAGCCCGGGCGTGGCCTCACCATGGCTGCCGAGCACTTCCTGTTCGCCGCCCCGGCGCTGGAGTCCATTCCCGCGCTCAACGCCCGCTACCCGGACCAGAGCGCGCCGCCGGTACGGCTGCTGCCCACCGACCTCTCGCCGGCCGCGTTCCCGACGCTGTACCCGGCAGCCGAGCGGGTGGTGGTCGGCCAGCGCGAAGAGGACCTGGCCGCAGTCACCGTCGACTTCGGCGACAACCCGCTGATGATGGTGTTCGGCGACGCCAAGACCGGCAAGACCACCCTTCTGCGGCACCTGATCCGCACGATCCGGGAGAACTCCCACCCCGACCAGGTCGCGTTCACCGTGATCGACCGGCGGCTGCAGCTGGTCGACGAACCGCTCTTCCCGGACAACGAGTACACGCCCAACATCGACCGGATCACCCCTGCCATGCTCGGACTGTCGGCGCTACTCGAAAAGCGGCGTCCACCAGCAGGTCTGAACCCGCAGGAGCTGAGTCGCTGGGACTTCCGGGCGGCGGATAACGGTGCGGGCAGCCACCTGCACTACCTGATCATCGACGACGTCGACCAGATCCCGGACGGTCCCGCCGTCAGCGGCCCGTTCGCCGGGCACCGTCCCTGGACGCCGCTGATCGGACTGCTGGCCCAGGCCGCCGACCTGGGCCTGCGGGTGATCGTCACCGCTCGCGCGGCCGGCTCGGCGCACGCGGTGATGACCGCGCCGTTACTGCGGCGCCTCAACGATCTGCAGGCCACCACGCTGCTGCTGTCCGGCAACCCCCAGGACAGCGGCAAGATCCGTGGCCACCGGTTCGCCCGGCTCCCGGCCGGGCGGGCGATGCTGCTCGATGATGCAGACAGCCCGACGTTCATCCAGCTCGTCAACCCCCTCGCCGAGGACACGGCCGCCCGATCCGGCCACAGCGGAAAGGAATACAGCTGATGACCCTGCGCGTAGTCCCCGAAGGCCTGACGGCGGCCGCCGCGGCGGTGGAGGCACTGACCGCCCGGATGGCCGCGGCGCACGCCGCCGCCGCGCCGCTGGTCACCGCGGTGTTGCCGCCGGCAGCCGACGCGGTGTCCCTGCAGACCGCCACCGGGTTCAGCGCCAACGCCGCCGAACACCAGACCGTGGCGGCCCAGGGCGTCGATGAACTCGGGCGGTCCGGCATCGGCGTCGGCGAGTCGGCCGCCAGCTACGCCGGCGGTGACGCGATGGCCGCATCGTCCTACCTGATCGCCCGAGGCTGAGCATGACTTCGCCGGTCTGGATGGCACTGCCGCCCGAAGTGCACTCGGCGCTGCTCAGCAGCGGACCGGGGCCGGGGTCGATGCTCGCCGCGGCGGCGGCGTGGCAGTCATTGAGCACCGAATATGCCTCGGCTGCAGCGGAACTCAGCATGATTCTGGCCGGCGTACAGGCCGGGGCGTGGGAGGGCCCGAGCTCGGAACAGTACGTCGCCGCGCACACGCCGTACCTGGCATGGCTGGCCCAGCAGAGCGCGGCCGGCGCGGCCTCGGCGGTGCAGCACGAGACCGCGGCGGCCGCGTACTCGACCGCGTTGGCCACCATGCCCACCCTGCCCGAGCTGGCACTCAACCACACCACTCACGCCGTGCTGGTGGCCACCAACTTCCTTGGCATCAACACCATTCCGATCGCACTGAACGAGGCCGACTACGTCCGGATGTGGATCCAGGCGGCCACCACCATGGCGACCTACCAGGCGGTGTCGAGTGCGGCGCTGGCCGCCGCGCCGACCGCCACACCCGCGCCGTTCGTGCTGGCACCCGGCGTCGGGGAGGCGGGCAGGGCGATGGCGGACATGACGCAGATGGGGGCCCAGCTGCAGGCCGCCGAGGCCGGGTCGGCGCTCGACCTGTCCAACATCATCGCTGACCTCATCCGCGCCTACGGCGAAGTGCTGAGGTTCCTTTTCGAGCCGATCTTCGACTTCCTGAGCGACCCCCTGGGCAACACGATCAGGCTCATCACCGACTTCCTCACCAACCCGGCGCAGGCTCTGATCACCTGGGGCCCGTTTCTGGCTGCCGTGGCCTACCAGGCGGTCTCATGGGTCGGCGCGTCGATCCTGTACCCGTCGCTGATTCTTCTGCCGCTGGTGGCGACCACGCTGGCGATCGTGCTCGGCGTGGGTGCCTACCTCTTGGAAAGGCTTCCGGCGCCCGCCGCGGAAGTACCCGCCGAGGAACCCGCCGCATCGTCTGCGCCGGCTCCCAGCCGCGCCGACCAGCCGAATCCCGCGGTCGCCATCTCGGCTCCGCCGGCACCGAGCGGCGTTGCGGCGACGGCGGGCACGGTGGCGACGGGGACGGCACCGGCACCGGGCGCTCCCGCCGCCGCGGCCGCGCCGTTTGTGCCCTACGCGGTGGCCGGCCGCGACCCAGGTTCGGGGTTCTCGCCGACAGTGCGCGATTCCAGCAGTGCCAAAGCCCCGTCGTCGGGTATCCCGGCGGCGGCCTCGGGCATCGCCGCCTCGGCGGCCGAGCGTCGCAAGCGCCGGCGCAGACAGAAGGACGAGATCACCGGCCGCGCTTATGCCGACGCGTTCGCCGACTATGAGCCTGAGCCCGACGACGAGCCGCCGGCACGACAGGAACCCCGCATCGCGGCGACCGAGCGCGGCGCAGGGCCGATGGGTTTCGCCGGCACCGTGTCAAAGGACGGTGAACAGGCCGGCGGCCTGACCACGCTGGCCGGCGACGCGTTCGGCGGCGGCCCGAAAGCGCCGATGCTCCCGGGCACGTGGGACCCGAACACCGAACCCGACGAGCACCGCAACCACCACGATGGATCCAATGGAAAGGACTCTCAATGAGCATGCTGGACGCTCACATCCCGCAACTGGTCGCCTCCGAGGCGGCGTTCGGTGCCAAGGCCGCGCTGATGCGCAGCACGATTGCCCAGGCCGAACAGGCGGCGCAGTCTGCCCAGGCCTTTCACATGGGCGAGTCGTCGGCGGCGTTTCAGGCCGCGCACGCCCGTTTCGTGGAGGCCTCGGCCAAGATCAACGCCCTTCTGGACCTCGCGCAGGCCAACATCGGTGATGCAGCGGCCTCCTACGTGGCCGAAGATGCCGCCGCCGCAAGCAATTACACCGCCATCTGACCCGGCCGACCGACACCTCAGCGGAAAGAGACCTCGATGTCACAGATCATGTACAACTACCCGGCGATGCTCGCGCACGCCGGCGAGATGAACAGCTACGCCGGCGCCTTGCACGCGGTCGGTGCTGACATCGCCAGCGAGCAGACCGCGCTGCAGAGCGCCTGGCAGGGCGATACCGGTATGACCTACCAGGCCTGGCAGGCGCAGTGGAACGGCGCCCTGGAGGAATTGGTCCGGGCCTACCGCGCGATGGCCAGTACCCACGAGATGAACACAACGTCGATGGCCGCACGCGATCAGGCCGAAGGCGCCAAGTGGGGCTGACCGGTAGCCGTGCACGCTAATGCCGTCGAGCTGAACGCCGACGCGGCCTGGTTTCTCGCAGACATCCTCGGGGCGGGAACGTTCCCGTGGGTGCTGGCGATCACGCCGCCCTACAGCGACCACTCACAGCGGGCACAGTTCGAGCGGGAACAGTTCGAGCGGCTGGCCCGGCTGAGCGTCATGACTGCCGACCGGGTGATCGATCCCGCGGTGGCGCGGTGGATCCGGGTGGTGTGCCGGCCCACGCAGTGGTTGGAGCTCCGATTCGTCGGGGAGCGCGGCGCGATGCTGCGCGGCATCATCGCCCGCGACGCCATGCGCACGGTCGTGGCGCTGCGCAGCGGCGGGCTGATCACCCTGACCGAGATGCAGATCGACCATCCACAGGCATTGGTTCCGGTGCTGACCGTCGGCCTGTCGGGGCGCGCGCCCGCGCGGTTCACAGAGTTCTCGCTGCCCGCCCGGGTCGGGGCCAAGGCCGACGACCAGATCCGCAGGGGTGCCACGGCGCGGGACCTGCTCGACTACCTCGGTGTCCCCCCGTCCGCGCGCCCTGTTGTGGTGGCCGCGTTCGAACAGGCCCGGACCTACGTCGAGATCGTGGCCGGTCAGCATCGCGACGGGCACCGCGTCAGCACCGACGTCGGTGTCAGCGTTGTCGACACCGCGGTGGGCCGAGTGCTGGTCAGTCCGACCAAAGCCCGTGACGGGGAGTGGATCTCGACGTTCACACCCGGGGAGCCGGTGGCCGTGGCCGCCGCCGTGGAGCGGCTGACCGCTGCGCTCCCGGACGGACCCTGGTTCCCCGACCAGTCCGTCACCAGAGACTTCGACAGCAGAAGCCAGAGAGAAGAGATATGCCACCGCTAGACACCAACACCCTCGGCCCGGCCGGCGCCGTGATGCCGATCGTCCGCGTCGCGGTCCTCACCGCCGCGGTGGGCGACGAGGACGCCGCGGACCGCGGCGGACGCATCACCGAGATCGCGCTGCCCGCAGATCTCCCGCTGCGCGAGATCGTTCCGGCGGTGCAGCGCATCGTGACGCCGAGCGACGACGACGGCACGGCAGGCCGACTCAGCCTCGCACCGATCGGCGGTGCGCCCTTCAGCCTGGACGCGACCTTGAACACGGTCGGTGTCGTCGACGGCGATCTGCTTGCGCTGCAGCCGATTCCAGCAGGTCCGCCGGCGCCTCGCATCGTCGAGGACATCGCCGACGCGGCGATGATCTTCTCGGCGTCCCGTGAGAAGCCCTGGGGACAAGGGCACATCCGGCGCGGCGCCACCGCGGCGGTGATCGCCCTGACCCTGGCGGCCACCGCCCTCGCCGTCGCCCACCGGGTGTTCACCGATTCGATGATCGGCCTGTTCGCGGTCAGCGCGGTCGCAGTCGGCGCCGTGCTGGGCGCGCTGGTGGCCCGGGCCAACTCGCCGCGGTTGGCCGCCGCGCTTGCCGCTGCGGCGCTGCCCTCGGTGGCCGCGGCCTTCACACTGGCAGTGCCCGGCGAATTCGGCGCCTCGAATATCGTGCTCGGCGCAGCCGGGGTGGCGGCGTGGTCGATCATCAGCATCACGGTCGGTGAGCGGGCCATCGCGTTGTTCACCGCCGCGGCGGCGTCCGCGCTCGGCGTGCTGCTGGTCTCCGCGGCGGCTGCGATCTGGACCCTGACGCCGGTCCACATCGGCTGCATCCTGATCGTGGTCGCGCTGATCGTCACGGTGCAGGCGGCGCAGTTGTCGGCCATCTGCGCCCGGCTGCCCGTGCCGGTGATCCCCGCACCGGGCGACCCCGCACCGTCGGCGCCGTCGCGCCGGGTGCTCGAGGACCTGCCGCGCCGCATCCGTGCGAGCGACGCGCACCAGACCGGGTTCATCGCCGCCGGTGTGCTGCTCGGTGTGGCCGGTTCGGTGTTCGTCGTGTGGCCCGGCGTCGCCGGCCAAGGCAGCACGTCGCCGTGGGCATGGTTCCTGGTCGGCGCGACCGCGCTCGGTGCGGTGCTGCGTGCCCGCGTGTGGGATTCGTCCTCCTGCAAGGCGTGGCTGCTCGCTCAGCCGTTCCTGATCTCGGCCGTGCTGTCCGCCGTCTTCGCGGCGGCCGGCCGATACGATGCGGCGTGGTGGGCTGCGGGCGCGTTCGCCGTCGTCGTCGCGGCGTGGGTGGTGGCGGCGTTGAACCCGCGTATCGCCGAACCGGAGACCTACTCCCTGCCGATGCGCCGACTGCTCGGCTTCGCCGCCGCCGCCGTGGACGCGTCGGTGATCCCGGTGATGGCCTATCTCGTCGGGCTTTTCGCCTGGGCGCTGAACGGATTCTGATGCGGCGTGCGAGTGCCGCGCTGGCGGTGACGGTCACGATGCTGGCGGTCGGTGCAGCGCCGGCCGGTGCCATTCCGCCGCCTCAGGTCGACCCCGCCACCCCCACCCCCAACGGCAGCGCGGGCCCGATCGGGGCACTGGCGCAACGCAATCCGTGTGTGACGAGCACCGCTATCCCGGGGACCGAGCCCTTTGCCTCTGACGTGAATGCGTCCGCGCTGAATCTGTCCCAGGCCTGGACCCACAGCAGGGGCGAGGGGCAGACCGTCGCGGTGCTCGACACCGGGGTCAGGCCCGGACCCCGGCTGCCCGACGTCGAGGCCGGCGGTGACTATGTCGCCTCCGGGGACGGCCTGACCGACTGCGACGGGCACGGCACGCTCGTCGCTGGACTGATCGCCGGACAGCCTGGCGCAGATGGCTTCTCGGGTGTCGCACCGGACGCACGCATCCTGTCGATCCGCGTGGCATCGCCGCGGTACGCGCCCCGTGATGGCGGTGAGGACCCGGCCCTCACCCGCGCGGCACTCGACACTCAGGCGATGGCGGCTGCGATTGTGCGCGCCGCAGACCAGGGCGCCCGGGTGATCAGCATCTCCGCGGTGACCTGTGTGCCGGTCGGCAAGAACTTCGATCAGGACGGGCTGGGCGCGGCACTGCGGTACGCCGCAGTCGACAAGGATGTGGTGATCGTCGCTGCCGCCGGCGACAACGGTCCCGCATGCGAATCCAATCCGCCCTCCGATCCGGCGCTGCCGGCGGATCCGCGCAACTGGTCCGGGGTTTCGGCCGTGTCGATACCGGCGTGGTGGCACGAGTATGTGCTGTCGGTCGGTTCGCTCGGATCCGACGGGCGGCCGTCGTCGTTCACGATGGCCGGGCCCTGGGTCGGCATCGCCGCACCGGGGGAGAACATCACGTCCGTGAGCAACGACGACACCGGCGGCCTGGCCAACGGCCTGCCCGCAGAACAGGACCGGATCGACCCCGTTCGCGGTACCGGCTATGCGACGGCATACGTGGCCGGCGTCGCGGCGTTGGTGCGCAGCAGGTTTCCGGAGCTGCCGGCACGGCAGGTGATCGAGCGTCTGACCGGTACGGCGCAGTCGGCGGCCCGATCCCCGTCGAACCTCGTCGGCGCCGGCCGGGTCGACCCCGTGGCAGCGCTGACCTGGAATGTGCCCGACACCAACGACATCGACCCCGCGGCGGTCAAGCCGATCGCCGCACCGCCGCCACCGCCGCCGCATGATCCCGTCCCGCGCGCGGTCGCGTTCACCGGGGCCGGGGTGCTGGCGCTCGTGGTGCTCGCCGTAGCGGTATCAAGCGCGAGAAGGAAGGAAACGTCGTCATGACCGTCCGGCTCACCCTGGCCGCGTTGCTCGTCGTACCGGCCGTGATGGCCTACCCGTGGCAGACCGTTCCACACCGATGGCTGCTCGGTGTGGCCGTGGTTGCGGTCATCGTCTTGTTCGCCCGCTGGCGCGGCCGGTATGTGACGACCATCGTCGGCCGGCGGTTGGCGATCCTGCTGCGGGGCGGACGGATCCGCGACGACTCCAGGTCCGACGAGTACGTCACCGTCGTGCTACGGCTTGAACCATCGGACACCGCCGAGCCTGCATTGACATTGGTGGCCGGCTACCTGGACCGCTACGGCATCAGGTTCGACAAGGTCCGCGTGACAAGCCGGGAGGCGGACGGAACCCGGATCACCTGGGTCGGACTCACCCTCGGCGCGGCCGGTAACATCGCGGCGCTGTCGGCCCGGTCGGCTGCTATCCCGTTGCGCGACACCGCAGAATTGGCGGCTCGTCGGCTCGCCGACCACCTGCGTGAGACCGGGTGGGAGGTGTCGGTCGACGATACCGCGGCGGTCCCGCTCCAGGATGAAGCCAAGGAGCGGTGGCGCAGTGTCGAGGACGGCCGGGGCTACCTCGCCGCATACGCGCTCGTCTCCGACGAACCACTCGACGACATGCTCTCGGCGGTCCGGGACCTCGACGCGGTCGAGCTCTGGACCGCTGTGGAATTCACCGGGGACAGAACGCGACCCGAGTTCGCGGCGGCCTGTGCCGTGCGCACCGCTCAACGACCGGGAGCCCGGGCGCCGCTGCCGGGGCTGAGCCCGCAACATGGCCGGCACGCCGCGGCGTTGGCGGCGCTGGCACCGGCTTCGGATCAGCGGTTGCCCGGTCCCACCCGCCCGGTGCCGCCGGTGCTCAGTCGAACATGAACCCGCCGAGGAAGCGGGTCATCCGGCGCAGGTAGTCGGGTTGGCTGACATGGAGCACGTGGTTGCCCGGGAACCAGTGGAAGGCGCACTGATCCCAGTGCCGCCACAGCATCTCGGCCTGCTCGGGTGGCGCCAGCCGGTCGCCGAGGCCGGCGATGATCAGCCGCCGGTCCTTCGGGACCAGCGGCCGGTAGTTCAGCGGCGACGAGTACATGGTGGCCGCGTCGACGAGCTCGGTGTCGGTGCGGGCGATCCAGTCCCGCAGCGCCACCACCTTGTTCGCGGGGAACCACTCGTCCACGGTGCGGTCCGGGGTGACGACCGGGACGTTCGGGATGACGGCCTGGACGCGGTCGTCGACGCTGGCGATCAGCGCCGAGGTGTATCCGCCCAGCGACATCCCGGTCAGCGCGATCCGGTCCACGCCGGTGAACTCGAGATAGTCGATCACCGAACGGAAGTCGTGCACCGCCTGCGCCATCGCCTCGGCGAAGCCCGCCATGCCGTGCGCGAAGTAGCCGTGCCCGCTGAACGGTGAGTACTTCTCGGCGCGCCGGCCGTGGAACGGCAGCGTGTACAGCATCACGTCGTAACCGCTGCGGTAGAACCAGGGCAGCGAGAAGAACAACCCGTTGAACAGGTATGCCGATCCCATGAATCCGTGGATCAGACACAGCGTCGGGCGCGGGCCGTCGTCGTGGCGCCAGTGCTGAGCGTGGACGACGTTGTTGCGGACGAATCCCGCGCACTGGTCGCGCAGTGCGGGGTTGACGGCCTGGAAGCTGCTCTGGAAGCGGATGTTGCGGACGTTGCCGCGCGCGACCCATTCCGCGACCGGATTGGCGGGCCGCGACGACACCCGGGGCGGCGACTGCGGCGCCGGGAACGAGGTCTGCGGATCCTGGGCGGCGGCGAGCTCGGCGTAGAAGCGCAGATGCTCACGCTCGGCCCTTGTGTCCGATCTGCGCAGGGCGCCGGCCACCGACGGCACCATCGTGGCGCTGAGCAGCGACGCGATCGACGTGCGCAGCGCCAGGTCGGCGATCGCGGACGAATCCACGATCAGGCGTTGCTGCCACGTCAGGTCGACCCGGCGCGGCAGACCGCGGGCGGTGGCGTCGGCGCCGGGGACGTCGGGAACCGGGATGAGCGGCGCCTCCACGGGAGCCTGCGATTCGGTCACGGCGCCGCCTTTCTCACCGGTTGCGGCCCGATGGTAGCCCCGGTGTCGGGCCCAGTTGGGCCGAACAACCGAACCCCGTTGTCGTGGAACACGTTACGCAGCCAGGAATCGTCCACCCCGGGCAACTCGGTGAGTGCGGACAGTGCATGTGCGTAGCCGTACGGGATGTTGGGGAAGTCGCTGCCGAACAGAATGCGGTGCCCCATGTCGCGGAGCCGGCCGTACTCGGCGTCCGGGAACGGCATCTTCTCCTCCATGAAGCCGGTGAACGCCATCGTCGTGTCCAGGTGCAGCTGCTCGAATTCGTTGCAGAGATCCAGGAACTCGCGATATTCCGGGCCACCCATGTGGGCGATGATCAGCCGCAGCCGGGGATGCCTGTCGAGGACGGCCCGAATCGGAGCGGGCCCGGTGTGCTGGCCGGGGGCCGGGCCCGATCCGCAGTGGATGACCACCGGGACGCCGGCGTCCTCGATCACGCCCCAGACGGCGTCGAGCAGAGGGTCCGCCGGGTCGTAGCCGCCGACCTGGACATGCGCCTTGAACACGCGGGCGCCGGAGTCGAGCGCGGCGGTGACGTACCGGGCGGCGCCCGGTTCGGGGAAGAACGTCGCGGTGTGCAGGCAGTCCGGGGTGTCCGCGGCGAAGCCGGCCGCCCACTGGTTCAGCCACGCCGCCATCTCGGGTTTGTGCGGATAGACCAGCGACGTGAAGGCCAGCACGCCGAACGAGCGCAGGGTGCGTAACCGGTCGTTCTCGTCGCTGCGGTAGGTGATCGGCCACGGCCTGCCGATCAGCGGACCCGCGTCGTCGAAGTACTGCCAGACCTTGTCCATCACGTTCTTCGGCATGAAGTGCGTGTGCACATCCACGATGCCGGGGAGGCCGAGAGCCTGCCATATCCGCCGGACCGATTCGGGTTCATCCATCGAGTCGATGATGACACCGCCGTGGGGGAGCAGAATCGGCGGGTATGTGGGACCCCGACGTCTACCTGAGTTTCGCCGACCACCGCGGGCGGCCGTTCTTCGATCTGCTGGCCCGGGTCGGGGCCGACGCCCCGCGCCGGGTGGTGGACCTGGGCTGCGGCCCGGGCAATCTGACCGGGGTGCTGCCCATGCGCTGGCCGGACGCGCAGGTGGCGGGCTGGGACACTTCTGCGGAGATGGTGGCCGCGGCGTGCGAACGTGGGGTAGACGCGCGTCTGGGTGATATCGCGGACTGGGCGCCCGAACCCGGCACCGACGTGGTGATCGCCAACGCCGCGCTGCAGTGGGTGCCCGGACACCGCGATCTGCTGGTGCGCTGGGCCGGGCAGCTGGAACCCGGGTCGTGGATCGCGTTCCAGGTGCCGGGCAACTTCGAGGCCCCGTCGCACGCCGCGATCCGGGAGGTGGCCCGTCGCGACCTGTTCGCCGAGGCGTTGGCCGACATGCCGTGGCGGGACGCGGACGTGGTGGGAACCCCGGCCGAGTACGCCGGTCTGCTCACCGACGCCGGTTGTGCCGTGGATGCCTGGGAGACCACCTATGTACACGAATTGCGCGGTGAAACACCGGTGTTGGACTGGATCACCGGTACCGCGCTGACCCAGGTACGGGAACGGCTGACCGAGGGCGCCTGGCAGCGGTACCGCGCCGAGTTGAGTCCGGTACTCGACGCGCACTACCCGAAACGCGCCGACGGAATCACGTTCTTTCCGTTCCGCCGGATATTCGTCGTCGCCCAGGTGAAGTGACCGGTCAGATCGGCAGCCCTTCCCTCTCCGCGTCGGCGCGGTACCGGTCGACCCATTCGTCAGAGCGTTGATCGGCCTGCCGTTCCAGTGCGGGCGGCGGGGCCAGACGCGGGTCCTGGCCGAGCTTCTCCAGCACCTCGGCGACGACCTGGGTCAGGTTGCGCCACAGCACCGGATACGGCACCTCCATCGGCTCGACGTTCTCCTCGGCGAACCAGTTACGCCACCCTGCCTCCTGCTCGCGCAGCATCCTGACGACGTGCGCGATGGCGCCGGCGTGGTATTCGGCGCGCGCGTCGCGGTTGGGGTCGGGCCGTCCGCGCCAGACCCGCGTCTGCACCGCGCGCCAGAACGAAATCGCTTGGGACACAACGTCGGGGCGGTGAACGTGAATCAGCACTGGGTCGCTACCGACGACGTCACGGATCGCCGACAGCAGTCCGGTGCCGGAGCGGTCCGGCAGACCCGCGGCCCGCTGGAGCAGCAGCGGGGTCTGGTTCCACATCAGCTTGCCGCCCCACACCCCGTTCGGCGTACGCCCGACGGTGCGGATGTAGTCCCGCCAGATCTCCGGTGGCGCCAGGTCGGGCTTGCCTTCGTCGGTGGGATCCAGCAGACGCAGGATCGACTCGTCCTCGACGCCTTCGAACCACTGCCGCGGCTGGGGTGACTGACTCGTGGTCGGGAGGTACTGGAAGAACTCGCCGGGCTCGCCGGCGACGCCGGTGGCGCGCAGGGATTCGACCAGCAACGTGCTGCCGCTGCGCTGAGACGCGAGCACGAGATACGCCGTCGAACTGGCTGACATGCGCGAGAGCTTAACCGGAAACCGGGAGCGCGGCAGCCCTGGTATTTGCGATCAGCGTGAGTCGAACTCTTGCGTGGAGCTGCGAGCGTGGTCGATGCCGCGCTCAGCGGCATTCGCTGAGCGGCTTGGGATTTGGATCCCCTGAACTCGCGCATACGTCTGGGTGTAGCGGTCGGCGATACGGGTGCCCACGAAGTCCGACGGAATGACGTCCTTGACCTGCTGTCGCCAGGCGTCGAGCAGAAGTGCCAACTCGGTGCTCACGGCGTCGGCGGTATCGCTGACCTCTGCGCCCAGCAAATTGTGTTGCTCGGTGGGATCGTTGGTCAGGTCGTAGAGCTCACGTTCAGGACGCGGGGTTCGTACCCGCGGCCCGACTTCACGCCCCGGCGCGCTGTCGGCGATGTCCCACGGCAGGTCGAGAAGCGGTCGCGGCGCGTAGTTCTCGATGTAGCTGTACTCCTTGGTGCGGACGGCCCGGATCGGGTCGAACGAGTCGTGGTAGGTCTTCATCGTGTAGACCGCAGTCCTGACCGGCTGCTCGTCGGGAGCCGTCAATTGCATTGCGTGCGAGAGTCCTTCGACGTCCGGCGGAACGTCGAGGCCGAGCAGCTCGAGCAGGGTCGGGACCAGGTCGACACCGCTGAACAGTTCCTCGTAGACCCGAGGTGTGACGTCGGCGTTCCGGGGCGGCCGGACGATCAGTGCGACGCCGGTGCCCGCGTCGTAGAGCGTGGACTTGGCACGGGGCAGCGCCGGCCCGTGGTCGGTGACGAAGACCACCCAGGTGCTGCGGTCCAGGCCGGTGGCTTCCAGCGTGTCCAGCAGCTGGCCGACGGCGGCGTCGGCGACGGAAATCGATCCGTAGAAGTCCGCGAGATCCTGGCGGACGTCGGCGGTGTCGGGGAGGTATTCGGGCAGGGAGACCGCGTGCGGGTCGGCCGGCTGGTAGCGGTCGTGGGGGTAGGGCCGGTGCGTCTCGAAGAACCCGGCGGTGAGCAGGAACGGCTTGTCCGGCGGGTCGGTGAGCCAGCGGGTGGCCTGCTCGACGACGTACTCGCAGTACGAGTTGGACACATCGAACTCCTCGAAGCCGAGCCGGTCCGGGAACGACGTCTCGTGCTGCATTCCGAAAAGAGCGGTGTACCAACCATTCTCACCGAGGATGTGCGGCAGGGTGCGGACTCCCGCGCGGTACTCCCAGCCGTGATGCGCGAGCCCGACCAGTCCGTTGGATTGGGGGTAGCGGCCGGTGAACAGCGACCCTCGGGACGGGCTGCACAGCGGGGCGGTTGCGTGGGCGGCGGTGAAAAGGACGCCCTCTTCGGCCAGTCGGTCAAGCCGGGGGCTATGGACGTCGGCGTGGCCGTAGGCGCCGAGATGGCGGCCGAGGTCGTGCCAGTGCACGAGCAGGACGTTGTCTCGGTGCGGTGTGGTCACGGATGCCCTTTCCGTCGCGACGGCGCGTTATCCCCAAACCCGAATCTATCCACAGCCGGATAAGTTGGCCGTCTGGGTGGGCCTGAGGCCCACTACTATCGAAAGCATGTTCGAAGAACTGGCGGCCGAAGCGCTGCGGTCGCGTGGTGCCGCGGCGATCGGCGCGTGGGCGCGCGCGGAGAACGCGGCGGTGGCGCGCCGGCTGTCCGCGATGGCGGACGTGCTGGAGTCGAAGCTCGCCGACAAGGACAGCGCCGAGCGCGAGCAGTGGTGCCTGGACAACTGGGATGCGGTGTCGGCCGAGGTGGCCGCGGCGCAGAACGTTTCGCCCGGCGTGGCCTCCAACGAGCTTCTCGACGCATGGTCGCTGCGGCAACGGATGCCGCAGGTGGCCGAAGTGTTTGCTTCCGGCGCGATCTCGTACCGGCTCGCCAGAGCTGCGGTGAGACGCACCCGGCTGATCGCCGACCCGGACGCCAGGGCGAAGGTCGATGTGGAGATCGCTGCTCAAATCACCGCGTGGGGATCGCTGTCGAAGGCCAAGCAGGAGAGCGAAATCGACTACTGGGTCGACCGATTCGACCCTGCCGCTGTGGTGCGGGCGGAGGGCTCGTCGAGGTCGTGCCATGTCGATGTGACACCGGCCGAGAACGGTTCCGGAGTGTGTTACGTCGAGGCGGTCCTACATGAGCATGACGGAGAGGCTCTTGATCGTCGGCTCGACGAGTTGGCCGGCAGCGTCTGCAACCGAGACCCCAGAAATAGGGATCAGCGACGAGCGGCGGCGATAGGGGCGATGTCGGCCAAGGCGGACCGCTTGACGTGTCTGTGCGGCACCGATGACTGCCCAGCCGCGGGGCGTGCCCCGAGCGCGGTGGTGGTACTTGTGATCGCCGAAGAAGAGAGCCTGAGCGACGACACCCCGTTCAGCGCCCACGGCGAGCACGTGCCCGAGCCCGAGCAACGAACGGGCCGGGATTTGCTTGCTTCTCCCGAGGGGTGGGGCCCGGCGAAGACCAATCCGGGGATGACCCTCGGGGGAGCGGTGCTGCCGGCGCCGCTGCTGGCGGCCGTGGTGGCCAAGACGGCGACGATCCGGCGGCTGATCCATCCGGGACAGTCACCACCGGAGTCGCGGTACGTCCCGTCGGCGAAGCTGGCCGACTTCGTTCGCTGCCGCGACATAACGTGCCGGTTCCCGGGCTGCGACGTGCCTGCCGATCGTTGCGATCTGGACCATACGATTCCCTATCCGGTGGGCCCGACACAGGCGTCGAACCTGAAAGCGCTGTGCCGAAAACACCACTTGCTCAAGACTTTTTGGGGCTGGCGCGATGTCCAGTCCCCGGACGGCACCGTCGTGTGGACGTCGCCGGGCGGCCAGGTGGTGACCACCCGGCCGGGAAGCAGGGTGCTGTTCCCGGCGCTGTGCCGGCCGACAGCTCCCGTCGATGTCGCCGCGTCCGATCGGGTGCCGACCCCTGGTCGGCTCTCCGGTCTGGGCATGCCGCGGCGCACCCAGACCCGCGTCCAGGCACGAGCCCAGCGGCTCGCCGAGCAGCGCCGCGAGAACGAGGCGCTGCTGGAACCCCGGAACGGGGGCCCGCCGTGCTGAACCGCGGGCTAGCGTGACGAGCATGCGGGTCTTCGTCACCGGCGGCACCGGAGCAATCGGTGGGTATGCGGTGCCCGCGTTGGTCGCCGCCGGTCACGAGGTGACGGCCATGGCGCGCAGTGAAGCGAAAGCGCAGGCGCTGCAACGGCAGGGCGCCACGGCGGTGCAGGTGTCGCTGTTCGACCGCGACGCGCTGACTGCGGCGTTCCGCGGGCACGCCGCAGTGGTGAACCTGGCGTCGTCGTTGCCGTCGACCGAGCGCTTCATGCTGAAGTCGGCATGGAAGGAGTGCCACCGGATCCGGATCCAGGGGTCGGCGACACTCGTCGACGCGGCGATCGCGGCGGGCGTCGAGCGCGTGGTGCAAGAGTCGGTGTCGATGATCTACCGCGACGGTGGCACCAGGTGGATCGACGAGACCTGGCCGGTCGACCACTACCCGATCGCGGTGGGAAACCACGGCGCCGAGGCGAGCAGTCGCAGGTTCGGCCAGAACGGCGGTGCGTCCATCATCCTCAGATTCGGGTTCTTCTACGGACCAGGTGCGGCCCACAGCGAGACGATCATGGCGCTGGCCCGCCGCCGCATCGCGTTTCAGGCGGGACGGCCCGACAGCTACATGTCCTCAATACACCTGGCCGACGCGGCCGCGGCGGTCGTCGCCGCCCTGGAGGCAGCGCCCGGCACCTACAACGTCGCCGACGACTGCCCCGTCACCGCGAAACAGAACAGCGCGGCGATGGCAGCTGCCGTAGGCGTCAAACCCTGGCTGCACCCGCCGGGCCGGACGGCACTGCTGGCGGGGGATCGCGCGACCTCGATGACCAGGTCACTGCGAGTGAGCAATGCGCGGCTGCGCGCGGTGACACCGTGGCGGCCGAGATACCCGAGTGTGTGGGACGGCTACCGGGTGATGGCGGTGGCCTGACGGCTGCCTACGGGTGGTACGGCACCCCGACGGCACGGAACACGAATTCCGGCGGCACGTCATAGGCGAGCGTCCTCCGGGGCAGTCGCGCCAGTACGTCGGGAGGAATGCGCTCCTTGTAGTGCAGCGACAGCTCCCCGGAGCAGCGCGGGTCCACGGCGGCGACATCCACGTCCAGCATCAGCCCCGTTTCTGACAGTTCGGCGGTCACCGCGCCGGATTGCGGGGCGTCCCAACGCACGTCGATGGTCCGGCCCGCCAGCTTGGGCAGCGACGACAGCGTGGCCAGCACCCGTTCCTCGGTCACCACGAGTGAACCGACATAGCTGGCGATGCTGCCGCTGGAGCGCAGCCCGGGCACGGCGCCCCGGAACCGGCGCGTCACAGCCACGTACTCGGACAGGAACAGCACGCCCTCGGCCTCGACCTCCGCGCGCAACGCGCTGGGAAGCTTGCCGATTCGGAACAGCTTCCGCAGAAATACGGCCATGTCCGAACGGTAGCTCAGCACGCCGGTGGTACAGCTTGTCAGGTGAAGTTGCGCACCGGATGGCTGCTCGCCAGTGCCGCCGCCGCCATCGCGGTGTATCTGCTGATGTGGGTGGGATTCGTCCAGGGCTGGCCGTGGCTGGCGGGCATCGACGCCGACGCGCTCGACCCCGCGTTCCGGTTCGGTGAGACCCGCCCCGGGTGGGTGACCGCCTGGGATGTCTTCTGTACCGTCCTCGGCCCCGGGGCGTTCCGCCTGGTGGTACTGATCGTCATCGTGATCGCGCTGATCCGCCGCCACCTCCGGCTCGCGGTCTTCCTGCTGCTCACCGTCGAACTCAGCGGCGTGCTCACCGAGCTCACCAAATACATCGCCGCCCGGCCGCGACCGGACACCGCGATGGTGTCCGCGCTGTCGTCGTCGTTCCCGTCCGGCCACGCCCTCGGAGTCATGGCGTCGGTCGCGGCGCTGTTGACCGTGGTGCTGCCGGTGGTCCGTCCGGTGTGGCGCGGCTGGCTGGTCGCCCTCGGCGTCCTCGTGGTGCTGACCGTCGGTGCCGGGCGGGTGGTGCTCAACGTGCACCACCCCTCGGACGTGATCGCCGGATGGGCTCTCGGGTACGCCTACTTCGTTGCGTGCCTGCTGCTGGTGCCGCCGTTCACGGCAGCGGCCGAAAGACCGGCAGAGCTCGATACTGCGCGCTGAAGGTGGCCTCGGTCACCTCGGTGCCGACCTCCCCGTCGAGGGCCAGCACCGTCGGGCCGTCCACCGAGCGGAATGAGAACTTCGGCACCCGCATCTCGTGGTAGAGCGGACTGCGCTCCAGCCGGCCCAAGATCACCGCGGTCAGGATGCGCAGCCTGCTGAGCCGCTTGCCGGTCTCCAGGATCCGGACGTCCAGCAGGCCGTCGTCCATCCGGGTGCGTCGCGACGGCGCGAAGCCCGACGGCAGGTAGGTCGAGTTGCCCAGGAAGAACAACGACGTCTGCAGGGTTTTGTTGTCGTAGGCGATCCGCACCGGCTGACCACGGCGCAGGGTGTGGAACATGGCGTAGATGCCGGCCAACGGCTTGCCGATCTTGTGCTCCAGCTTCTCCCGGGTGGCCACGAACTGCGGATAGGCGCCGATGCTGGCGGTGTTGACCACCATCTGCTTCTCGTTCAGGCACACCAGGTCCACGCACGACACCGAGCCCTGCTGGATGGTCTGGATGGTCTTCGCCGCCGTGTCGCAGCCGATGTCCTTGGCGAAGTGATTGAACGTGCCCGCGGGGAACACCGCCAGCGGCAGGCCCGCGCCCGCCGCGACCGCCGCCGCCGTGGCGACCGTCCCGTCACCGCCTCCGACGCCGAGCACCTCGGCGCGCTGTGCGGCCGACTTCAGCACCTCCACCACGTCGTCGTCCTCTTCGAGTTCCACGATCTCGGCCTGCGGCAGCGCCTCGCGCACCTCGTCGAGCACCCGCGCACCCGTCCCGCTGCCCGACGCCGGGTTGATGACCAGGGTGACTCCCTTACCGTCCGGCCGGGCGGGCTGCTCGACCCGCAGCGGGTCGGCGGTGGGCAGTCGGGTCTCCACGACCGGCGGGACGACGCGCGCGCCGAGAACCGCGATACCCGCGCCGAGGCCCAGGCCGGCCAGCACGTCGCCGGGATAGTGCGCGCCGGTCGCAACCCGTGACATCCCGACCATCCCGGCCAGCAGCGCCAGCCCCAGCCCCAGCGGCGGGCTCTCCAAGCCGACCCCGACGGCGAACGCGGCGGCGCTGGCCGAATGCCCGGACGGCAACGAATTCGAGGTCGGATATCTGCGTGTCCGCCGCGCGAGCGGAATGATGATCCAGTTCGGCCGCTCCCGCTTCCAGATCCGCTTGGCGCCCTGATTGGTGACCAGGCTCGTCACCCCCAGGCTCAGCACCCCGCGGGCGGCCCCGCGCCGCGCCGCCGGTGTGCCGAACGCCGCCAGCCCGGCGGCGATGGCGAACCACAGCTTGGAGTGGTCGGCGGCCTTGGTCAGCGTTGGCATCACCGCGTCGAGCAACGGGCTCGGCGACTCCGCCACGGCCTCGAAGACTTCGCGGTCCAGTGTGCCGAGGCCGGCCCCGATCTGACGAATCCCACGGCCGCGACGTCGCACAGACAAAAGCTCCATGACGCCCAACCTACGTGGCACCCGCCATTGACAAATAACTTTGTCAAGGTGACGATGGCGACGTGCTGGACGTTGAGGTGATCGCCGACCCGTCCGCGGCGGCGTCAGCGCTGGACCCGATGCGCAGCAGATTGCTGGCGGAACTGTCCGAGCCGGCCTCGGCCGCGGCTCTTGCTGCGAAGGTCGGTGTCGCCCGACAGAAGGTCAACTACCACCTGCGTGCGCTGGAACGACACGGCTTGGTCGCTGCGGCCGGCGAGCGCCGCTGGGGCGGACTGACCGAGCGGCTACTGGTCGCCACGGCCGCGTCCTACGTCGTCTCGCCGGCCGCGCTCGGTCCTGTCGCGGCCGATCCGGGCAGGGCGCGTGACCGGGTGTCGGCGAGCTATCTCATCGCGGTCGCGGCCCGCGCCGTCCGCGAGGTCGGCGACCTGTGCCGGGCGGCCCGCGACAACCAGAAGCGGCTTGCGACGTTGACGATCGACACCGCTGTGACGTTCCGGTCGGCCGCGGACCGAGCCGCGTTCACCGAGGAGCTGGCGCGCGCAGTGACCGCACTGGCCGCGCGCTATCACGACGAAACCGACCCCGGCGGGCGAGCGCATCGCGTGGTGCTCACCGCCTATCCGATGCCGGCCACCGAGCAGAAAAGGACGTAGTCACATGGCATTGAAGAAGGACGGCGACGGACACCGCTGGGTCGAGATGGAGTTTCTTGTACCCGGCACGCCCGAGCAGGTGTGGCACGCGATCGCCACCGGTCCCGGGATGAGTGCATGGTTCACTCCCACGTCGGTCGACGAACGTGTCGGCGGTGCAATCGAATTCGACTTCGGTGGCGGAGTCACCAGCTCTGCGGTGGTCACCGAGTGGCAGCCTCCCAGCCGACTCGGGTACGAGGAGCGTGACTGGAGCGGCGACGCACCGCCGCTGGCGACCGAAGTGGTCATCACCAGTCACTCCGGCGACCGCTGCGTGGTGCGCATGGTGCACAGTCTGTTCACCGGCCGCGACGACTGGGACGACGAGATGGAGACCTTCGAGACTGGCTGGCCCGGCTTCTTCGACGTGCTGCGCGTGTATCTGCGTGACTTCGCCGGGCAGCGCGCCGCCAACGTCTTCGCTGCCGTCGAGCATCCGGGAGACATGGTCCGGGCGTGGTCGGATCTGGCATCCGCGGTGGGTATCGCGGGACTCGACGTCGGTCACCGGTATGCCACCCCGCCGGGCGTTCCCCAGCTTGCCGGCACAGTCGAATGTGTGCATCACACCGCGGAGTTCCGCAACGTGATGGTCCGGCTGGATTCCCCCGCCCCCGGGGTCGCAGTGGTGGGCGGCTGCCTGTCCGGCGACCGGGTGAGACTCTCGGTCACCGTGTACCTGTACGGCGACACCGCGACCGACATTGCAGGCGCAGAAGCGCCGCGCTGGCGGTCATGGATGGCACAGTTGGTGCATGCCGACAGCGTCGCACCCTGACCGACTCCGAAACATGCTGCGCTGCCTGACGGTTGCGCTGGGCGTCGTCGCGCTGCTAGCTGCACCTGCCGCGCCGCGCGTTTCGGCCGAATTCGCGCCGTGGTTCGCAAACTCGGTCGGCCCGGCGACCCAGGTGCTCGCCGTCACCGGCACCGGCGGCTCGGACGCCAAACTCGACGTGTGGGAGCGCACCGCGGCCGGCTGGCAGCCGGTGGCCGGCGGTGTCGGCATCCCCGCCAAGATCGGCGCAAAAGGCATGTCGCCCAACCACTTCGACGGTTCGATGATGACGCCGAAAGGCATCTACACGCTCGACTTCGCCTTCGGCACCCAACCGAACCCCGGCGGCGGTCTGCGCTACGTCCAGGTCGGGCCCAACCACTGGTGGGACGGCGACATGAAGAGCCCCACCTACAACACCATGCAGGTGTGCGACAAGGCGAACTGCCCGTTCGACACCTCGCTGAGCGCCGGCACCGAGAACCTCGACATCCCGCAGTACGCCCACGCGGTGGTCATGGGAGTGAACAAGGAACGCATCCCCGGCAAGGGCGGCGCGTTCTTCGTGCACAGCACCGATGGGGGACCCACCGCGGGCTGCGTGGCCATCGACGACGGCACCCTGGTCAAGATCATGCGCTGGCTGCGGCCCGGCGCGATGATCGCGATCACGCAGTGACCCGTCGGACGATCAGATGTTGAGCGCGCGCCCGGCCTTGACCTTGAAATTCAGCGCCTCCAGGCTCATCGACGCGTCATAGGTGCGGTCGTAACCGGTCTCGCAGATCCGCCAGCCGGCCGGCGTGCGGCGGTAGCGGTCGTGATAGAAGCCGGCGCCGATCAGCATGAAGTTGAAGTCGGGTGCGATCACCCGGTCCTGCAGGTACCAGATCGCGCTGGCCTGGTCACCGTCGACGGTGATCTCCGGGTGGTTGACCCGGTGCTCGGTGAGGATCTCCGGGCCCAGCGAGTTGCGCATGAAATTCACCAGGTCGTCGCGGTTGGTGAAGTGGTGCTCCTCACCGATCGATTCGCCGTAACGGCCGATGACATCCTCGGTGAGCGTGTCGGCGAACTCGTCCCAATGCTTGGTGTCCAGGGCACGGAGGTAGCGGTACTTGACCTGCTTGATGTCATCGATGTCACTCATGAGCGTCATTGCAGCACACGCGGCGGTGCCTCGGTGGTTGCGGTGGGCAAATCGTTTAGGGTGGCCTGAATCATGAGCGATGCGTTGGGGCTGTCCATCGGAACCACCAACCTCGCGGCGGCGACAGTCGGCCGGCAGCCGGTGATCCGGCGTTCAGTGCTCACCCTGTACGGCCACGCCGCCCCCGAGGTCGGTGTGTCCGGCAACCGCCCCGGCGGGGTGGTGCTGTCCGGGTTCGTCGAACGCGTCGGGGACACTGTTCCGCTGGTCGCCCCCGACGGCGCCTCCTACCCGGCCGCACAACTGGTGGTCGAAGCACTCGAAGCCATGGCCGCGCTTGCCGCGCCGCAGCCGCCGTCGGACGTCGCGATCTCCGTGCCGTCCTACTGGGGTGCCGAGGCGAGCGCCGCGCTGGCCGACACGCTGCGGGCCAGCGCCGTGCTGACCCCAGGTGGCGCCGTCCCGCGTCTGATCCCGGACGCCGAGGCGGCGCTGACCGCGCTGAACGCTTACCCGGGCTTGGACCGTCGCGGAGTGGTGGTGCTGCTCGACCTCGGAGGCGGCGGCACCGGCATCACCCTCGCCGACGCCGCGTCGGCGTTCACGATCATCGGAGGGACCGAACGGTTCGCCGAGCTCGCCGGGGACCAGATCGACCAGGCGGTGCTGAGTCACGTACTCGGCGGCGTCGGGGGCGGGGTGGATCCCGAGCAGACGGCGGCGGTCGGGTCGCTGAGCGCGCTGCGTGAGCAGTGCCGCGCCGCCAAGGAACGCCTGTCGGCGCAGACCGCCACCGAGCTGAGCGTTGCCCTGCCGGGCTATCAGGGCGAGGTCCGTCTGACCCGCGCCGAACTCGAAGAACTCATCGCGCGTCCCGTCGACGGGCTGTTCGCCGCGCTCGAGCAGGTTCTGATGCGCGCCGGCATCGGCTGGAACAGCGTCTCGACGGTTGCGCTCGTCGGCGGCGGATCGGCGATCCCATTTGTCGCAGAACAGGTTTCGCAGCGGTTTCGGGTCCCGGTGGTGGCGACGCCGCGTCCCGCGCTCGACGCGGCCGCCGGCGCCGCGCTGATCGCCGCGTACGGACGCAGCGCCCAGACAGCCACCGTGGCCACCCCCGAGCAGGACAGCACGTATGCCTTGGCGTGGTCGCAGGACGACTCGACCGACGACGACGTCGTCCCGTTCACCGGCGAGATCCCCGAACAGCGGCCCAATCCGTATGCGCTGTCCGGCGCCTACGAGACCGAGGTCATCCCGCCGGGCGACGGGGACAGCCACGCCGCGGCCGGTCCGCGGCTGCCGCTGTCGGTCACCGGCGTGGTCGCCGCGCTGGCCCTGCTGGCCGTCGGCGGGGCGGCGATCGCGCTCACGAGCGTGGACACCTCGGAACCCACCACCCCGACACCCGGCAACGTGCCGCTGAGCAGCGCACTGGTGCCCTCGGCCGAGCCCCCTCCCGCCCCGCCCGAGACGGTCACCCTCTCCCGACAGCAGCCGCCCCCGCCGGAGACGGTCGTTCCGCCGGTGGTGACCACTGCGCCGACGGTGGCGCCGACGACCACGACCACGTCGCCGACCACAACCACGACCACGACCACCACGACAACGACGCCGACCACGACGACTCAGCCGACCACCACCACGACGCAGCCGACGACTACTCAGCCGACCACGACCCGCCCGACGACGGTGCCGCCGACGACGGTGCCGCCGACGACCAACCCGATGACGACGACCTACGTGGAGGTGCCGTTCGTGCCGGTCCCCATCCCGATCCCGGTCCCTGACGGCTCCTGAGCTGCGGTTTCGCCGCGTTCTTAGTTCTTCCTGCGGGAAGAAATAGGGATTTCCCCGATTCCTCAGGGGGGTACCCCACGCATATGTTTGCAGCGTCGGTTCGATCGGCTGCGGAGGGGACAGCCGATCGGGCCGATTCTTTTCGTTTGAACCAGCTTTCGTCTGAACCAGAATGTGACCATGCCCGTCGAACGGAACACCAAGGTCTCGATAGTCGGCATGGGCAGCGTGGGCACCGCGATCGCCTATGCCTGCCTGATCCGCGGTTCAGCCGGAGCGCTGGCGCTGTACGACGTCAACGCCGCCAAAGTGCGCGCCGAGGTGCTCGACCTCAACCACGGCAGCCAGTTCGTTCCGCACTGCCGGATCACCGGCTCCGACGACATCGCGGCGACGTCGGGTTCGGCGGTCGTCGTGGTGACCGCGGGCGCCAAACAGAAGCCGGGCCAGAGCAGGCTGGATCTCGCCGCGGCAAACGTCGTGATGGCCCAGACACTCACGCCGCAACTTCTCGAGCACTCGCCCGACGCTGTCGTCGTGTTCGTCACCAACCCTGTCGACGTGGTCACCTTCGCCGCCACCCGCGCCGTCGACGCCGCCCCCGGCCACATCTTCGGATCCGGAACGGTGTTGGACTCCAGCAGATTCCGGTATCTGATCGCCGAACATGCCGACCTGGCCGTCGGAAACGTGCACGGCTTCATCGTCGGCGAGCACGGAGACTCGGAGATCTCCTTGTGGTCGAGTGTGTCGGTAGGCGGTGTGCCTGCCGCGCGGTTCCGCCGCGACGGTGTACCGGTGTTCGACGAGGACAGCCGGCGCCGCATCTCGGCGGAGGTGGTCAACGCGGCCTACGAGATCATCGCAGGCAAGGGAGCGACCAACCTGGCGATCGGGCTGTCGTCGGCTCGGATCATCGAGGCGATACTCGGCGACCAGCACCGGGTGCTGCCCGTGTCCACCGTGCAGCAGGGCGCGCACGGCATCTCCGGCGTGGCGCTCTCGCTGCCCACGGTGGTCACCGCGCACGGCGCAGGCGAGGTGCTGGAGGTGCCGCTGTCGGATTCGGAACTGGCCGGGCTTCAGGCGTCGGCGGGCACCCTGCTGCAAGCGCAGCAGTCGCTAGGACTTTGACTGCCGTTCGATCCAGCGCTGCCCCATCTTCGCCGCCCGTGCCAGCGCTCCGCACTCGCCGAAGTAAGCAGCCAGCGCTCCGATCCCGGGCAGCAAGTTGAGCAGCCGGAACGGCGCACGGGGGTGCGGGCGTTTGGCGACCTCATCGCCGATCGCGTCGAAGAGACCGACGAGGTTCCACACCGCTGTGACGATGCCCGCCGGATTCTGCGGGATCCGGGCCAGGCGACGGTCTGTGCTCGGCTCGTAGACGATCACCGAGAGGTCGCGGTCGCACAGCACCGACGCCAGCATGCGCACCTGGGTGCGGTGATCGGTCACGCCAAGTTCCCGCGCCACCGCGCACAGCACGGTGGCCTGGCTGACGAATCCGAGCAGATCCTGGATCGGCAGCCGGCGGGCCAGGATTCCCAACGCCCCGGGGAACGCGACCGCCACGGTGTTCAGCGCACCGACCCGCCAGACCCACCAGTTGATCCGGTCGTGGGCGTCCATGTCGTCCCAGGACCGGGTGCCGGGAAGGTCGACCGCGTTGAGCAGTTGGCCGATGCCGTCGTCCCGGCGCTTCAGGTCGAGCGGATCGGTGCCCCACAGCACGTCCAGCAGCGGGTTGATGATCCGCACCGCGGCGCTCAGCGCGGCGTCCACCCCGGCATCGGTGATCTGCACCGCGGGTGTCGGGATCGTGCTCGGCAGCATGCTCACGGTTCCTTTGATGTCCGGCGAACCTTCAATTCAAACGTGGGCACCGACAGCTAGAACTTCAGATAACCGCCGTCAAGACGCAGCACGTCGCCGGTGTGGTACGCGCTGGCCGGGCTGGCCAGATAGACCGCGACACCGGCGACGTCCTCGGCAGCGCCCCACCGTCGCACCGGCACACGCGGCAACACCCGCGCACGGAACCGTTCGTCGGTCATGCCCTCGGCGGTCATCTCGGTGACGAACCATCCCGGCGCGATGGTGTTGGCGCGGATGCCGTGCCGCGCGAGCTCGACCGCGAGGCTGTCCATCAGCGAGGTCACCCCCGCCTTGGACGCGGCGTAGGCGGGCTGGCGGGGCATACCCTGCAGCGCGCCCAGGCTTGACACCCCGACCAGGCTGCCGCCGCGGCCGGCCGCGATCATCTGCCGTGCCGCCTCGCGAAGTGTCACGAACACGCCGTCGAGGTCCACCCGCGTCACCTCACGGAACTCCTCCAGTGAGGTGTCCAGCACCGGGGTGAACGTGCCGCGAACTCCGGCGTTGGCGAAACATGAATCGAGATAACCGAACTCGCTGCGGATGCGCGCCATCGCGTCGGTGACGGCCTGCTCGTCGGTGACGTCGCAGACCACCGGCAGCACCGGATTGCCGTGACCGCGCAACGAGGCCGCCGCGGCCTCCAGACGCTGCGTGGAACGGCCGAGGATCGCGACCGTGGCCCCGGCGCGCGCCAGACCCGCGGCCATGCCGAGCCCGAGGCCGGAGCCGCCGCCGGTCACCACGGCCACATGGCCGGTGAGGTCGAACGGGTTGCGCGGCGCGGCGGTGTCGGTCACGGGGGGTGACCCTACGCGGGCGGCCGCCTCGCGAATTCGGGTGCACGCTCGGGGCGGAGCCCGACCCCGACGAGGTAGGCCGGGATGACCGTCAGCCAGGGCATGCGTTCTACCGCGCGCACCAGCCCCGGCGGCGGGCCGGCGAGGTTGCCGCGCAGGATCGGGCCGAGCAGTCGCCGGTCGATCAGGCGCTGCAGGGCCTGGGTCAGTGCGGTCGCGATCACCCGTCGGCGTCGCACCCCGGCCAGCTGCCGCGCGGTCACCGTGCCGGCGCGCAACGGCTCGGCGAGCAACCGGGCGGCGGCCACCCCGTCCTGGATGGCCACGTTGATGCCGACCCCACCCGCCGGCGACATCGCGTGGGCGGCGTCGCCCAGGAACAGCAGCCCATCGCAGTGCCAGCGGCTCAACCGGTTCATCTTGACGTCGAGATGCTTGACCTGGTCGAGATCGGTGATCGTGTCCACCACGGCAGCTGCCTCGGGCAGCAGCGCCCGCACGTCCGCGCGGAACGCATCCAGGCCGCGGGCCCGCTGCGCGGCGTCGGTGCCTTTCGGGATCAGCAGCGCGATCTGCAGGTACTCCTCGCGCGGGATGACGATCATCGCCTTGCCGAGGGCCAGCCGGGGAAACAGCGTGTACATCGTGTCGTCGTCGGGGCGGGGCAGCCGGAACCACCATGCGTCGAAACTGACCGGGAACTCCCGGACCCGCAGTCCGGTCTGCTGCCGCAGCACGGAGTTGCGGCCGTCGCAGGCGATCGTCAGGTCGGCGTGCAGCTCACCGAAGCCGTCGTCGTCCCGGTAGCGGACGCCTACGACCCTGTCCACGTCGCGGATGAGCCCCACGGCCTCGGTGCGCATCCGCAGGGTGAACGTCGGCTCGGCCTCACCGGCCTCGGCGAGCAGATTGAGCAGATCCCACTGCGGCACCATCGCGACGTACGGATGGGGCAGCCGGCGAAGCCGGCCGAAATCGACCATGGTGACGCGCCGGCCGGGCGCCACGTCCACGGTCGCCCGCTGCAATCTGCTGTGGGGCAGCGCGGAGAACTTCGGCCACAGCCCCAACTCGTCGATCAACCGCAGCGTGGTGGGATGCACGGTGTCGCCGCGGAAGTCGCGCAGGAAGTCCTCGTGCTTCTCCAGCACCGTCACCTCGACACCGGCCCGGGCCAGCAACAGCCCCAGCACCATGCCGGCCGGGCCACCCCCCACGATCGCGCAGGTGGTTCGTGTGCTCATCTGGTCATGGTGACAGCCGAACCGTGTTCAGTCGATCGAACTCCGGAAGTCGATGCCCCCCTGGGCGGCCTGCGCCCAGTCGTTCATGTCGACGACGGGATGGATGTTGAAGGTGTTGAACGGCGCGAACTTCATTGTTTCCGTGAGCAGTTCGGTGGCGTTGTCGGTCTCCACGATGGCGAAGCCGCCTTCTCCGTCGATGCGGCCGACGAATTGGTGGAATGTGGTGCCTGCCGGCGGCTGCCATTTGGAGAACAGTTCCAGCGCGCGACGGAGCGCTTCCTCATTCTCCTTGCCCGAGCCGCCGAGCCGCGACGTCCAGGTCATGGCGTACTTCATGGGTAACTCCTCGTTTGAAGCTGAATCAGACGGGCTCGAGTGTGCGCCGGGGGGCGGCGGTGTACTGGCGAACCGGCGAGGCTCGAAGTAGCTAGTTGAAGGGCCAAAAGATAGCTCTTGCAATGTGTTTTAGCTGCCAATGTGACCGGCCCACTCGCCGACTGCGGGTGCGTGGGGGCCCACGTGATCTTGTGGTTTGCCCGGGCGCGCAGCCCGCCGCCGCGGCGGTGGCATTCGGGTTTCCCGGTACCCGCGACAACAGCGTCCCCGGCGGGGCACAATGTAGTCCGTTGATTCGGAGACCCGGTCGGTGACGTCACCAGGGGGGCCCGTGGAGGCGAGAAACGATCGATCCGCCGTCGATGGCCGCCGGGCGATTCGCGTGGCGGTGGTCGACGAGAACCACATCTTCCGCCGTGGAGTTCAAGCCTGTTTGGAGGGCAGCGACGTCATCAGCATCGTGTTCGAAGGGGCGGCCGGACCGGTGCCCGAGGCCGTTGACGTGGTGATCGCCTCCGATCGGACCGCTACCGGAATTTGTTCGGCCAAGCCCACATTGGTGTGCAGCGACGCGCCCCGCCGAGGTGCCACGGCGGGCGCGAACGTGGTGGCCGTGCTGCCCCGGGGTCGACTCACCGAGAGTCAGCTCGGTGCAGCCGTGCAGGCTGCAGCGAGCGGACTCCAAGTCGGTGTCGCCGCCGGCGGGCCGAGCCCCGCGCCGGGCGGCCTGCCCGAACGATCGCTGCACGTGCTGCGACTGTTGGCCGCGGGCTACGGAACCAGAGAGATCTCCGACACCGTCGGGTGCTCCGAGCGGACCGTCAAGTACGCCATTCGCGATGCCGAACGCCACCTGGACGCGCGCAGCCGAGCCCAGGTGGTCGCAGAGGCGATCCGCCAGGGCATGATCTGACGTACCGAAAGGGCAACACCAACGGGCAACCGGTCTGCGGCGATGGCCCGAAGGTACGCACCACAACCCAGTCCGGTGAGCCGTCGATGTTGGTTCAATGGACGGATGGATCGGAGGGTCGCCCTCTGGGTGGATGACTCCAACGCGATCTTTCGGCGGGGGCTCGCGGAGTGCCTGACCACGTCCGGTTTCGAGGTCGTGGGGGAGAGCGCGCATCTGACTCCCTCGCCGGATCTGACCGCCGCCGAGATCCTGCTGCTGGAACTGGACGGCCCGGCGGTGTCGGCGGCACCCGATTTCGTCGCCGCCGGGACGAGGTGTGTGGGGGTGGCAGAGACCGGCTCGGTGGTGTTGATGGAGGGGGCCGTCAAGGCCGGATTCGCGGGGCTGTTGCTCCGTGCGGAGATCACCCCGGCCAGCCTGGTGGCCGCGTGCCGGGCTGTCGCCCATGGGTTGGGCTCGATACCGCCGTCGGTGCTGTCGCCCCTGCTGGGGCACGGGAACGGCGCAGGTTCACTGGGCGATCGTGGTGTGCTCGCCTGCCGAGAGCTCAGCGTGCTGCGACTGCTCGCTCAGGGCAGCACGACCAGGGAGATCGCGGGCGAGCTGTGTTATTCGGAACGCACGGTCAAGAACATCGTGCACGACACCCTCGCCAAGCTTCACTGCCGCACCCGGGCCGAGGCGGTCGCGGTGATGGCCCGGCAGGGTGCGCTATAAGCCGCACCGGTTGCCCCGAAGGTTGCCCGTCGGCCTCTCGTGAAGGGGGCAACGTCTGACTAGCGTCGGTCTCCGGAAGGTAGGAGGCCACATGTGCTCCAGATTCTGCTGGCAGGTTTCGGCGAGGTGGCACGGCGGGGGATCCGCGCGATCCTGTCGTCGCCGGAGCTGGTCATCGATGAATGCGCACTCGAATGTGTGATGACCGTCCTGGTCACCCGGACCCCGAACGCCGTGGTGATCGAAGCCGGGACACGCGATCTCACCCGTGCCGAGCGGGTCGCCGCGGCATGTCCGGCGGTCACCGTGGTGGCGTGTTCGGCCGACGAGGAGACGATCCGCATCTTTCCGAAGTTCTGCGGCGGGCAGTGCCGGGCGCAGCCCTTGAGCGCCGAAGCGCTGCGCGCGAGTGTGTGGAGTTGACATGAGCGTCGCGTGCGCCAACGGTACTGCGCTGGCCGAAACCGAAGCGCCACTGCGGATTACAACGACCCGAATCCCGTCGGGATCACGCGGAACGGATTGGACGGTCGAGCGGATCCGCTCGTTCATCCTCGACGGCGCCAAGGACTTCACGGTACGCCGGAGGGTGGTCGACATCCTCAGAGCTCAACGGATCCGCGCCAGGGACTATCTCGGCGAGATCAAGGCGCTGTTCGAATGGGTGCAGAGCAACATCCGCTACACCCGCGACCCGCACCGCGTGGAGCTGCTGCACTCGGCGCGCAGAATGCTCGAGCTGCGCGCCGGCGACTGCGACGACATGACCATCCTGCTCGGCGCCATGCTCCAATCCATCGGGCATCCGGTACGGATCGTCGTCATCGGCCCGAACCCTCGGCGCCCCAATCTCTTCACCCACGTCTACCCGGAAGTCCGGTTCCGGGGGCGCTGGATCGCCGTGGATGCCACGGTGTCACACCCTATGGGCTGGAAGCCCCGGGCGATCGTGAAGAAAGTCATCTCGCTGCAAAGGAGACCGGGCATGAGCCTGCATGACTTCGACGACGGCCTCGGCCAGTCGTATGGGGCCGCGGATCTGGTGGAGGCGGTGCGGACCATGGGTCTGCAGCCGCGCGATCCGCGGGTGAAGGAGGTTTGGGACGCACTGCGGGCGCGGGGGATGCTGTCCCGCGATCTTTGGGTGCGACGGCTGCTGCTGCGACTCTGGCGGCAAGGGCTGCCGCCGGGCAACCGGCCGCGCAGTGCGGGCCGGCTCGACGCCGTGATACGCGGCTCCGACCAGCCCGGGTACCAGGCACCGGCCGCGTCGGCCTTTTATCCCTCCGCTTACACCTCCGCCACGCCCTACTACCCCCGCGCGCGTTATTACCCGCTTCCTTCATTGTGGCGGCCGGGCTGGGTGCGGCCGCGGCCGGTGCCCGCGCCGGCACCCCGATACTACCGGCCGACGGTACGGCGGCACTGAAAGCCGTACAGAGAAAAGGAGATTCAGACCATGGCACGTGTGACAGGCGTCAAGGAGAAGCTGCACAGCCCCCTTTACGATGCCATTTTCATCAACGAGGGCGAGACGCTCGCGGATGTGATGCGAGATCCGAGCGTCATCCGGTTCTTCGTCGACGTCCAGAACAAGACCAGGCTGGAGACCAATCTGCAGGCGTCCGGGGTGCTTCCGAGCCTCAATACCTTCGAAGCCAGAGCCATGCGTGTAGTCATCAGCGGTCCGAACCCGGACCGCTACGACACCCGTGATCTGTTCATCCCTGAGCTGATCTACGGCTCGGTGGTCTCACTGCTGGTCGGTGAGAAGGAGGCCATCACCGCTCCGACGTACATGTTCCCGTCCGGCGCGGGCGTGCTCGGTGCCAGCGGTGAGATGCCGCTCAGTCACGGTGAGCCCGACCCGCTTTCGACGTTCCGATTCGCCGAGCCGGTATTCATCGACCCGCAGCAGAACTTCCGTGTCGAGATGCTCTTCCCGCGCGGTGTCACTTCGTTGCTGCTCGACGAGATCGGCCCTCGGCATATTTGGGTGGTCCTCGACGGCTACCTGACCCGCGATGTGCAGTGACGGAAGACAGGGATGGCAATGGTTGACAACGGTCTTGACGGATTCGGTGATGAGGAACTGATGACCGTTCAGGGTTTGGACGACGTCGCAGACTACGGTGCGCTCTACCAGGCTCCGGACGGGTCACTGTTCCAGGTGCAGGGATTCGACGACGATCTGCAGAACGGCGCGGACGCGGTACCGGGTGAGGTACGGCTGGGCGACGACGGCAGGTTGTATCAGTGGGTGCAGGGTTACGACGGACTCGGTGATCCGGTCGGCTTCTGGTCGTTGCTGCCCGGCATCGCCAAGACGGTGCTGCCGATGGTGGCTTCCCGCGTCGTGCCCAGATTGCGGCGGTTCCTGGCGCCGGCAGTGCGGCCGGCGCCGGTCGTCCGACGGGCGCCGGTGGCGCCTCCACCCGTCACGCAGCAGGACCCCCAGGTTCCGGTGCCCGACGACACCGGCGAGGATCTGACGGGCTTCGCTGCGCTGTATCAGGCACCCGACGGGGGCCTGTACCAGATGCCGGGTGTCGGTGACGACGAGCTGTACGGCAGCGACGAACTGGACGGCAGCGACGAACTCGACGGCGACGACGATGAACTGCGCGGTACCGAAGGCTACGTGCGGGAGCCCCGCGGGGGTGTGTGCTCGTGCTCCGGCCTGCGGGGGATCGACGCGTATGTCCCCGCCGAGCCACCGCAGACCCCGCAGTTCGTGCGGCCCGTGAACGCGCCCGACATGTGGCGCCCGCTCTGGTAGGAGGCGGCTGACATGCAGGACGAACAGCTGGGAGCGGCACGGCTGCTCGGTCCGCGGCAGGAGCTGCGGACCAACGGGTGGGGAGCGCCCGTGCGGCTCAAAGAGATCCCCTATGACCACGTGGCGGTCTTCACTCTGGCCGGGCGACGGGGCGCGCGGGTCGAGGACGTCATCAACGTCTCCGTCGACGGCGTGCTCATCGCGACGTCGATCGGGTACAGCTTCGTGCCCGCCGAGCCGCCCGGGTCGGTGATTTTCAGTCAGCCGGATGTCAACCAGCTGTTGGCCGGACTCTTCACCGATCCGCGGGTTGGGATACGGGCGCTTGCGGCAAAGGTGTTCGGGATCGACTTCACCTACAGCATCATCGACAGCGGTACCGGCCGCGAACTGCAGAACCGGGCTATCCACAACACCGCCGGGCTCGGCAGCCCGGATGGTCGGCGCCCGTTCCGGCCGATGGCCAAGCCGATGCTGTTTCAGCCCCGGTCCACCATTCGGGTGGTGGTCGACGAGATTTCGGAGGGGCCGCTGTACCAGGGTGCACAGCTGTTCATCGCGCTGCACGGCTACAAGATCCTCGGCGCCGGGACATGACCGATGCCGGTGCACCAGGATTGCGGATGTCCGGGTGCAGGCCAGTGCGAGGTCTGCGACAACCCGCTTGACACGGCGCCGTTCGACAACAGCGCTGTGCTACCCGCCCCCGAACCGGGGCAGGAGATTGTGCTGGCGCGGTACTCGCTGCGGCCCCAATACTGCGGAATACTGCGCTACTTCATGCAATTCACCGACCGGTACGCTGCCGATCCGACCAGGATCCGCACACCGGGTTACCAATGGCAGATTCGTTCCGGGGCGTATCCGCTGGACCCCTATCTGACTTTCGATCACATCATCAATCCGTGGGGTTCTTCGGCTGTGCCGGTGGACATCCGGCTCGCCGAATCGGTAACCATCGAGTTCGTTGTCCGCAATGTCGGCGCCACCGGCACCGACATCCTGTCCGAGGTCGGCGGTCGGATCATCGGACGGCATTGGTACGACACCCGTTTCGGTGGCGCACCGCGGTTGCTGTGAGCCAATCACTGCACTGATTAAGGAGGCGGCCATGTATCTGAGCGATCAACCGGTGCCGGCCGGCATGCAGAAGCTGGTGCACCGGCGCAAAGCCGGACGTGTCGCGGCCGGAATGGCGGGGGTGAGCGCAGAGGATGAGCTGCTGGGCGCCCCGATCTTCGACTTTCCGGCGTGTGCTCCATGTCCGCTGCCGACGGCCGAACAGTGTCTCACCGCGCTGCGGCAAGCGATCGTTCGCGCGATCAGGCTGGCCAACAACGCAGCCGACAAGGTCGATGCCTCGATCAGCGTGGCGCCTGCTGCGCGGGGCGCGGATGCCGTACGCACCGCAAGGATCTTCCGCAGCTTCTTCGGACACGACCCGTCGCGGCCGGTCCCATGGGCCGGCAACGAGGCGTCGGGAGTCAGCGTCGCCAAACGATTGCGGGCGGTGGCCAGGGAGCTCGACGGTGGACGTCGCATCACCTTCGAATGCCGGCCGGCGGTGGCCGGATGCGCAGACAACGATCTGACGTGCTGCACACCGTGCGACAACGCCTGGGTGCATGCGAACGTCGGACGCAACACCGTGGTGCTGTGCCCGATGTTCTGGGCGGCCACCCGAGATATCCGGGCCGGGATCATCATCCATGAGATGTTGCATCTGCTCTACGGGCATCTCCGGGACGTCGGCGAGGGCAGGATCCGGAACGCGTGCTACGAGGCATTCGCGTTGCGGCTGGCGGGGATCACACCGGATCCGTTCGACGTCTGCAACTGCCGGGCCACGCCTTGCCCCGCGGCGGTCTGCTGACGCGCGGTTCACCTCTGGTAGGCGGCGGCGCTTCCCGGCGTGATCGGTCGCAGGGTCGTCGCGTCGACGACGATCTCGAACCGGTTGCCCAACTTGGACATCGTTATCTTCTGGATCGGTGGGTCAAACAGCGGATCGTTGGCCCAGAGCTCGCCGCGCGGCGAACGCCTGACCATCACCCAGTGCCGACCTCCGACGAGATCAGCCAAGACCGGTGAGCCCGCCCTGAGCGCGTCGAGCGCCCGCGCTCTGTCCACCGTGACGACTTTGACGTTGGTGACGCCGTATCGGTCTGCGAGGTCCTGGTTGTATTGCGCCAGCGAGCCCGGATCGGCCGAATGGCTCACGATGCGGCTAATCAGCAGTCGCGCCTCGGTCGGTGTGTCGCCCTTCGACTTTGCCGCAAGGATGTCCTTGTTCAACGCGGCGAGAACCTGGCGATAGGTCGGCTTGGCGATTCCGAATATCGACCGGAGTGCCATGCTCCGCGCGGAACCGAGGCAGAAGCTGCCCGCGGCCTCCGATCGGTCGAACTGCTGCCGCTGCGGTGTGAAGCGCCACGGGGTGCTGCGTCCGGAACGGCCCTGCGGGTCCTTCTTTGTGACCGGGAACCTGGTGTAGTTCAACGGAACTCCCGACTGGTTCTCGTACACCGTCTTCAAGTTCTCCAAGAATTCGGCTTCGCGCGCCCACAGTGAGAACCTGCCGAAGTCCCGGAGGACCGAAGCCACCGTATGTCCTTGCCGCGACTTCGCTCGGTGGCGGACGCTCTCGGCTTTCATCTGCCGTCTGGCGTGCCGGATCGCAGTGTCGATCGCGCTGAGCGGCGTGCGAACAGCCTGGCCGATCTCGGATACGGTGTGCAGGTACATCTGCTCCCTCGGCGAAAACGATTACGGCAGCTGGACTTCCACCCGGGTGCCTGCCTTGCCGGTGCCGAAGAGGATCACAATGCTGCGTACGCCTTGGGCGCGGCTGGGCAGGAACTTGCGCACGGTGAGCGCGATCCGCCGGATCTCACCGGCGATCGCCTTTCGGCTGCTCAAATCTCCTCGTCCGTACTGAGGCAGAGGCACTGTCACCGACGTCGCCTTGGCTTGGTGCGCGTGTTCGAGCTGCTCGGCGAGGCTCAACGCCAGCGCCTGGGCGTCGGGATAGGTTTGCGCTTCCTGCTCCGCGGCGTCGCGGGCGTACCGCGCCGCGGTCTCCTCGGTGGGTCCCGCGGTCTCCAGGGCTCGCCGTGTTCTGGTCAGACGTACCCGCACATGTGAGGGAAGCAGGGCTTGCGGACTGACCTGCTCCTTGACTGCGCGTTCGATGCGGGTCACCACGTCGACCGGCAGCACCGGGCCCGCCGGTCGGGGTGTGCGCTGCCCGGGCGCGCGTCGGGCACCCTGCCATTCGATCTGCACGATGTTGGGCGTGACCGGCTCCTGCCGTGGCGACGGCGGACTCGGGGGCGCTGCCGATGGCTCCGGAAAGACCTGTACCCCAGGAATTCCCGTCACCTTGCGGAAGCCTTCGGGAAACACCTCGCGGCCGATGTGAGCGACTGCGGCGGTCGAAGGACGATTCGAGCAGAAGCTGCTGCCGGTGTGCTCGGGGGTCGGCGAGTACAGGTCGATGTGAGCGTCGAACTCGTCTCGCGATCGCGGTGATCCGACCGAGATGTGCAGGCTGTCGGATTTCGAGATCTCCCGCAGCGTGGTCTGTCCTTTGTGCAGGCTCGCGCCCACACCTTGGGCCATGCAGAACCGGCCGGTCGCCATGAGGGATTGGATCAGTGCGTCGCCGGACTGTGCGGTGAAGTACACCGCCGGTGTGACCCCGGGAACCCGAAGTGCGCGATCGGCGACCAGGAACGGCGCCTCGCCGGCGGTGACCTTGACGATCCGCCGGACCTGAGGCCACACTCCGTATCGGCACATCCGATTGAAGATCGCGGTCAGTGCGAAGCGGATGTCACGGTCCAGACCGTCGAACCATTCGGCAGGCCTGGTCACCGACGCGGACACCACCCGCCTGAGATCGGCCGGTTGCTTCTCGAAGCGGTCGAGCGAGACCGCCGAACAGTCGGTCGGCGCACCCTGAGGCTGCCCCAGGCCGGCACTGGTCATGACGTACATGGCTGGTCTCCTGCCGCATTCGCCGGCCGCGCGCGATGCGCGTCCGGTCATGACGCCATCTTTCGCGCCGGACAAGGTGTGTCGGCAGAGGTGACAGGGCAGTCTTTGGGGCATGTGTGCGGATGCGACGGGGCTGAGGATGGGCACGGCGGCGGGCCGGTGGGTGCTGCTGGCCACGGTGCTCGGATCCGGCCTGGTGATGGTCGACGGCACGGTGGTCAACATTGCGCTGCCGCACATCGGCAGCGACCTCGGAGCGGGATTCCGCAGCCTGCAGTGGATCGTCAACGCCTACACGCTCACACTGGCTTCGCTGATCCTGCTCGGCGGGTCACTCGGTGACCGGTTCGGGCGGCGACGGGTCTTCCTGATCGGCGTGGTCTGGTTCGCGCTGGCCTCGCTGGCCTGCGGCCTGGCTCCGAGCACCGAGGTGCTGATCGCGGCGAGAGCCCTACAGGGCGTCGGCGGTGCCCTGCTCACGCCCGGCAGCCTGGCCCTGATCTCCGCGTCGTTCCACCCCGGGGACCGGGCCGCGGCCATCGGCGCGTGGTCGGGTCTCGGCGGGATCGCCGGAGCCATCGGCCCGTTCCTGGGTGGCTTCCTGGTCGAGTGGAGCTGGCGCGCAGTGTTTCTCATCAACCTGCCGCTGGCTGTGATCGTGGTGGCGGTGACGGTTGCGCGGGTGCCCGAAAGCCGGAACCCGGAGGCTCCGAGGGATCTCGATCTCGCCGGTGCCGCGCTGGCCGTCGCCGGTCTGGGGGCGTTGACCCACGGGCTCACCGCGCTGGGAGGCGGCGATGTGAGCTTCGGGTCGGTGGCGAGCATCGGCGTCGGGGTGCTCGCCCTGATCGCGTTTGTCATCGTCGAGCGCCGATCCGACCATCCCCTGGTGTCACCGAAGCTGTTCGCCGACAGAAATTTCCGGGTGACCAATGCGATGACGCTGCTGATCTACGGTGCGCTCGGCGCGGTGTTCCTGTTGCTGGTGCTGCAACTGCAGATCGTGGCCGGCTTCAGTCCGGTCGCCGCAGGTACCGTGCTGCTGCCGTTCACCGCGGTGATGCTCGTCTTCTCGTCGCGTGCGGGAGCGCTGTCCAGCCGGATCGGTCCGCGGCTGCCGATGACGGTCGGCCCGTTGATTGCCGCAGTCGGCTTGTTGTTGATGATGCGGATCGATGCCGACGCGTCGTGGGTGTTCGACGTCGCACCCGCGGCCATCGTCTTCGGTGCGGGCATGGTGCTCGTCGTCGCGCCTTTGACTGCGACGGTGCTGGATTCGGCCCCGGAGAGCATGGCCGGATCCGCCTCCGGCGTGAACAACGCGGTGGCCCGGGCCGGTGGGCTGCTGGCGGTGGCCGTGCTGCCCGGGTTGGCCGGGATCAGCGGCGGGGACTACGCCGCGCCCGACGCCTTCGCGGCCGGCTTCCGCATCGCGGTGCTGATCTCGGCCGTGATGATGGTGATCGCTGCGGTGATGGCCGGCGTCGGAATCCGGCGCGCGCCGGCCGGCCATGCCGAGCGGATCGCGGTCGAGAACTGCACCCATTGCGCGCTTTCGGGATTACCCCCGCACCCGGTGGAGTAGGCAACCTCTGTGGCGGGTATCGACGGGTCATGGCCGACATCATCGAGCTCATCTACGCCGATCACGACTGGTTGCGCCGTCAGTTCTTCCGGCTCGACGACGCGACGACCACCGACGAACTCGCCGCGATCTGGGAGGTGCTTGGCCGGCGGCTCGACGCCCACGCCGATGCGGAGGAGAAAGTCTTCTACCCGGCGCTACTCAAACACGGCGGTCGTGACGATCCCGGTAATCCCGAGGGAGACCCCAAGGACGAAGCCGAGGACGCCATCACCGACCACAACGCGATCAGGGATGCGGTGCGGCAGTCGCGGCAGCACCAGCCCGGAAGCGAGCCGTGGTTCGAGGCTGTGCACAAGGCGCGCGCCGAGAACGGGTCGCACCTCGATGAAGAGGAACGCGAGGCGATGCCGGACTTCATCAAGAGCGCAACGCTGGAGCTGCGTCACGAGCTCGGGATGAAGTGGTTGCAGTTCTATGCCAGGCATGAGGAGATCAAAGGCGTCGACGCCACGGACAAGGACGCCGACGCGTACATCGAGAAGCATTCCTGAGTGCAGAGGTGTCGCACAGGCGTAGTTTGGCGACAGAGGAGCCGCTCATGATCCATCGATTTCTCCGTTTCGCGGCCGGCGTCGTCGCCGCGGTTCTCATGCTCGCGACGGTGAGCCCACCGACGGCGGTCGCTGACGATCGGCTCGACTTCACCGGGACCACGCTGGGCGGCGCGCCGTTCGACGGCGCGTCACTGCAGGGCAAGCCCGCGGTGCTGTGGTTCTGGACGCCGTGGTGCCCGTTCTGCAACGCCGAGGCGCCGTCGGTCAGCAGGGTCGCCGCCGCCAATCCGGGAGTGAGGTTCGTGGGCGTCGCCGCCCGTTCCGATGTCGCGGCCATGCAGGGTTTCGTGTCGAAGTACAACCTGAACTTCCCGAATCTCAACGATGCCGACGGTTCGATCTGGGCGCGCTACAACGTGCCGTGGCAGCCTGCGTACGTGTTCTACCGCGCCGACGGCTCGTCGACGTTTGTGAATAACCCGACGTCGGCCATGCCGCAACAGGAGCTGCAGGAGCGGGTGTCCGCGCTGGGCGCGTAACCGCGTGCAGCAGGATCTGGTCGGCCTGGCGTTCGCGGCGGGCATGGTGGCCGCGCTGAACCCGTGTGGGTTCGCGATGCTGCCCGCCTATCTCGCGTTGGTGGTGCGCGGGAGCGGCACCCGGGTTTCGACGGCGGTGGGACGTGCGGTTGCCGCGACGGTGGCGATGACGCTCGGTTTCCTCGTGGTGTTCGCCGTGTTCGGGTTGCTGACCGTTGCGCTGGCCTCCGCGGTGCAGCAGCACATTCCCTACGTCACGGTGGTCGTCGGTGTCGTGCTCGTGGCGCTCGGCGGCTGGCTGCTGTCCGGGCGCGCGCTGACCGTGCTGATGCCGGACCGGTTCACCGCCGGCCTCTCGGCTCCCACGGCGCGCCTGGGCTCGATGTTCGGGTACGGGGTGGGTTATGCGCTGGCGTCGCTGTCGTGCACGGTGGGACCCTTTCTCGCCGTCACCGGCGCCGGTTTCGGCACCGCCGGCGGACGGGCGTGGATCTATCTGGCCTATGCCGGGGGATTCGCGTTGGTGGTCGGCACCCTGGCCGTCGGCGCGGCCGTCGCGGGCTCCGCGCTGGCGGACCCTCTCAGGCGGATCCTGCCGTACGTCAACCGAATCGGTGGGGTTGTGCTGATCCTGGTGGGGCTCTACGTCGCGTACTACGGCTACTACGAGATCCGGTTGTTCGCGGGCGGCGACCCCGCGGATCCGGTGATCGCCGCGGCGGGACGGGTGCAGGGCGCCATCGCGGGCTGGGTGCACCGGCAGGGATCGTGGCCGTGGCTGCTCCTGCTCACCGCCGCGGCCGCCGCGTGGCTGATCAGACGGGTGTACGTCCGACGCGGTCAGCTGAAGCAGTAGGAGTCCGACGACGCGTCGCCGCCCTGCAGCCGGATCTGGTGGACGCGTAAGCCGCGGAACTCGTCGCCGTGCGGAAAAAAGTTCTGGTCGACGCTCATCCCACCGTCGGTGGGAACGTCGAGCTTGGCCATCCAGGCGCCGACACCGTCGGGGTAGAACTGGTCGTCCCACGCCCCGTAGAGCGAGTTGGTGAAGTACACCCGGCTTCCGTCGCGGCTGACCTCGACCATCTGCGGACCGCCGGCCAACGGCAGGTCGGGCATCGCGGGATGCGGTGTGCGGCCCACGATCCCGCCGAGCCGCACCGATCCGGTCTGTCGCGGGCTCGCGGGATCGGAGACCTCGAACTGCTTGAGTTCACCTGTGCCCCAACAGGACACGTAGAGGAACCGGTCGTCCACCGACAGATCGATGTCGGAGATCAGCGGCGGCACCGCGCCGAACGGCTTGAGCGCGGGAGGCAGGAGATCCGGGTCGGCGGGCTCGGCCGCGACGGTGATGACCTTCTCGACCTTCCATTCGTCGCCGTCGCGGAACCAGCGCCACACCGACCCAGACAGGTCCTCGGTGGAGATCACGACGCCGACGAAGCCCCACGTGGCGTCCGGGTCGTGGGACGGGCGCACCTCCAGCACCATCTGGTGCTGCGGGCCCAGCTCGACACGCTGCAGATGCCGGCCTGTGGCGAGGTCCCAGAAATGAAGGGCATGGCCATACTTGTTGCCCAGCAACAGTTCCGGCACGATGCCGTTCTCGATCATGGACGGGCTGCCCCATTCGCTGGAGATCAGCACGTTCTGGTTCAGGTGCCACCAGGCGTCGTAGTGGAAGTGCTGCGGCCCGCGATCGGTCTCCCAGGCGCGCAGCACGTCGAACGTCGTGTGGTCGAGCAGCGCGATCCCACCTGGTCCGTCGTCGTCGCCTTGCGGCCCACCCAGGCAGGTCAGGAAGACGCCGTCGGGACCGCAGTGCAGTGTGTGCGGACGCGAGTATCCGGCCTGTGCGGACAGGTTTGCCGCGTCGATCGTTTTGACCAGCGCCGGGGTCCGCGGATTCGGCTGGGTGTCGAATACGTAGACGTTGGACGAGCGCAGCCCGGGAACCAGGAGATGCCGGCGGGCCAGGCCGTGCATGTCGTGGCCTTCGTGCTTGAGGGCACTGCTGCAGGCATTCCAGCCGAAGTGATGCAGTTCGTCGCCGAGACCGGCAACGTCGGTCCAGCCGACCACCTGCCCGTAGGTGGCCGACGCCGGATCGACGTCGACGACGGTCATGGCGTCGGGTTTTCGGGCGGCGCGATCGAAAGCGACCACGTAGGCCAGCTTTTCGTCGGGAGCGGCCGCCGCCTCGGCGGCGGTCCGGTAGAACGTCGGATCGATGGACGGATGAGCCATGTGGCACCTCCCCGATGGGGCCGCTGTGCAGAGCGTAGTCCCGGCTGTCGATCTCAATGACGGTTTCGGGCCGAAAAGCTAGCAAACTTGTTGAAAGCGAACGTATCTGGTCGTTCACATTCTGGAGCGCGCGCGTGCCCGCCGACCCTGCGCGGGCTGCCGCGTCGGTGTGATCCGTCCCTTGACGCCGTAGACCGATGCCCGGTCCAGCAATTCCCGGTAGAAGTCCTCCGACACGACAGCGGTGCGGCTGAGCAGGAATCCGCTCAGGCCGGTGGGATCGCTGACGACGGCCCACCGGTAGTCGGGATCCAGATCGACGATCCAGTAGTTGCCCGGGGGCCGCGCCGAAGCGGGGCCGAAGAACCGCACGTTGAGCTTGTTGTTGGTGGCGTCGACCGGCAACGCGGAGCCGACGATCGAGGACTTCGGCCCGTTGTCGACGAAGTAGTTGCCGGAGTTCTCGACCCTGACCGACCCGTCGGGGTTGAGGCTGTACACGGCTTTGGTGTTGACCAGGCCGATGGAGAAGAACTGTTTGACGCTGCCCACCTCGAACCAGGTGCCCAGGTAACGGTCGAGATCGACCACCGGCGGGGGAGCGAGCACGATCGCGGCGGCGTCGCCCATCACGATGTACTGGTCGGGGGCGCCGTAGATGCCGGTGCCGTCGGTCGGGCCCAGACCCTGATACAGGTCGTTGATCCATCCGGTGGCCAGCGTGTAGACCGCCTGCGTGTTGCCCGGCGGGGAGAACCCGCTCACCAGCTGGGCGAGGAGGTCGAACAGCGCATTGCCGCCGATCAGCGAGTCGGCGTGTGAGCCCCCGGCCAGGGTCACCCCGACGAATTGACCCGGCCGGGCGGCGACCAGCTCTTTGGTGGACGCTCCGAACGAATTCCAGGGCTGCGGCGGCGCGGCGATCTGGTAGACGGGCACGAACGGGTCGTCGAGCTTGGCCAGCGCCGAGGGCAGGCGACCGCTGAAGGAGAAACCGTCGAACATCATGACCCCGCGGAGGCTGCCGTTGCCGAGCGGGTCCTCGGCGTAGTAGCCGCCGACCGCCGTGGCGAAGCCGCCGCCCGCCGACTGGCCGGACATCACGAACGCCTCCGGGAGGACGCCCAGATAACCGGCTGCGTGGGCGCTGGAGGTCAGCGACGTCCGAGCGCCGAGGAACATCGTCGCGACGGCCTCCTGCATCGGCGCACCGTTGATGCAGGAGGCCGCGCACGCGAGGGGGAACGACGACAAATTCGGCGCGACCACAATGCTGTTGGTCTGCTGTGACAGCGTCTTTGCCAGCTTGGACACCGCCGCCTTGTTGCCGAGGAAGCCGTGCTGGAGCCAGACGACGCCGGTCGCCGCGACCGAACCGTCGCTCTGGGTCGGCAGATACCAGTCCGCACGCGTCCTGTATCCGTTGCGCCCCACCGGAATCGTCAGAGCCGCACGTCCGGTTTTGACGCCGGTCACCACCGGGTTGGCGGCAGCCGCGGTGATGGGCGCGGGCTCATTCGTTTCGGCCTCGGTGGTTTCGGGCCCGGTCGTTTCGGCTGGTTCGTCGCCGACATCGGTGACGTGAGCGGCGGGCTCGGCGCCGTCGGCATCCTCGGACTGCGCGTTCTCGACCTCGGTGTCGACGTTCGTCGAGGAGGTCGACCGCGATCGCGCCGGCGGGTCCTCCGACAGGGCCGATTCGCCCCCGACGTCCTCATCGAGGTCTTCGTCGGCGTCAGTCGCGGAGGTGACCGGGCGTTCCGCCGACGAGGGAACCTCTGCAGGATCGGACGGATCGGCGGGGCTGTCGGCGGCTTGCGGATCGTCGGCGCGCTCTGCCGATGAGAGCTTTGACGGGGCGGACGAATCGTTGTCTGTCGACGTCTCGGTGTCGGCCGAGGCGACGCCCTGTCCTGCGCCCAAGGCGAGTCCCGCACCGGCAGCCAGGGTCCCCAGCCAGAGCGCCCACCGGGTCGAGGTCACGGGCGGACGATAACCGCCGTTCGACGACGATTGGCGCGAATTGTCGGCAACGTCAGCGAGAGGTCATTTTTTTTGCAAGCCGTCAGAAGACTCGGATCCAATCGACGAGCATTTCCGCGGGGTAGTTGCCCCCGGCGGGCTCGCGGCCGCCGGAGCCGCCCACGGCGATGTTGAAGACGGGCGCCATCGTGAACCCGGGATCGTTGAACGGCCAGTCCGGCAGCGAGTTCGACGGCACGGTGAAGAACGGCTCCATGCCCGGCTCCCAGTCCTTCCAGAAGTACATGCCGGTGGGGAGCCAGGTCATTCGCCAGGTGTGCCAGTCGCCGTCGATCGAATGCTTGTGGGTCTGGAACATCGTGCCGTCCAGTCGGGCGTGCACGGTGCTGCCCGAAGGCCAGTCGCGGTTGCCGTACCACTCCACGATGTCGATCTCACCGCCGCGCACCGGGTTGTCGTTGATCAGCCAGAACGCCGGCCAGGCCCCGTCGGTCAGGCAGTTGAGTTTCATGCGGGCTTCCCACGTCGTCCCGACCCCGCCGCGCCAATTGCCGACGATCTTGGCGCTGGCGTACTTCTCCTGGATGTTGGCGCCCTCACCGCGGGTGGCGCGGATGACCAGATTGCCGTTCCCGTCCTGGAAGACATGCTCCTGGTCGGTGACGTAACGGCCCATGTTGAACGGCTTGTCCCACTCGTGCGGGTTCCGGATGGTCTCGCGGACCGGCACGATGAACCAGGACGCGGGATCCGGCGGTGCGCCGGCCGGTCCGTTGAACTCGTCGGCCCACAGCAGGGCGGGCACGGCCGCTTGTGGGAGCCCCGCCCCGCCCGGTCCCGGAGGCGGCGCGTCGCCGATCGCCGGCTGGGCGCCGGCCTTGGGAAGCGGCAGGGCGGCAGCGGCCATCCCGAACCCCAGTGTCAACATTGCGCGGCGACGATCCATGCTTGGCACCTTCGAACCGTAGAACAAATTGGTGCGCTTTGGTCGGGACAACCCGCCGATATCGCCGGGAATCGAGTCGGCCACGGCGTCGCAAAGTCCCCGGCATCGGACCGGTCGCCCTCCTATCCTGGGCTGATGGCCATTGCGGAACTGCATCCCGACGTGGCCGTGCTGGCGCCGATGCTAGGCAGCTGGAAGGGCACGGGGACGGGCGATTACCCGACGATCCAGTCGTTCGACTACCTCGAAGAGGTCACGTTCGGACACATCGGCAAGCCGTTCCTGTCGTATGTGCAACGCACACGCGCTGCCGACGACGGTCGGCCGCTCCATGCCGAGACCGGTTATTTGCGCACGCCCGCGCCTGGCCGGATCGAATGGGTCCTCGCGCATCCGACGGGCATCACCGAGATCCAAGAGGGAGAGCTGAGCGCCGACGGCGACACGTTGCGCATCGATCTGGTCTCCAGCGCGGTCGGCCGTTACTCATCGGCGAAGGAGGTGTCGGCCGTGGGCCGCTCGCTACAGGTCCGTGGCGACACCCTCACCTACACCGTGCGGATGTCGGCGGTGGGACAGCCACTGCAACACCATCTCTCCGCCGAACTGCGCCGCGCCGCGGCACGGTAGCCGTCGATGCAGCGCTCATACAACGCGAGATATGCCCTGACCATGACCGCGGGGGCGTAGCGACGTTCGGCCGCTTCCCGGCAGCGGGCGGGATCGATCGCGTCAACAGCACTGACGAGCCGGCCGAGTGTGGCTTCGTCACCGAAGTCGGCGAGTAGACCGGTACCCGGCTGGATCAGTTCGGGCAGACATCCACGGCGGAATCCGACCACCGGCGTGCCGAGGGCGAGCGATTCGATGACCGCGGTACCGCCCGGCTCCTCCCAGCACACCGGAAACAAGGTCGCTCGGGCAGTCGCGACGAGGTGATCTCGCTCCGTTCCCATCGTGCTTCCGATCCACTGCACCCGGTCACCGTCGACATACGGCGCGACCGCTTGTCGCCAGTACCGTACGTCGGCGTATCGATCCGCATCCGGGTCGGCATCGATTCCTTCGGGCGCGGTGTAAGGCCCGACCGGTCCGGCCAACACCAGCTGCCAGCCGAACCGCTGGGCCAGGCGCGCGGCGATGTGCTGTCCCTTGTTGGGCGTGACCCGTGCGACGAGGACGAGGTGCTCGTCCTTCTGCGGTGCGGTTCGGTGGGTCGCGCCGTCGGCGAGCGGTGTGGCCAGATGCACGTGCCCGAGGCTGTACGAGCGAAGCTGCTCGGGCGCGCGGCGCATCTGCGAGGCGGAGACGCCGTTGATCCCGAAGCACCCGTGTCCTTCGAAAGCGTTGTAGAACGCCGCATGCTTGGCCAGGTCCCAGTGCAAGGTGTGCAGAACGGGGGGCCTGCCGAGCCCCATGGCGGCCAGCATGCTCGGGCCGAAGACCTCCATATGGTCGTGAACAATGTCGATGTCCGACCGGCATCGCAGTTCTTCGGCGATGCGCTGCATGTGTGCCGCGGCGATACCGACGACGTCGTTGTAAGGCTCGGCGAGGTGGCCGAACTGCGGCTCGTCGAATACTGCGATCTGTTCGTCGACGTCGATGGTGCTGCGGCCGACGGTTGCCAGGACGACGCGGACCCCTTGCCGGCGAAGCTGCGGTATGAGCGTGGCGACGATGTTTTCGATGCCGCCGTATCCGTCCGGTGGGACCGACAGCCACGGCCCCGCGTTGATCAGCACCGTCGAAGTCATGGCCGTGGGAGCCTCGTGTCGCGCCTCCGGGTCGATCCCGGTGCGGATGTGCCGATCGCCGGCGCGCGCATAGCACCATGTACCCCTTGCGTGCGCGTCAAATCCTCCACGGGCGGGGTAACCGCGACAACCTAGGGGTACTCGTGCTCCGTCGCCGAAGGCGGGAGATCAGGCCGTGAATCGCTGCAGGGTGGGCTTCGTCGGTGCCGGCGGTGTGGCTACCCGCCACGCACGCCACCTCGCCGGATTCCCCGACGTCGAGATCGTGGCCGTCACCGACCACGACGCGGCAGCCGCGCAGACTCTCGCCGGCGCCACCACCGCCCGCGACCTCGAGGCGCTGCTGGACCGGTCACCGCACGCGGTCTATGTCTGTGTTCCGCCGCATGCTCACGGCGTCATCGAGGAACAGGCGCTCGCCGCCGGGACGGCGATGTTCGTCGAGAAACCGCTGGCGCTCGACCTTCCTACCGCGCAGCGGATCGCCGACGCGGCGCGCAGAAGCGGCGTCGTCACCGCGGTCGGCCATCACTGGCGCTATTCGCCGGCGGTGGCGCAGGTCCGGGAACTACTCGACGGGCGAGCCGTTCGACTGGTTGCCGGGTCATGGATCGACCGGGTGCCGCCGGTGTCGTGGTGGAGCAGACGAGCACTGTCGGGCGGTCAGATCATCGAGCAGGCGGTCCACGTCTTGGACCTGATTCGCCTGCTGTGCGGCGAAGTCGTCGAAGTGACGGCCTACGCGAACGCCGCGCCACCGTGTGTTGCCGAGGCAGACGTCGACGCAGCGACGGTGGCGATCCTGAGGTTTCGTTCCGGGGCGGTCGGAACCGTGGCCGCGGCATGCTGCTTGAAGTGGAAACAGTTGGCGGGCCTCGACATACACGCCGACGATGTATCGGTCACGATCCACGAGGACTGCGTGATCGCACGGACCGCCCACGGGCCGGTGCAGCGCAGCCTGCGGCCCGATGACGCCAAGCGCGCCGCCGACCGTGCGTTCGTGGATGCCGTGCTCGGTGACAGAGCTGCCCGCAGCCGCATCCTTGTCGACTACGACGAGGCCCTCCAGACCCACCAATTAGCCTGCGCCATATCGACTTCCGCCTTAGAGCGTCGGACCGTGAGACTCGATGACTGACCGCCGCTACACCGTCGTAGTCGAGCGTCGCGGTGAGGTCAGGCTCCGGGACGAGCCGTCGCCGGGGCCTGTACGGGAGGGGCAATTCGACGTGCAGACCGCGTTCAGCGGGCTGTCGACCGGAACGGACCTCAGCTGGGTGAAGGGCTCTAATCCAGCGCTGCACAGGCGGTGGGATCCGGAATTGGGACTGTTCACGCCAGGAGAACCGGACGCCGGCTACCCGATCGACAAGTTCGGCTACATGCAGGTTGGGCTGGTGACCGAGAGCGTCAGCCCGGCCGTGGCCCCGGGTGACGTGGTGGCCATGACCTACGGTCACCGCAGCGCGTATCGCGCAGATGCGCTGACGGACCGATTCGTCAAAGTACCCGACACGCTAGAGCCGGTGTTAGGGATCTATGTCGCTCACATGGGCCCGATTTGCGCGAACGGCCTTCTGCACGCGGCCGCCGACATCCATGGGACCGATGTGCGTGGGCTGGGCGACGGCGTCCAGGGTCGCCGCGTCGTCATCACCGGCGCCGGTGTCGTGGGCCTGCTGACCGCGTTGTTCGCCCGGCTCCACGGGGCCGCGTCAGTCGTGCTCGTCGATCCCACGCCGTCACGTTGTCAGGTCGCGGGCAATCTCGGTTTCGAAGCGCTCAATCCGCGCGACGTCGACCCGGCGGCCGTACTCAAGAGCCGGTGGCGCCACGGGGTCGGCGACCGCGGCGCCGATGTGGTGTTCCAGTCTCGCGGTCAGGACAGCGCATTGGCGATGGCTCTGCGGATTGTGCGCCCTCAGGGCACGGTCATCGACATGGCGTTCTACCCGGCCGGATGCGAAAACGTGCGCCTGGGGGAGGAATTTCACCACAACGGTCTGAGCCTGCGCTGCGCGCAAATCGGTCGGGTACCGCGCGGGACCACCCATATATGGGACCGAGATCGGCTCAGCGCCGAAACCCTTGCGCTTCTCGCCGTGGCGGGCGACAGCATCGCCGAACACATCATCACCGACTACGAACCACTGTCCGAGGCGCCGGAAGTCCTCATGCGGCTGGCCGGTAGCCGACACGACGGCCTGCAGGTCGTGTTCACCTGAGGGGTGAACGCGGGTTCACACTGGATTTGGAACCAGTGGACCGCCGCCTCGGATCGCGTGTTCGTCAGCCGTCCACCTGCCAGCGAGCTTCACCGCGGTAGCGGCACCGGATTCCGGTGACCAGGTTCTGGTCCAGATGCGCGGCGGCGTGCGGCAGCACCGGCTCAAGGCGGCGCAGAGCGTCGCGAATCCGGCCCGCGACGGCTTTACGGGCGCGCTCTGCGGGGTTGTTGGCGAAGGAACGCTGCCGTCCGCCGAAGCCCGTGCCCGTGCGGAGTTCTGCCACCAGCGCATCGTGCTCCTCGTCGATCCTGGCGAGGCGGCTCGCGTCACCTATCAGCATCGCTTCCTCACGCAGATCGGCGAGCGCGGCGAGTCTGCGGCGGTACTCGCTGGCAGCGCGGTGGTCGTGGATCTGGCCGGCATCGTCGGACGTGACCCCGGCTGCCATGAGATCGAGAACGTGTACCTCCACACCCGGTTGCCGCACCAACACGGCGATGTCATGCATGCCCTTGCAGTCCCGAACGACGGCGGTCTGCCCGTCGTAGGTCACCTCCCAGTCGAGGTCTCGCCTGCGCAGCGCGCGGGTGGCCGGCGTCGCGCCGTCACGTTGTGCCGCCTCGAGGTCGGTGCGTGCCTCGGCCAGCGTCCAGGCGCCGAGGCGCTCGTATACCCGGCATGCCTGCGCCAGAAGGGATTTCGCCCGGTCCGGCTGCCCAAGTGCGGCGGCGAGCCGGCCGGCGGTGTGCGCGTGACTGCCGGCGAAGGCGACAAGTGCGCCGTTGACCCCGCACGAATCGGCCAGCGGCTCGAGCTCGGTCAACAGCTCCTCACACAGGACCCGCTCGTCCACCGCGACAGCGGCGACAGCGAGCTCGCGAACGAACACCGACCAGAGGTAGGACCGCTCGGCCCGCCAGGTCCCGAGGTCCTGTACCGCCGAGACGTGGCGGCTGGCGGCGTCGAGATCGCCCGCCCTGGCGTTGAAGCCCGCGGCGACCGCATGCGCGTGCACCGGAGCGCCGGTCCAGTGCCTGACGGCTTCGTCGGCGAATGCCACCAACTCGGTCGGCGCCGCACGAGCCCGGACCAGCTCGAGGCGCTGGGACATCCGCACGTTGTGCGTGTCGGGCTCGCCTAGTCGTTCGCCCAGCGCGACGGCGGTGTCGATCAGCGAGTCGGCTTCCTTTAACTCTCCGTGCAGCAGTGCGCGGAAGGCCCGTCGTGTCGCCACCGTGTATCGGTGGCGTAACTGTCCCTGTTGTTCCAACAGCGCCAGGCACTCGTCGAGGGTGGCGTCGAAGGAGACGCGTCCGTTCTCCAATAGCGCGTTGGCGTGCAGCAGCAGCATTTCGGCCAAGCGTTCGGCGTCACCGCTGCGGCGGGCCAGGCCGACGAGTTCGACGGTCACCTCGGCTCTTTCGGCCGCGGCACCCGGTGTCCACAGCACGTCGTGGCGGGCGAGCAGGCAGTCCGCGAGGACTTCGGAGTCGCCGGTGGTCCGCCCGAGGGTGAGTGCCTCCTCGGCGAACTCCCGTGCCCGCGTTCGTTCCTCGGCGACCGAGTGTGTGAGCTGGCGGGCCAGCGCCGAAGCCAGTTTGGCCCGCAGAGCCGTCTCGGCATCCGGTAGAGCGTTCAACGCGTCTTCGAGTTCCGCGGTGACCTCGTCCCGGCGCGTCGCGAACTGCGAGCCCAGTCCGACCGCGGCCAACGCGACCAACGCGCTCGCCCGGGCGTCCCCACCGTGGCGCGCTGTCGTCCTGGCCTGCGCAAGCAGGTCGCGAGCCTGGGCTGCGCGGCCGTCGCGGGCCAACAGGTCCGTTTCGGCAAGGAGCACTTCGACCAGCACGCCGGCAGGCGGGACCACCGCGGCGTCGGCAATCGCGCCGCGCAGCAGCCGCAAGTGCTCGGCCGCCTCCGCGAGGGCGGACGAGGTGCGGTCCGCGTGTGCGGCGCGGAGAGCCCATCTCACGGCTTCGTCGATTCCACCGATTCCCACTGCGAAGCGAAAGTGCCGGGCGACTTCCGAGGCAGCCACGCCGGCAACTCGTTCGGCGCGCGTCGCGAGTGCCCGGCCCACCGCCAGGTGCAGTGAGGGGCGCTCCGCTGGTGCGACCCCCGCCGCAAGAACCTCGCGGTAAAGATCATGCGCGAAGCGTGTCCCGTCATTGGTGCTGGTGAGGACGCCGGCGGCCACAGCCTCGGCGAGCGCCTGCTCAACCTCGGCACGAGCGCAGCCCAGAGTCGCCGAGACCACGTCCGGCAACACGACCGGTCCGGCGAGCGCCGCGACCCCAAGCACGCGTGAGGTCCGCGGGTCCAGACGACGGGCTCGGCGGTCGATCGCCTCGCGGATCGCCGACGGAATGTCGTTGGCCGGTGAACCGTCGGCGGCCGCGAGGGCGAGTTCCCGGAGGAACAACGGGTGCCCGCCGGCCCGTCGGAGCAGGGTCGACACCTCCGGGTCCGCCAGCGGCTTCCCGGTCAGCAGCGTCGCCAGCTGAGCGGCCGCCTCGCGGGCCAATGGTCGGAGTCTCACGTGCTCCGCCCGGGCGCTCACGGAAGTCAGCCGTTCCGCCAACCTGTCTTCGACATCGTCGTGCCGGTAGGCCCCGATCACGCTCACCGAAGACGGCCACGCAGCCGCGGCCGCGAGCTCCAACAGCTCGAGTGACGAGTCGTCGGTCCACTGAAGGTCGTCGAGCACAACGATTAGGCCGCGATCGGCGGCCAGCGTCTGAAGCCACGTCAGCGTTGCGTCGAGCATCAGCATGCGTCCGCGGCTGGAGGACTCGACGCCCGCAGGTTCACCCAGAGCCGAGGCGACCGTTGCGACCAGGCCGAGATCCGGTCCGGCTGCGGCGCGGGCGGCATCCACGCCGACCCGTCGCACGACCCCGTTGAGCGCCTGCGTCCATGGCCAAAAGCCGGGCGCTGCACCGCCGTACAGGCAAGTGCCCCAGCCGACGACGCACTGAGACGGTGAGCGCAGCGCGGCTCGCAACAACGACGTCTTACCCATCCCGGCGGAGCCGGTGACCAACACCACGCGACCCTCACCGCGTTGGGCCCCTTTGACGACGCGGCTCACCTCGTCAAAGGCGACCTCGCGTCCGAAAAGAACCTGCGCACCGGTCACCCATCCATTGTTGCCGTCCGTGGGCTGGCAATCTGCCAGAACGCTTCTTCCGCCTTCTTTGCACAATCTGGCGCCTTAAGGGTGAGAGCAAAACCGTTCGAGGAGGACGACATGAACTTCGACCCGATTCAGTACAAGGAAACGACGCGTCGGCAGTGGGAAGAGGCGGCCGAGGCGTGGCACCGCTGGGGACCGGTCCTCGAGGACTGGCTGGGCGAGGCGACTACGCGCATGCTCGATGCGGCAGGGGTCGGCGCCGGCAGTCGGGTCCTCGACGTCGCGGCGGGAGCGGGCGGCCAGAGCGTTGCCGCGGCCCGGCGCGGTGCCCACGTCGTGGCCACTGACATTTCGCCGACGATCCTGAAGTACGCCGAGAAGCAGGCCGCCGAACAGGGCCTCGCACTGGACACCGTGGAAGCTGACGGGGAGCGACTCGCGGACCGGGTCGGTGGCGGGTACGACGCGGTGGTATCCCGCCTCGGCCTGATCTATCTGCCCGATCAGCGCAGTGCTGTGGCCGGCTTCCGCGAGGTTCTCGCCGACGGCGGCCGCGTGAGCGTGGTGGTGTACTCCACGCCGGCGCGGAACGGCTTCTTCGCCGGACCGGTGTCGGTCATCCGCGCCCGCGCCGGCCTACCGGCACCGGCGCCGGGCCTGCCGGGGCCCTTCAGCGTCGGCTCGCCCAGCGTGCTGGCGGACCTCCTGACCCAGGCCGGATTTCACGACGTGACAGTCGAGACGCTGGATGCTCCTCTCCGGCTCGCGTCCGCGGCGGAGTGCCTGCGGTTCGAGCGCGAGTCGTTCGGGGCGCTGCACCAGATGCTGGCTGGGGTCCCCGCAGACGAGCGGGAGGACGTCTGGGACGAGGTGCACCAGGTGTTGCGCCAGTACCAGGCCGATGACGGGTTCGTCGGCCCGTGCGAATTGCTGATTGGGTCAGGGACGCGATGACTGCGCGTGCTGGCGACGTCAGTGTGAAATCGACTCAGCGACAACGATATTCTGCCGGATATTGGACGAACCATGAATACGCGCATCAAAGTCCGGACCGTGGTCGGGATGAAGCTGCTGCCGCGTCCAGTGATCGTTCGGAACGAACAGGAGTCGTCGTGAACACACGTCGTACGGCAGCGCTGAAGGTCACGGTTGTTGCCATCGACACGAGCGGGGCCGTCTTTGCCACCTCTGCCGGACCCGCCGGCGCATACGCAGTTCAAACCCGAACGGTACTGGTCTCGCCTGCAGCTGCCCCGCGGACACGGTTTGGCGCAGCCAGTGTCAAGGGCCGGCTTTCGTGGAGCCGGTGACGGGAATCGAAGCCGCGTATCCAGCTTGGGAGCTGTTTCGGTGTGTATTCAGCAAACGTCACGCCTGATCGACGCGTTGCATGCCACCGAGCCTGACAGCCTAATCAGTCTTGATAGGTGCGATGATCCGTTTGCAGTGGTCCTTGATCAGCTGAAAGAAAGATGGAACAAAGAAAATGTAGACGGGAGCATGACGGGAGCAAGTGCCGCGAAGCCAGCAAAGTCGAACGGATGATTGTCGATTGGTGGCATGCTCGGCGGCGGTTGTCGGTACTAGGTCCTACTTTGAGGGTCACATGTTGTCCGTAGAAAGGGAGGGCAGCGATGGCAACGCGATACGGGCAGCCCCATTTTGATCCGGCACAGCCGTGCAAAGCGCCTGGGTGCGAAGGTCGGATAGTGGTCACGCCGAACGAAACGACTGTATTTGGTGGAACTGTCGTTCCCTTAGGCAATGAGCGCCGCTGCGAGAACGGTTGTCAGTCATGGCAGAGCGGAACTAGCGGATGGTGAGGCGCTGTGCCCCCGGGTAAACGGTCAGCGGCCAAGCCGTCCATAGCGGAAATAGCCGCCAAAGCGGCAGTTGACGCGGCCGTGCCATTCGGCGGGGCTATCAACACACTCATATCAGGGTTGCAGGAGCGGCGTAGAAACGCCGCTGAGCATTTCCTGGGCGCTGCGTCAGAGCGCGTCGGGTGGGACAACATGCTGGCGATCGTCGAACGCAATCCGGAAGTGGAAGCTCTGCTGTGGCTCGTACTGCAGGCCGTCATGGCAACTGGTGTAGAAAGCAAGCGGCTACTGATGCAAAAAGTCATCGAGAACGCGATGACAAGCGACGAGCCGATCGACCCCGAGCAGACCCGTGCAGCGGCGCTTGCCGAGCTTGACGCGCCACACATCCGAGCGTTGGTGCGCCTGATCGAAGCCGAACGCTTGGATATTCTGGACAGCAACTCGGCCGTCGACAAATTTCTAGCCGCGCTGAAGCAGGAGCCAATTCCGATTCTTGCGACTCTGGTGCGTAACGGAGCGCTATACCCTGGCGCTACCCGCCAAGGCCGCGAGCGTGACGACAAGCAGTACGTGTCGCCTGGCGTGACCCCGTTCGGCTACGAACTGATCGACGACCTCAGGGATTTCGGCTGGCGCGACTAGCGCCCCGTGTACTTGCCGAGCCTAACGTCCGCGGTGGGCGTGCCGGTTGGTTAGCGCCACCAATCGTTGACCAGCGCTTCGGCCGGATCGACCGCGGCGATAGGTATTTGGTGTCTTTCCTTTTGCGGTGTTCATGGTCGCGGTGTGTGCGGTCTATCCGATGGTCGGGTTACCAATTGTCGGTGGCGCGGTCATCGCCCACGGTGCTATCCGCAGACAGCGCCACCACAACGCCTTGGCCGAACGTGCAGAGCTCGACGACCCACGGGCTGCACAGCTCGTTGCTCAACCGCTGCCGGATATGCCGACCGTGCCGCTACGCCGATGAGTGCCGCCGTCACCCTGACCTATGACGCACGTCGCCGACGCTTCGCACCGGCGTGCACGCGCGGGTGGTGAGGCGACACCGACAACCTGGGCCGCGTTGCGCAGCCCGTGAGCGAGCACATTCGGTTTTGCGTCGGGACACGGGCGAAGAGCACGAAGCGTCCCGCGAGGTACACTCCCGACGCTTTCGCACGCGGCGACGAGCCATCGCAGTCACGCACTCGCCGGCTCCTCACCGACGCCGAACGGACCGAGGTCGCACAGCTGTACAGCAGCGGCGATTACACACGTACTGCACTTGCCAAGCACTTCGATGTCGGCGTGGCACAGATCCGCGATGCGATCGCCGAATACGCGGCAACAGAACAGGACTGACGATGGCCTACGTACAGAAGCGCAAATGGCCAATCGGCACGGTGACCTATAACGCACGGTGGATGAACCCCGATGGCTTGGAGGAGGGTAAGGGCGGCTTCAATACCAAGAGGGCCGCTGAGGGCGACCTCGTAGCGGAGGTGGAGCCAAGACTTCGGCGCGGACGTGGGTTCGATCCGAATGCGGGCATTCGGTGGCCTTCCGTGATGTGGCCCAACAGTGGTTGAGTTGCCGGCGGGATAAATGAAGCCGAGCACGCTGGAGAATTACAGCCTGGCGTTGCGACCGAAAGCGCAAAAGCGCGGTGATGGAGAGACATTGGGTATCGACGCGACGTTTGGCGGATATCCGATCGATGCGATCACCCGCGACGGCATACAGCAGTGGGTGCAAGAGATGATGGACGCTGACAAGAGGCCGTCGACTGTCCGACATGCATACGGAATAGTCAAATGGTCTCGGACAAGCGGTTGCCGATGGACGACTTGATTCGAACCCGCTAAGGCCACTCGCACAAGCGTCGCAATATTGCTGCCGGACAACACATTTCACGCGCTACGGCACACCTACGCGAGCCTGATGATTGCCGCCGGACGGCCGATGCCCTCGGCTAATGGGCCACGCCCACCCGCACACGACGACGCGGGTGTCCGCCCATCTAATCAACACCGATGACCATTCAGACCTGAGTTGGGTCACTTTGGTCAGTTTTGTAGGGTGGCGGTGTCTTGAGCTGGGGTGATGTCTCCGCTTAGTGCCCCTGCTAGGCACTAATTTGGGTCAGTAGGCTGCCTGGATGGTGTGGATTCGGCGGGTGCGCACGGCCTCGGGCGCGACCGCGGTCCAGATCGCCGAATCCGTCGATGGCCGCCGCCGGATCGTGCGCCATGTGGGCTCTGCGCGTGATGACGCCGAGCTGGGTCTGCTGCTCGAGGAGGCCCGCCGGCTGTTGGCCGATGACACCCAAGGCGAGTTGGATCTGGGGATCACGCCGAAAGCCGTTCGGGCCCATATGGTTCCACCGCCAGCTGGCATGCTGTTCACCGAGGATGGTGGAGAATCCGCAGTACGGGAGTTGGTGGTGCGGCCGCGGGTGCTCAAGAGCTGCAGCGGGCTGCTGTATGACGCCCTGGCGCAGGTGTATGCCAGCCTGGGGTTCGACGACGCGGTCGGCGATGAGGTCTTCCGTGACCTGGTCATCGCCCGGGTGGTCGAGCCGACCAGCCTGCTCGACGCCGATCGGGTCCTCGCCGAGCTGGGACGTACCTCAGCGTCACTGTCGACCCGCAAGCGCACCCTGCGCCGTGCCCGCGGTGGTGGTTACCGCGACCAGATCGCCGCAGCGTGTTTCGCCCACGCCCGCACCGCCGGTGATGTCAGCCTGGTGCTTTACGACGTCACGACCCTGTATTTCGAGGCCGACAAGGAAGACGACCTACGCCGCGTGGGGTACTCCAAGGAACGCCGAGTGGACCCGCAGATCGTGGTCGGGCTGCTGGTCGATCGGTGCGGATTCCCCTTGGAAATCGGCTGTTTCGAAGGAAACAAGGCCGAAACTCTGACGATCGTGCCGATCGTGAAGGCATTCCAAGCCCGCCACGAGATCACCGACATTGTCGTCGTCGCTGATGCGGGCATGCTGGCCAGCGGCAATCTGCGCGAACTTGATGAGGCAGGGTTGCGGTTCATCGTCGGATCGAGGGTTACCAAAGCGCCCAACGATCTGGCCTCGCACTTCCATTGGCACGGCGACTTCTTCACCGATGGCCAGATCATCGACACCATCACCCCACGCGATCGACGCGGCACCGCGACCAAGACCAGCGACCCCAAGCGCAAAGCCGAGCCCGTCTGGGATCCGGCGACCCACACCAAGTCCTGGCGGGCGGTGTGGGCGTACTCGACCAAACGCGCGGTGCGCGACACCAAGACGCTCAACCTGCAGGAGAACAAGGCCCGTGCGGTCGTCGCCGGCGAGAAAGCCGCGCGGGTACCGCGGTTCATCAAGAACTGCAACGGTTCCCAAGAATTTGACGAGGCGTCGTTGCAGCGCGCCCGCCGCTTGGTCGGGCTCAAGGGCTACGTCACCAACATCGACGCCGCACTGATGCCCGCGACCGAAGTGGTCGCCAGCTACCACGACCTCTGGCACGTCGAGGCGTCCTTCCGGATGTCCAAATCCGACCTCGCTGCCCGGCCCATGTTCGCCCGCGCCCGCGACGCCATCGAAGCCCACCTGACCATCGTGTTCACCGCCCTGGCCGTCAGCCGCGAAGTCCAGACCCGCACCGGCCTGTCACTGCGCCGATTCCTACGCACCCTCAAACCCCTGCGATCAGCCACCATCGACCTCAACGGCGTCATCGCCACCTACCCGCCAGCCCTAAACACCGAGGTCAACGCAATCCTCAACGCACTGAACGCCGAGAATTCAAGGCACTAAGCCAAATGACCCAACTCGGGCCTGATGATTGCCGCCGGACGGCCGATGCCCTCGGCTAATGGGCCACGCCCACCCGCACACGACGACGCGGGTGTCCGCCCATCTAATCAACACCGATGACCATTCCGACGCGATGGCCGCCCTTGACGCCCGGGCGGTCCGCGCCGGTCGCACCGGCCGCCACAAACGTTGTGTCGTTGCGCCGTTATCGCTTCTTGCGCTTTCCAGGTCTGCGACCCGTCGGCTTCTTACCTGGTTTTGGGTTGGCGATCGTGACCCGCTTCCGGCCAAGTGCGGCGTCATTCATCAGATCGTCGATGCGATCGAGGCGCGCCACGAGGTCGGTGTTGCTTGCGACCGCGATCGAGTCGGTGGGCGGAACAATCGCTAGCGGCCACATTGGAGTGACCAGCGCTTCGAGCTCAGCGGCGAAGCCGAAGAGCTTGTCGGCAATGCTGTAGAGGTGCTCGGCCTTATCGCTGATGCAGGTCGGTTCCTTCCCGCCGCGGTAGTACCGGCCCGACCAAAGCTCTCCAGAATCGAAACCTGCAAGCCACCAATTGCTGTGCACAACGTTGTTCCGGATGTCTCGGAGGCGCTCCTTCTCGGCAGCCTCTAAGAGTTTCGCCACGCGCTGTGCGAGGTCTGACGGGTCGGCCTCGCACAGTTTAGAGATTTTGGTGTGAAGAGGATTCCAGTCAGCTGGCACGTCTTTGCTCGCGAGATCCCGGTTCGTGCCGCCGGTTAATGAGACGAGTACCTTCTTCAGTGCCATCTCGACATGTCCGCCCGCGACGGTGACGGCTCCGACTGCAGAAAAAAGCCGACGCTGGTGCTTGCAATCGGCATCCGCGTACCTGTGCCCGGTTACGCGTACCGGCCGCAAAGACGCTAAGTCAAAAGCCTGATCTTCTGGACCCACGGGCGGCACTAACGTGAAACTTGCGCCTCGCGATACGCCTTCGCCATGCTGCAAGTTGAACGGGACCGATTTGCCGGGTACATAGCCCGTCGGAATTACCATCTTCTCGTCATGTTCATAGATGCGGTGCTTAACGTGCGAAGCGAGCTCGTCATCGGTGAAGTCAGCGGCGGTCGCGATGGGAATCTCGTGCCCGTCGATACGAAAGATCATGCGCAGATGCTTCCAGAGAGCCCCGACAGCCCAGCAGGCACTTTTTGGCCGCCCGCGAGGGCAAGCACGAATCTGACGCGTGCAAGACAAGTGAATAGAGATTTGCGGCGCACCCGAAGGGTCGCAGAAAACGCTCTGATCAGCGTAAACAGTGGAGCCGATGACGGGAATCGAACCCGCGTATTCAGCTTGGGAAGCTGATGTTCTGCCATTGAACTACATCGGCGCGGTGCCTTTGACCTGCACGGACGGAAACGATAGCAGACCGCTGAGATCCTCAGTGTCACGACGATGTCACAACCCGCTCGAAACTACTTGCGGCCGACTTGAGCGCGTCGGGCTGGCTGTGCGCGTAGATGCGCAGCGTCACAGATGCGTCCGCATGGCCGGCCCAAGCGGCGACGACTGGCACGGGCACGCCGTCAAGCAGCATCTTGGTCACGGCCGTGTGCCGGCCGCCGCCGTGCAACTTGATGTGTCGCAGCCCCGCGGCCTTCACCGCCGTCGCCCACATCTTCGACAGCACCGCGGGGCTGTACGGCTGGCCGACCTCGTTGCTGATGATGTATCCGAAGTGCTCGCCCCTGCCGCCGAGACCGAGTGCCAGCCGCTCGGTGGCCTGACGGGTATGGGCTGACCGAAGCGCCGCGACCGCCCGCTCCGGCAGCGGTAGCGTCCGCTCGCTGGCGGCCGTTTTGGTGTCACCCTCCACTGTCTTGCCGGCCGCCACGGTCCTCGTGTTGACGATCCTCATCGTCCGGGCCGTGAGGTCGACGTCTGACCACCGCAGCCCGCACAGTTCACCGCGCCGTAGCCCGAGCGCGGCCAGCTCGTAGAAGTGAGCCAAGCGGTCGTCGGCTACATGCGCGAGCAGTTGCGCGACCTCGGCATCGGTGTAGGTGTCGACGTCCTGGCGGCCGACCCGCATCGGCTTCACCACCTCGGCGGGATTGCGGCTAATCAATCCCTCGGCATGTGCAGCAGCCAGCGCGACCTTGACCGTCTGAATCACCTTGTTGACCGCGACCGGCCCCCACGGTTTACGCTTCCGGCCGTTGGGTGTCTTGCTGCCGCCGGCAACAAGCTCACGGACCAGAGCGTCAATGTCGGCCTTCGTGATCCGCTGCAACGGTGTATCGCTGTACTTCTGACTGAACGCGGTCAGGTCGTATCGCAGCTTCGCCAGCGCCGTTTCCTTGAGGTCGTGGCGGCCGTTGGTGTAATCCTCGCAGAACTGTTTGACCGTAAGCACCGAGCGCGGCACGAAGACGTCCTTCGCGGCCTGGTCGCCGATTTCCGAGAGAGCGTCTCGCGCTTCTTTCTCGGTCGCGTAGCGGCGACGGACCTGGCGGCGCTTACCCGTCTGGATGTCGTGTCCTGCGTCCACCGTAAGCTGGTACCGCACAACGGTTTTGCCCTGTTTACGGTCTTGAACTTTGATCTTCCGAATCTGCGGAGGTAACTGCTGACGCTTGCTCACTGGTGCACCATCCTTGTGTCGGTGATCTTGGATGGATTGCCGATGCACCCGAGGTGCCGCTGATCTATCGCCCTGCTCGCTCGACACATTCGATGTCCAGCATGAGTTCTGCGGAGGCCAGTGGTTACCCGGGGCGCGTTGACCGTCGACAGGGCTATGCGCCACCGAGCGCCGCTCAGTGAGCGAACCGGCAGTCGTGCCCCGGAACCTGCACATAAGGGTGCCTCCCCACTGGGCTTAGCAGCGAGGAGGCTGTCATGAAGTCTGCCCGAAATACCCTGCCAACGGAACCCACCAATGGGCTCACCTGTGGAATCGACTGGGCCCGCGATGATCACGCGGTCTCGATCGTCGATGCCAAAGGCCGCGAGATCACCCGCAAAACGATCGGTCACCACGCCGTTGGGCTGCGTGATCTGCTCACCACACTGCAGCGCGTCGGTGTCGGAGAAGTCGCCATCGAACGCCCCGACGGTCCGGTTGTAGATGCCCTGCTCGAGGCCGGGATCACCGTCGTGGTGATCAGTCCCAACCAGGTGAAGAACCTGCGCGGGCGCTACGGATCGGCCGGCAACAAAGACGACCGCTTCGACGCGTTCGTCCTGGCCGACACCTTGCGCACCGACCGGACCCGGCTGCGGCCCCTGCAGCCCGACAGCCCGGCCACCGTCGCCCTGCGTCAGACCTGTCGAGCCCGCAAAAATCTGGTCGCTCACCGCGTGGCGATCGCCAACCAGCTGCGGGCTCATCTGATGATCGTCTTTCCCGGCGCGGTCGGGCTGTTCGCCGATATCGACTCGCCGATCAGCCTGGCCTTTTTGGCCCGCTTTGACTGCCAGGACCGCGCCGACTGGCTCTCGGTCACCCGGATGGCCAACTGGCTGGCCAGCGTTGGCTACAGCGGCCGCACCCACGCCAGTGAACTGCACCGACGACTCACCGCCGCGCCTCGCGGCGCCACCGGTATCGACGGTGCCACCATCACCGCGACCTTCGTCGAGGTGTTGAGCACTGTGAGCGCCCAGATCAAAACCCTCGACCAGAGCATCGCCGAGCAACTCGACGCTCACGCCGATGCTCATATCTTCACCAGCCTGCCCCGCTCGGGCACCTTCCGTGCCGCCCGACTGCTCGCCGAAATGGGCGACTGCCGCGCACGGTTCCCCACCCCCGAATCGCTGGCGTGCCTGGCCGGAGTCGCCCCCTCCACCCGCCAGTCCGGGAAAGTCAAACACGTCGGATTCCGCTGGGCTGCAGACAAACAACTCCGCGACGCCGTATGCGATTTCGCCGGTGACAGTCGTCGAGCCAACCCCTGGGCTGCCGATCTCTACAACCGCGCCCGAGCCCGCGGACACGACCACCCCCACGCCGTGCGCATCCTCGCCCGCGCCTGGCTCTACATCCTCTGGCACTGCTGGCACGACGAAGTCGCCTACGATCCCACCCAACACAGGGCCCTCCAAAAGCTGATCAACCAGGATCAACCCAGGGCGGCTTGACACAGGGCAACTCATGCCCTGGCCCTTCCCTGTTTGGTCGGCGGCAACAGCCCACGTTCGCGCGCCTGCTTAACGTAATCGGTTGCCTGACGGTGCTTTACGCCGAACGTGCGCGATACGGCTTCAGTTGGCGCGTGTTCAATATTGTCGCGGTAGACCGTTGCCACCTGCTGCAAGAACGCCGTGTTGATAACCCGCTTGCCGGACCTTCGCCGTTCGATGTCCTTGCGGATGATTGAGGCAAGCTCTCCGTGATCGTCGGTGGCCGCCGAAATGGACACCTGGTCCATCGTCTCGTCGTAAACAACCTCGTAGACGAAGATTTCGTACAGCCGGATGAAGGATTCCAAGTCACTGTCACGAAAGTCGATAGGGCGAATCTCGCGCGAGTTCTCGCCAGCAACAAGGGAAATAGCCACAATTCTCGGGGTCTGATTACGTAATTCAATGCGCACTGTCAGATCAGGCTCGTCGTAGCCGGGGACGTCAACGGTCAGCCATTCCGGCATATACAGGCTTTCGCCCAGGTGCGTCCGCGGGCCGACGGTGATCCGGTAGTTGAGAACCTCAATCGATTCGCCGTCGCGCGCCATTACCTCCCTCAAGGCGCGCTTGAGCGGCGTGCCCCTGCCTCGCTTGAACTGGTCTTTCATCGACGCTCGCTTCTGCTAAGTGGACCGCTTAGCGGTCAACATAGCACCGTGGGAACACCAGCGGAAGCAAGCGAACGAAAGAAGGCCACATGAACGGTGAAGGTAAGCGCCTGGTGTCGATACCAGATTCAAAGGCGGCGCTCGGTGTTGGCCGTCGCTCAGGATGCAGACGATGGCGTCACTGTGGATGCAGACGTGATTTCGGGGGTCGGTCTGCATTGTGACGGGGTAATCGTCGCGGCGACGCGGTGGTCGTCATGGTGACGACTGTCGGCAGGCATGGTGATGACGCCCCCGGCGGCAGCGCGGGGACGTCGGAGGGTCAGCCGGGTGGCGCCAGAAGGCGGCCGCGGGTGTACATCCCGATCAGGGTCCACGGCGGCTCACCGAGGGCGTAGCGGCGGCGGTCCCAGTAGGCCGCTGCCGACAACAGCGACAGCGCGTGGTGCAACATGTTCCCTCGGTAGCGCAGCGCGGTGAACGTGTCGGGGTCCAGGGCGAGCAGCTGCTCGGTCCCGTCGCGTGCGAGACGGTCCAGGTGCTCTGGCGGTAGTCGGCGAAGCCAGCGGCGCACGGTGGACACCGGCCGCCCCATGGTCGCCGCGATACGCCGGTGTCCGAGTCCATTTGCTTTGTGCAGCAATGCTGTTCCAATCACTGCGGTGGTGTCGGCATGGCGTGGCTGCAGAGCGGCGGGCATCACGATATGCGTTGACGAGCAGGACCGGCATCGCGTGCGGCGGGGGCGCACCGTGATCGTGGTCCCGTCGTGATCGCGCACAGAGCGCCGCCTGCCGTAGCCCCAAGAAGTCAGCTGGCCGTCGCGGCACCGCGGGCAGCGGAGTTCGCCGGCGGCGAGCAGTTTCTCGGCCAGTTCGCCGGTGCGCGCGACGATCACCGCAGAGCCAGTCCATGATCCACCAGCCTTACCTATCACCCGGGAACCGGGATAGGGGTCAGTTCGTGTTGGGCGACCGCAGAATCGACGCGTCCGCCGTCACCGATTGTGACGATCTCGGGATTCGGCATCGCGCCGGAGCCGAAATGGACTCTGCGCGAGCAGACCAGCGCGGGGTCCGTTCGTGGGCACGCTGATGATGCAGACGACCGCCGTCCCCGACCCGGGATTTCGACAACTTCAATGACGATCACCCCCGCCGTGGTCGTCACACAGAGGGACGGTCAACACTCGGCGGCATCGGGCACACCACCATTTACGAACTGATCAAGCGCGGCGAGCTTGTCAAGGTCAACATCGGCCGGCGCAGCTTCATCACCGCGGATTCCCTTGCGGCATATGTGGATCGGCTCAGCATGGCCAGCACTCAGGCCTGCGGCGGCGCGGCGCGATGACCGATGAAAAAGAAAGGCGCCCGGAGGGCAACCGGACGGCTAGTAATCCTCTGGTGGGGGATCGTGACCAGGATAACGGATCCGCGCGACAGGGCCGTGGAGCGGCGCTGCTGGCGGAGCTGCGTCGCCGCAACGATACCGCCCGTCGGCTACCGCCGTCACCGTACACCGGCCGGCGCGACCCGCTGACGCCGCGCGAACGCGCCGACGGGTGGCCGCGATCATGACCGACGTCAACCAGCCCCGGCAGCAGGTGCCGGCGCCCTCGGCGCCGCTGGACGTGGCCCGCACGGTGTACCTCAGCCGTCGAGACGGCGACGGCATTCGGACCTTATTGGCTTGGCGCGGCGGATGGATGCGCTGGTGCGGTCCGCACTGGGCCGAGATGGATACCGCGGAACTGCGCAGCGAACTCTACGAATTCCTCGGCGCGGTCGATTACCTCAAGCCGGTTGTCGACAAGGGCCAGATCGTCGACTGGGAACCTGCGCCGTGGAACCCCGACAAACGGAAGATCGCCAACGTCATGGAAGCAATGGGCGCCATCGGGCACTTGAACGCCGACGTCGACGCGCCGGCCTGGATCGGCCCACATAGCGCGGCGAACCACCCGGCGGCCCAGATGATTGGATGCGCCAACGGCGTCCTGGACCTCACAACGCGCGAAGTCCACTCGCATACCCCGGCACTGTTCAACACCGTCTCCGTACCGTTCGACTTTGACCCGAACGCCGCGGCGCCGGGGGCGTGGTTGCAATTCCTGAACTCGCTGTGGCCCAACGACGCGCAGTCCATCGCGCTGCTACAGGAGTACGTCGGCTATCTGCTTTCCGGGCGCACCGACATGCAGAAGATGTTGCTGCTGATCGGCCCGACCCGCTCCGGCAAGGGCACTATCGCGCGGATGCTGGCCGAGCTTGTCGGCCGGGGTCACGTCGCCGGCCCAACGCTGGCGAGCTTAGGCACGAACTTCGGGTTGTCGCCCCTGCTAGGCAAGCCGCTCGCGATCGTCTCCGATGCCCGACTCGGCAATGCGCCGGCCGACACGGTCGTCGAGCGCCTGCTCTCCATTACCGGTGAGGACATGCTCACGGTGGACCGCAAGTTTAAGGAACCGTGGTCGGGCAAGTTGTCGACGCGGTTCGTGATTCTGTCCAACGAGCTACCCAAGTTCCGGGACGCTTCCGGCGCCATCGCCAACCGACTGGTCATCCTGCAAATGACCGAGAGCTTCCTTGGCCGCGAAGACCGCGCGCTCGACAAGCGACTCTGCAATGAACTCCCGGGCATCCTCACCTGGGCTCTACAGGGCCTGGACCGGTTGGTTCGCAACGGCAGATTTACGGTGCCGGCGTCGTCAGACGACGCCACGAATCTGATGATGGATCTTGCGTCGCCGGTCAGCGCGTTCGTCCGCGAGCGTTGTCGTCGCGGCCCGAACGAGGACGTGAGTCGCGACGGGCTCTACGACGCGTGGAAGGCATGGACAGAGGACAACGGTCACCGCGCCGGGGCGAAATCCACCTTCGGCCGAGACATCCGCGCAGTGGTCCCCGAAGTGAAGGTGATTCAGCCGAGAATCGACGGCAAGCAACTCCGTTACTACACGGGCATTGGACTTTTGCCTGTGTCACCTGTGTCAGCCGGCGAAACCACTGCTCAAGGTTGTAAAGCCGAACCAAATCACGATGCACCTACCGTGTGTCAGGCTGGCCCCGAAGATCGGCTGCCGCTGCCTGACACAAGCAATCCGGCGTCCATAGTCGCGGAAAACCCGCAGGTCATCGGCGCTGACACAGGTGACACAGGCAAATCAGCATTTAAGGCCGTACCTGGCGGCCTTACCGATCGAAGTCCCGGCCAAACCGCCCGCATGAAGAAGGCACTGGCGAAGGCCAGCAGCGCATCTGTCCCACGGTGCGGCGCCTGCGAAACCGCACTCGAAAATCCCGATTCCCTCGCAGCCGGCCTGTGTGCCGAGTGCCGAATCTCTGGAAGGCCATCCGCGTGATCAACGATGCCCCGATCATCGACGCCGCCCGGTCTGTCTGCCTGCGTGATGGCGGAGCCCCCGAGTATCTCGCCGTCACCGCGGTCGCCAATGATGGCAGCGAGCACCTGGTCCTCGCCCAGCGCGACAGCATCAACGACGACACCGCCGTCTATGACGCGACCTGCTGCGACGTCGCCCACGAACAGCTAGGCCCGTTGCCGATCGAATACGTCCGTCGATTCACGATCAGCCGACGCGCGCATCGGTGCGGCCGGCGCACACAAGCCGGCCGGCCGTGTCGAATTCGGGTAGCGGCTGCGGGCGACGCCTGCGAATGGCATCGCGCGAAGGCCGCGCAGTGACCGCCCTCGGCGTGTTGGTCTGCCACCGTGCCACCGAGACCGGCCCGATCACGGTGGAGTGGACGTACTGGGAGAACGTCGAGGAAGCAAGGCGAGCCGAAGCGGTGCTCAGTCCGTGCAGCGATCTGTGTGTGCTGGTGCATTCCGTGGTCAGCGTCGAACTCGACGAGTCACGCCAATGAGCTGTTCAGAACCAAAGACCATCACCGCCGCGGAGATCGTACTTCTGCACCACGCGGTGCGGGACCTCGTCTTCGGCCGCAGGCTCAGCAGCAGACCGTATCCGCGCGGCTTCGACGCGCTGTTGGTCAAGCTGGCTGGTTTCGTCGGTGAAACCAAAAGTTGTGCAGTGCAGTCACACTCGGCATCCTCGTCATCGGAAGAGCTCATCGACACGAACGACGCGGCCGCAATCCTGAAGTGCTCGCCGCAGTATGTCCGGCGAATCCGAGAGAGGCTGGGCGTCCGTGAAATCGGTACCCAACGTGTTTTCCGGCGGCAAGCCGTCGTCCGGTACGCCGAACGAAAGGCGGGTCAACGCAGATGAATCCGATCGACTGGCTTCGGCTCGGTGTCGAGCAGTATCTCCGCGAGCTGACCGACGACGAGTTCACCGAACTCATTCAGCTGGTGCGTCCTCCCGATACTAAAGGCTCGCCCCAAATCGACAACGCGTCCTTCATCACGCAGGTGCTCGGCGGTGGTGACGATTAACGCCGACGAACGCCCTGTGTTCCGGCCGACCATCGTGGAGCGTGCCGCGATGCGCGTCGATTGGGCAGAGGTCGAGCGGCGGCGACGGGACGAAGCTGCGCGCTCAACCGCTGAACGCGTCGCACAACTGCGCCGCATAGTGTTCCGCAACGCCACGCGCGGCAACCGCCGCATCGAAGCAGTCAGGACCGAGTCCGACGCGGCTCGGCTGCTCACGTCAGCGGGCAACAATGCCGACGGGTTCCAAGTACTCGCAATCGTGCAAATGGGGATCGACAGCCGATGGGGCGAGGTCGTCAAAGCCGGTGTCCGCTACTTCGGCGAGCACCCGGTAGCAACCCGTATCCAGGAACTCTGGAACCTAACCACGGATCGTAAAACCGTCTAAACAACTACCGAAAAGGAAACGCACGCAATGTCTCTCGCAAACCTCGAATCGCAAATCGAAGATCTGCGCGCACAGGCCGCAAGCATCCAGAAGCGGTCGGCCCGCACCAGCGACATCCTCGCCAACGACCCCACTCTTTCCGCCGTCGGCCGACAGGCCAAGCGCGACGCCGAGCGCGACCGGATGCGCGATCAGCTCCGCGACCTCCGCAAGAAGGAAACCGAGCTCATCGACGCCAAGAGGCAAACACTCGAGAAGCGGCTCTTCGGGCTGTCCGGCGTCACCAGCAGCGACCCCGGACAAGTTCTGCTCTACCGCGATGCGCAAGACCGGGCAGCCCGTCTCACCCAAAGCGACGAGGCAGCACAGGTATACGCAGCAGCCGTACGCTCCGACGACAAGATCCTCGCCGCAGCCATCGTCGCACGCGCACTCGACGCCGGATGGAACAACATCGTCAACGAGTACGCCACACAAAACCCGACCGCCGGCGAAGACCTCAAAGACCTTGCCAAACTTCGGCAATATAAGTCCTTCGAGGCCACCATCGCCTATGCCTGGGGCGCATGACCGTCCCGCGGCCGGCGCACCGGGAAGCGCACACCGCGAGACCACCCCAGGGGGAGGTACCCATATGCGCCTCAGGCGCCGCCCCTCACGGCAAGGGCGTCGCCCTCTCCTAGATGGGTTTCTTTTTTCAAGCAGGTAGGACGGCATGACCGAGCGGAAGCAGCGGCCAGCGTTGCGGGCGGTGAAGGAAGGCGACGCGGGGCCGGCCAAAAAGGCAGCGGCCAGTAAGGCGCCGGCGAAGCCTGCGCCCCGGAAGGTGACGCCGGTATCAGTTACGGCGGCTGTTCGGTCTGGCGACCGTCGTCAGCTCTTGGTGGCGTTGCAAGCTCGTGTTGCTCGGGCGCTCGACGATCCGGCGACGACAGGACCAGCATTCGCTGCGCTCATTAAGCAATCACGCGAACTTTCGGAAGCGATCGCTGAGATTGACCGGCCCCCTCCCGAGCGGGACACGTCGGGTGACTGGCTTGAAACGATCAGGAACAGGCCGGACGAGCCGTGGGACGAGTCCATGATCTGAGCGCGCCGGCGGCCCGAGCGCGTGGTACTGCTAGTCGGAGTGGATCGCCGGACGGGCCCGCGCGGCTGCATGCATGCTCGTCAGGATCTACACATCGCTGGCGATGCAGGCATATGGGCGCCGCCCTGGACGGAGCAAGCCGCGCTACCGTAGCCGCTGCTGGGGCGAGTGTTAGGGACGCGCGCCCTCGAGGTGCGAAGGCCGATCAGGCGTGTTTTCGACCCCGCCTGGTGCATCATTGATTCGGAAACGAAAAAGGGCGACTTGGTTTCGGCAGGACTGGGGTAGGGAGGCGCGTGGCGCGGCTAGCACTGGATGGCTTGCGCGCCCGCCTTGGCCTCGGCCCGCCGGAGGGTGAGGCGTGGTTTCATCTGCCCGATAAGGACCTGCCGTTCGCGCCGCACAAGAACAAGACCAGAGCGATCGTGCTTCGCCGGTGGCCGGAGTCCGGTCCGCTCGCCGTCGTCTACGCCCGAACGACCCAGAAGCACAATGCTGAGCCGCTCAATCCGGCTCACAGCCACCGCGCCGAGTGGCCTGAATGCTGGCTAGATAAGGATGGCTGGGTGGTCACTCGACTGCCGATGCCCGTCAGCAAGGACAAGTTGTGTGATGCGAATCGTCTTTGTTCAGAAGATGATCAAGCCACGGTGAGAGCCGTGATGGCAGGCCCGACATGACCGATGACTCACCGCCGAGCGACCTCGGCCCGACCGCAGAGCCGGATCCACTCGACGAAATCGCCGATGCCGCGCCGTCGGAGGTCACTGAAGGCTCAGAGGACGGAGCAGAGCGCGGGGGGCATTTCGACGATCTCGTACGCGAGCATCAATTCGACGGCAGCTTCGGCGACCTGTGGATCGCCGAAGTCGAACGAATGTGCCGGATAGTCGCCAACCGGTATTCCCCCCAGACCTATGCGGGTACCGCCACTTGGGACGACGCGGCGCGCGAAGACTTGCTCCAGGACGTCGTGGAGCACCTGCTGAGAAAGCGCCAGATCGAGTACATCTGCGAGATCGCGCACGATCTGGACTCTGCTCGTCGGCTGCTGTGGCGACAAACCAAGTTCGCGCTGTCTTCCCGACGTCGTTCACGCCGCACCGTGGTCGACAATCTGGTCGACCGCGCCGTGCAGGTGTTGGTTGCACCCGACTACGAACCGTCGATCGACGCAGACGGCGAGGCATGGCGCCGAACCGACGGCAGCTCACCTGCGAGCGCGCCGGACTCGCAGCAGCGACATCGGCTCATCACGCGGCTGAAGGAGCTTCCGCGCATGCCGGGAGCGTCGAGCGAACGCGCGAGTCCGGTGTGGGCCCGGGCGGACCTTGAGGCGGCCGTCGCCGACATCGCTGCGACGTACCCGTCGGTCACACGCGGACTGATCGACGAATTGTTCGGCGAGGCGTTGACATTCCTGGTGCCTAGCGAGCTTGAGGCAAATGAGGAGGATTTCGAGCTGAAATCGTCTCCCGGCCCTGAGGAAGCAAAGGTGGTGAAGGAGACCGTGGATCAGGCGGTGGCCAGTCTCAGCGCCGTGGAACGCGCGGTGCTGGCCGGTAAGTTGCGCGGCGACACCGACACCACCTTGGCAAGGATGTTGCAGATCAGCCGACCTACAGTCGACAAACACAAGCGCAATGCCCTCGCGCAACTTCAAGTCGCGCTGGCCGACGTCGGCAACGTATCGGATGACGCCGTAATGGACGCGTTAATAGTCGCACTTTCGACGACGAAGGAATCGCCATGAACGCACGCCGCGATAGCTGGCTGTCGAAACTCAAGGCCAAATATCCGCGCATCGACGCCGATGCCGATGGCGGCGGGCAGCCGTCCATCGGCTCTATATGCCGTGCCGAACCGATGGATCGCTCAGCAGACAACGTTCTCGTGCTGGTGGTGGACTCCGACCCCCGGTCCTATTCATTCACCGTGGTCCTCTTGACCCCGGATGTGGAATTGGCGACCGATAAGGACGTCTATCTGTCGGTGGAAGCGACCGGATTGCCCTACGCGCTCGCCGCACAAACAGATGTGTTCGGATACGTCTGGAATGTGCAATTGAAAACCATCGGTTCGCTGCCCGGCGAGATGGTTCGAGAACTTTTTTCGCGTAATCCGCCGATGGATACCATTCCCGACGAATTCAAGGCGGGGCCCCCACTTGATTCACCGTCGGATCCCAGATGGGCCAACAAAATCGCGGAATTGGATCGGTTGAACGCCGTAACGGGAGACTGCACTCGGCAGTTGATCGAAGGAGAACAGGATCTGATCGTTGATCCCGTGTCGTTCAGATTGGATCCTGTGGGGTTGTCGGATTTCGACTTAGTGGACTTCGTGCTTGACGTCGTTACTATGGTCGAACGCGGCGAGGTCTCGATGCCAGCCTGGCTTATGCGGGGAATTATGAGCGACCGCGAGCTCGAGGAGTCCTACCGCAGGTGGGGACTGCTCGATCTCTACAGCACTTTGACGCAGGTCCTCAACCAGAAGTTGTGGTCGATCGACGACGAGCCGGACGCGCCCGACTTCGCTGCCGTCGATCGACCCGGCTTGGAACTGCTACAGGCTCAGGTGCTATTGGACAGCGCCGCCTCGGGGACGACGTTTGTCAAATTTGTGGGCCGGTCCCGTGATGCCATTTCTTACCCGCAGCGCCGCACCGTAGGGCGCCGGATGTTCCAGTGCGTGCTCGTGCCGTGCCATTCGTGAACGACGTCAGGGGTTCATATGATCGATGAGGACGATGAATTCGACCGCGCTGTTCTCGCGCGCGGCGAGGACGCCTACATCACGCTGAAAGCGTGGCGGCTCAGCAATTTCAAGTCCGTCAAGGACGCGGAAGTCGACCTGCTGCCTTTGACCGTCTTGGTCGGGGCAAACAGTGCAGGAAAGAGCACTCTCATCCAGAGCATTCTGGCCACCAGTCAGGCCGCCGCGGCGTCACCATCGGGTGACCGTTTCCCCCTAAACGGGACGACGATCCGCCTCGGCACGGTTACCCAGACCCGTTATGCCGGTCCGTGCGAGGTCCGTCCCACGTCCTTCTCCTTGGGTGGACAGTTCCAATTGGCCTCCGCTGCGGAGTTGTACCGCGGCGGTCCCGTACCCGAGACAATTCGAGCCCGCCAGCGTTTCCAGCGCCGAATTGTCGCCCAGCGCGTGGACTGGCAGCTAGTGCTCGGCGAGGCTCCCGAGGGGCAAAGCGGCCACGCCTATATCGAGGAGGTTCACTTTTCGGTCTCGGGCATCGACACCGAAACCGACCACCGGCTAGGACTGTGCCAACTGAACGCGCGCGCGGCGCCCGCCGACTGGATGTCGGACGCCGAAGCTGCCGCGGATCGCCACCTGATTGGCTCCTATACCAGCGGCACGCAGAAGCTCGATCTCGTCGACGTGACGTTGCGGGGCGGTCTGCCGATGAACGGCATCGTGCGCGAGTCGAAGAGCCAGTTGCTGTGGCAGGCGTGGAGGGACTGCTACATGGAGAGTTCGTCGGCCCGCCGTCGATACCCAGCGGAACGGGCAAAGAGCGACGACACCTCCACAGATCAGAACTGGGCGGAGCTCGAGGATCTCGTTGTCGGCGACATCACCAGCATCTGGCATCGCAATGAGGCCGAACTGAAGTCCAGCCGACACATCTTTCTCGCCGTGCGCACGCTGTTCGAGGAGAAGTACGGCAAAGAGCACAGTTTCAGCGTCGATGCGAACAAGCTCATCGACCCCGCATTTGGATCCGCGGTCATGCATCGGCTCAACGGCTCCGCGATCACCGGTGAGGTTCCGGTCGTCGAACCACTGCAACGAACGTCGATACCGGTGCGCGCGATCCTGAACTTCCTGCGCTCGAGGGTTCGGTACCTCGGCCCGCTGCGCGAGGATCCGCGAGTGGTTTACCAGGACTCCGCCGAAGCCGCCACGGGATACATCGGCGCCAAGGGCGAGTTCCTAGCCGCCGTGCTGCAAAACAGCGGCTCACGCTTCGTCGACGTGCCGTTGCCAGGCACCAAGAATCGCGTCGGTGCTACATCGCGGGTAAAGCTCAAGGATGCGTTAAACCAATGGGTCGGATACTTGAAGTTGGGTGATCGGATCGACACCCACGACCAGGGCCGGCTGGGTCTGGAACTGCAGATTCAGCAGCAGTTCGTCGACGTGGACCTCGACTTGACCAGCGTCGGCACGGGGGTGAGCCAACTGTTGCCGGTGCTGGTGCTGTGCCTGGAGGCCCCGCGGGGCTCCTTAGTACTCATCGAGCAACCCGAGTTGCACCTCAACCCCGCAGTCCAGCAGCGGTTGGCCGACTTCCTGCTCGCCATCGCCGCGTCGAACCGCCAACTCATTGTCGAAACTCACAGCGAATACCTCGTTTCTCGGCTTCGTCTGCGCATCGCCGAAGACGAGTCCGACACTGTACGCGACAGCGTCGGGTTGCTGTTCACCGAGCAGACCGAGGGCCGAACGACCTACCGACCGGTGGAGACGAACGAGTACGGCGGCATCGACAACTGGCCCGCGGACTTCTTCGATCAGTCGGCGGCGGAATCACGGGCGATTCTGGAGGCGGCGCTGCAGAAACGACGCAAGAGGACTTTGCAGACGGAATAGCGCCGCGCACTCCGCGATGACGCGGCGGCTCAGAGTTCCCGCAGCTCGTCGTCGATCGGGACCGTCGCTGGCGGCAGTGTCGTGAGCAGCAGTTCATCGGCCGAACGCTTGCCCACTCGGCCGGCCGCGGAGTACCGCGTCGCCACCAGACGTTTGCTGATGGTCCACTGCGATACGCCGAGCAACGCGCGGTCGGATGCACTCGGCGTCATGCGGCTACGGGCGTAAAGCCACCTGTTCTCGGTCAACATTGGATGGTTGTCGTAGCTCAGCACCCACCGGAACTGCGCCTTATGGGTCAGGTAATGGGCCAGCATAAGGTGCAAGGAGTCGTCCTTTGACGCTTGGGCCCGTCGTGTCCCGTGGTAGCTGTACGCCGGATCGAACGACGCTCGGTACAAGGCGGACGATTTCTCCACATACGGCGGATCCAGATACGCCACGACACGCGAGGGAAGCAACTGAGGGTAGTACTCAGGCACATCCGCCAGAGTCTGCTGCCAATCCTTGCGCCACACGTCAACGAGACGGCCGCTGTCATAGAGGTGTCCAATCAACCGGATGCGCTCGGCGAGGGCGTCAGGATTCCAGCGGCATCCGATCGGGTAGGGACTCTCTTGAAGTCGGCCGCCCAGAGGCCCAGCAGTGCCGTGCAGGATCCCCGAGAACGTCGTGCGGTTGAGGAACAGACACTTCATCGCCGCTCCCAGTCGGCGAGTCCGAGGCTGCGCGCCCCGCCGCGGCTCCCACGCCTTCCAGTAGTCCCACCGCGCGACGCCGATGTACCCGCCGGGACGGACGAATCGGTGCCACTCGTCGTAGGCGCGGTCGACAAGGCGTTCGGTGTCTTCCGCGGCGGTCTGCCAGAACGCGGCGACGAGTGGGTCGGCGTCGGCCAGCAAGATGCGGTCGACCACTCCCGAACCGACCAGGCGCAGGGAGGCCGACGCCCCGCCGGCGAACGGCTCCACCAAGAGATCGACGTGATCTACTTCGCGGGATCGCCGCGCAGACGTGATGAGCCGGGCGATCACCGATGCGAGCGAGGACTTGGCTCCCGGATATCGTAGTGGTGACTGATAGCGCCCTGCGGCCAGCGCGTGCGCAATCGGCTTAGGCGCCTTCTGCAGGGTCCTTGGGCGGCGGCCGATGGCCGGCGATGCGCCGAATGTGTCGGCGACACATGCCAGCCCGGCCGAGGCCGTGGATACCGCGGGAGTGCTGACGAGTGCCATGGTCGTATCCTGCACCACGGTTCCGACAGTTCGGCTGATTGCTAGGCCGGAAGGTAGGAGGGTCGCTTGACCGCCTGAACGTCGACCTTCAACTCGGGGATGTTCTGCTGAGCCATCATGGTGAGCACCGAGCGTCCGACACCCAGCGGCAGCGCGGCCGCGGAGTGGGCGAGCGCCACCGGGACGACAGCGTTCTGGTACATGTGCGTGCGCAGCGAGTCGAGGACCTCGCAGACCAACCGGAGCGTCGGATAGGCGTCGAACCCCTCGACGGCGTGGCCGCCGTCGTAGGGGGACAGGCCAGGTGCCGGTGGAACGGTCAGCACCAGCGGGTCCCCCGCGCGGGTGCGGTAGATGAAGCGGCGACCGTAGAACTCGTCGATCCCGTAGCGGTTGGTCGGGGCGCGGCCGCTGATGCGGTTGATGTAGGCGTTGGGCAGCCGCATGACCGAACCGGGTGCGATGAAGTCCCGGATCAGCGCCGCGTGCTCGACGAAGGCGCCGGACTTCTCGATGCCCACCATCAAAGGTGCGGTCAGATCCCGCTCGGCGCACCACGATCCGAGATCGCTGAGATGCTCGACGAATCGTCGCTTGAGCGGTGCCAGCGGACCGAACAGCGCCAGCGGCCCGTCGGTGATGAACAGGGTGTGCCGCAGCACCTGCGGAGCGGTATCGGCGAAGAAGTTGAGGTAGCAAATCGACATCAGCCGTTCCGTCGCCGTCATCACCCGGCCCATCGGGGTGAAGTTGGATCCCTCGATGGAGTACTCCTCGTGGGTACGCAGGACGTCGGACAGGTACAGGGGCGCCCGGCATGCCGCGCACTCACCGCCGACGGCGGTGACGGTGATGGGGTTTCCCTGGTCGGCTTTGGCGCCGCAGCTGGGGCACACGCGCAAGGTGATCCGCCCGGCGGGCCCGCCGCGCGTACCGTGCAGGGCCAGCAGACCGTCGGCCAGCGTCATGGTGGTACTCGAGTCGAAGCGGGCGCTGCTCAGGAACGCGTCGAGTTCGGTGCGCCACGTGTCCACTCCGGATAGGCCGGGACGCACCAGCTGAGAACCCGGTAGCGCCACGTCGAACGCGTACTGGGTGTGCGCACTGCGCACCTCGCGGGGGTCGATGTAGCGCTGCGTGGCCAGGGTGCGAAACGCGTCGAGCCGGACCATCGAGCCCGCGACCCGCAGGTAGCCCACCTTCACCGTCGGGTGGTCGCGGGTCGCCTCGACCTCGGTGTCCGACCCGTCGACGGTGATCGAGAACTCCACGTCCTCGGGCCGGCCGATCGACGCGAGCTCGGACAGCGGACTGCAGAGGGCCTCAATCTCACTGCTGGAATCGGGGCGGGTGGAGGTGATGGTCCACCGCTGCAGTGCCGACTGAACGGCGTGGTTGCGGACGATGTCGACGTGGCCGAGTCGGGAGGCGCGTTCCATCTGGTACGGCACGATCAACGACCCTCGGGGCGGGCGTCGAGTTCGAGTTCGGGCAGACCGGCCGCGAGGCGTGCGGCGTTGACCATTGCGTGGTCGAACTTGGCGATTTGGACCGGGACTATGTACTTGCCGGAGTAGGTCTTCATCCGCACGAAGCCGACGTCTTCGGCGCGCATAATGCTGGGCGCCCACACCTTGAAGTCGTAGTAGTGCGACAGCTCACGCGTCTCGTGATCCGAATTGAGATGCGCGACAAGCCAGTTGGATGTGTTCGACAGAATGCGCTTGTCGACGGAGGTAACCTCCTGGGTCGCGTACACCAGGCCCATCCGGTACTTGGCGGCTTCCTTGGACAGCCTGACCCAGGGGTCGTCCGCGACGTCGCGACCGCCGCGCTCGAACAGGTTGTGCGCCTCTTCGACGATGATCTGCATATCGATGGGTTCGAGGTCGGAGCGGAACCGCTCCCCGGCGCGGTTGAGCAGGTGGCTGACGATCCGTTCGGACATCGTCTTGGCGACCGTGTCGTTGCCGCTGGACAGGTCCACGATCGCCAACCGGCCGGCCATCATGTCCTGCCAGAGGTGCTCACCGACGTCACCGGCGGACTGGGCGCCGTGGAAGGCGCGAATCGTGCGGATCGCCGAGGTAATGCCGGTGTACTTGTATACCCCGAAGATGTCGACGAAGTGGCAGTTCTCGGTGTCGTGCCACTTGGGGTAGTCAGCCGAATGCTCACCTACCCACTCGGCGAACGCACGAGCGGCCGCGGGAGAGTGCACGCGGTAGCTCCCGGCACGGCCAGCCTGGCTCAGCATGCCGGCGTGCCGGGCGATGAATTGGTCGGTGGGGGCCGATGGTGCAGCGATGATGAGGTCTTGCGGCAGGGCCGCGCACTGGAAACCGCACTTGGCCAGCAGCCCGTAGAACGCGACCATCGCCCACCCCCAGCGGCTGTGCGCGCTACGGTCGCCGGCGTCGGGCTCGGTCAGCGCAGCCGAGCGGAAACTCTTGGCGTAGTTCGTGTTCACCGTGGCTGTGGCGTCGCTGACAAGGCTCCACGCAGCCTCGAGTACCTCGCGATCGTAGAAGTTGATCCGCAGCGCCTTCTCGCGGTCGTCGGAGGGGTCGGGCTCGACCTTGTAGATTCGCACGCTGGAGTCGTCGTCGCCGAGCAGCCGCAGCCCGGTCCCGTCCTGGGGATTGACATTGGCGTACTCGCCCTGGGGATCAAAGATCAGCTGACCGATCAAACGGCGGTGCTCGGAGCCGTACTGGTGCACGGCGGTGACGAGAGTCTTCATGGTGTTGGACTTACCGGTCCGTGTCATCCCGAACACGGCGGTCTTGCGGCCCACGAAGTCGGCGACATCGACCTGTACCTCGGCGGTGTCGGTTTTCGAGATGCGCGCCTTACGTCGGGTGGCGGCGAAGCGCACGTGCCCTACGACCAGCGCGTCGTTCGGATTCGCCGGGCCGGGGTAGGAGGCCAGCCAGGACAGCACCTGCGGGGACGGCAGGAACACCTGGTACCGGGCGGACACGACGACGTTGTCGATGTCGGCGCCGAATCGGATCGGGGCATTGCGCTCATCGGTGTCGGTGTAGAAGGTGCCCAGCACTTCGCAGTCGAAAGCCGACTGCTGCAACTCGTTTCGGGTCAGCACGTCGGTCACGTCGTCGAAGCCGACTCCGGATGCATCGGCGTCGCGGACCACCGCCAGCCGCGTCTGCACCAGCTCGGACTCGTTGGGCAGCCCGGCGGTCGACCGCACCCTCAGCAGGATGACCTCCTGGTCTTCGAGCACGAAGCCGTCGGCGGTGTTCGCGCCGGCGGCCGCGAGCAGGAACCCGCCGCGCGGAACGCCACCGGCCACCTTCTTCTTGTAATCGTCGGTGAGTACCACCGCCGAGTCGTAGTCCAGCTTGTACACCCCGCCGACGGGGTAACACTCCTGGTTGATCAGCGCGGTCAGCGGCTTTTTCAGCTCCGTCGAATTCTGCACTGCTTCAGCGATTCCGGTCACTCGCTCACTCCTCCGGTCCTGTAGCCCCCGCCGAGGGTTTCGGCACCACGGCGTCATATCCTGTTCTGCTTCTAGAAAGCCCTCGCGGTTTGCTCGATGTAAACGACCGCACAAACTCGCATCACGGGCCGAGTGGCGACTGGGGTTCCCGTGCGATGGTGGCCGTTCTGGCAGCCGTGATCGAAACCGCGGGCATTCGTGGGCTACGCGCGGCGGACCGCATCTGCAGACGTCGAACGAACGCAGCGTTGCGACGGGGGGTCCGGTGTCACGACGTTGTCACAACTCAAACAAAACTCACCGCGAACACCGGAGTACGTCCGCGAACGCTTGCATAGGGAAATCGCTGGTCGGAAATGAAAAGTGAGCCGGCGAGATACACCCGCGGATACCCGCGAACGGCTTTCAGCAGCTTGGGAAGCTGATGTTCTGCCATTGAACTACATCGGCCTGTTTGATCAGGAAGGTTAACACCTGGCGGTCCCTCGCTGTGGAGGTGGCCGCAAGCTGGTCAGTCACACTCCGGGGGAATCTGATGAAGCATGTCGTCCCAGTCACCGCGGCCCTGATCGCCGCCATCCTTGCGCCTGCTTCCGCCGGCGCGACCCCGCCCGACGGCGACATCGAGCGCACCGATCTCGCGCAGGGCACCACCGGCGCGCCCGTCGTCATCGTCTCCGTCGGGCACCCGACCACGCTCTACGTCCAGGACATCGTCCTGCACGGCCCGGCCAGCAGCGGTTGGCACACCCACCCGGGCCCCGAACACACCGTCATCAACGAGGGCACGGTCTACGTCCAATCCGTACCCGACTGCGTCCCGGTCGCGTACCCGGCCGGCCAGGCCGTCTTCATCCCGGCTGGGATCCCGCACGTCGTGCGCAACGAGGGCCCCGGTGACGCGCACGCCGTGGTCACCTACACGCTGCCCGCCGACCGCGCCGTCCGCGACGACGCACCCGCTGCCTGCCCCTGACCGGGCGTCATCCCGTTACGCTCGTGCGGTGCTGCTCTCCGACCGCGACATCCGGGCCGAGATCGACGCCGGCAGGCTGGGTGTCGACCCGTTCGACGACAGCCTGGTCCAGCCCTCGAGCGTCGACGTGCGCCTCGACAACCTGTTCCGGGTCTTCAACAACACCCGCTACACCCACATCGACCCCGCGCAGCGCCAGGACGACCTGACCTCGCTGGTCGAACCCAAAGAGGGCGAGCCGTTCGTGCTGCACCCGGGCGAGTTCGTGCTCGGCGCGACGCTCGAGCGCTGCACGCTGCCCGACGACCTCGCCGGCCGACTGGAAGGCAAGTCCTCACTCGGCCGCCTCGGGCTGCTGACCCACTCGACCGCCGGCTTCATCGACCCGGGCTTCTCCGGGCACATCACGCTGGAGCTGTCCAACGTGGCGAACCTGCCCATCACGCTGTGGCCGGGCATGAAGATCGGCCAACTCTGCCTGCTGCGCCTAACCAGCCCGGCCCAGCACCCGTACGGCAGTGGCGCCGTCGGCTCCAAGTACCAGGGCCAGCGCGGTCCCACCCCGTCCCGCTCGTACCAGAATTTCCTCAAGACCAACTGAGCTGAAACGTCATCGCCGCGCCTGGCCCGGCGCGAGTAATGTCGTGGGCACCGGCGCCACCGGTCATTCGTGCCGACGTGTCCCGGCCAGGTCTTCAGCCACGCTCAGCTAACAGCGTCGGATGTAACGCATCAGCTGACCGCGTCGATGAAGTATCTAGTTGTCGGCTCGCCGCGCCCGTGTGAGCAGTGCCGACCGCAACGCTGCAGCAAACTTCGGGAGGGGTCAGTGGACATCGTATTAGGTGTGTCGATGACACCTACGACGGTCCGCATGGTGCTGGTTGAGGGCGAAAAGGCCGACGGTGTGACCGTCGACCACGATGCCTTCGACGTCACGTCGGGGGACGGCTCGGCAAACGCGGCCGAGCATGTGGTCTCGGCGGTGTTGGGCACCAAGGAGAGCGCCGAGACCGGGGGTCATCACCTCAAGTCGATCGGTGTCACGTGGAGCGATCACGCCGAGGCGACCGCCCTTCGCGACGCGCTCGCCGCGCACGGCATCGACGACGTCATGCTCGTCTCGGAGAGCCACGCCGCGGCGTCGCTGGCCCAGGCGGTCGGCCGTGCGGTCGGCTACGACACCACCGCGCTGCTGTTCGTCGATCGCGACACCGCGACCCTGTCGGTGGTGCAGACCGACGACGGCTCGGTGGTCAAGGTGCTCAGCCGCAGCCTGCACAGTGCCGACGCGATGGCGGTGCTGACCGAGATGGCCGCGGCGGTCGCCGCGCAGCCGGCCCCGCCCCAGGGCATGTTCGTCGTCGGCTCCGGCGTGGACATCAGCTCGGTCAAGGCGCACCTCGAACATCTCGTGTCGCTTCCGGTCAGCGCGCCCGACGAGGCCGACCTCGCGCTCGCCCGCGGCGCTGCGCTGGCCTCGGCCGCCGCGCCGGCCTTCGAGGCCACCACGGTCGGGCTGGCCTACTCCCAGGACCCGGACGGCCCGACGGCCGGATCGGTGCTGGGGCTGGCCGCCGCGGACACCCAGCTGGCCCCGGCCGGCGCCGACAGCGGCGATGACCTCGTCGACGAGTTCGCGCCGACCGAGATGCGGCCGGTCGACGAGCAGCGCAAGCCGTTCCTGCTGGTCGGCAGCGCGGTGACCTCACTGTTCGTGATCGGCGTTGCCGCGCTGGTGGTTTCGCTGGCCATCAGCATCCGGCCGACTGCCGACCAGCGGCCCAGCCCGGCGCAGGCCGTGATCGTGCCGAGCCCGCAGGTGCAGGCTCCCGAGCCGGCCCCGGCACGGCAGGAGGCCGCCAACGTGCCCGCCGACCCGCCGTCGGCCGAGACCATCAAGCCACCGGTGCCGGTGGTGCGGGAAGCGCCCCAGCCCCAGCAGGCCCCGCGCACCGTGTACGTCGAGCAACAGGCACCCGCTCCCGCCGCGCCGGCCCCCGCCGCCCCGGCGCCGGCCCCGGCTCCCGTGGCGCCCCCGCCGGTCGTCGCACCGGTGGTCGTCCCGCCGCCGGTGATCGTGCTCCCGCGCCCGCAGTGGACCCCGCCCAAGCCCGCCTGGACGTGGCCCACCCGCACCGCCGAGCCCGACAAGCCGGACGAGCCGTGGCGGCCGCCGTGGCAGAACGACGATGACGACGACAAGCCGGCCCCGACCCTGCCGACGCGGACGGTGCAGCCCACCCGTCCCCAACCCACGGTTCCCCAGGTGCCCCAGGTGCCCCAGTGGCCGGGCAGCGGATCGGGCAACGGCTCGGGCAACGGCTCCGGGTCGAACTCGGGCTCCGGCCCGGGCAACGGCGGCCGCGGCGACGGCGGCTCCGGGCGGGGCTCGGATTCCGGTTCGTCGCGCGGCGGCGGCTCGGGCAGCGGTGTGCCCGGCGACATCAACGGCGACGGCTGCTTCCTGGTCTTCTGCGCTCCCGGGGCAGGCCGCAACTAGCTCGTCACCCGCCGTTGGCCCGACGCTCAGCGGCAGGTGGCCGACCGCTCACCGCGGCTGCCTATACAGGCGGTATGCGGTGCACCGTCTTCGGGACCGGTTACCTCGGCGCCACCCACGCCGCGGGCATGGCCGAACTGGGGCATGACGTGCTCGGGGTGGACGTCGACGCGGGCAAGATCGCCAAGCTCGCCGCCGGTGAGGTGCCGTTCTACGAGCCCGGGCTTCCAGAGATGGTGCAGCGCAACATTGCTGCGGGGCGGCTGCGCTTCACCACCGACTACGCCGAGGCCGCGGCGTTCGCCGACGTGCACTTCCTCGGTGTCGGGACACCGCAGAAGAAGGGCGAATACGGCGCCGACCTGCGTCATGTGCACGCCGTGATCGACACCCTGGTGCCGCTGCTGAGCCGGGCTGCGGTGATCGTCGGCAACTCAACGGTGCCGGTGGGCACCGCCGCAGACCTGAGTGAGCGTGCCGCGGGCCTCGCTCCGGAGGGCGTCACCGTCGAGGTGGCGTGGAATCCGGAGTTCCTGCGGGAGGGGTTCGCCGTGGCGGACACCTTGCACCCCGACCGCATTGTGTTTGGGGTGCAACGGGACTCGCGGTCGGCGGAGCGGGCGGCACGGGAGATCTACGCGCCGCTGCTCGCCGATGGCGTCCCGTTCCTGGTCACCGATCTGCAGACCGCGGAGTTGGTCAAGGTGTCGCCAACGCGTTCCTGGCCACCAAGATCAGCTTCATCAACGCGATCGCGGAGGTGTGTGAGGCCGCCGGCGCCGACGTCACGCTGCTGGCCGACGCGCTCGGACACGACGCCCGCATCGGGCGCCGATTCCTCAACGCGGGCCTCGGTTTCGGCGGCGGCTGCCTACCGAAGGACATCCGCGCGTTCATGGCCCGAGCCGGCGAGCTCGGCGCCAACCACGCGCTGACGTTCCTGCGCGAGGTGGACAGCATCAACATGCGGCGTCGCACCCGCATGGTCGAGCTGGCCACCACCGCCTGCGGCGGGTCGCTGCTGGGCGCCAACATCGCGGTGCTCGGCGCGGCGTTCAAGCCCGAATCCGACGACGTGCGGGACTCGCCCGCCCTGAACGTCGCCGGGATGCTGCAGCTCAACGGCGCCACCGTCAACGTCTACGACCCGCAGGCGATCGAGAACTCCCGCCGGCTGTTCCCGACCCTGAACTACTCGACGACGGCCGTGGAGGCCTGCGACCGCGCCGACGCCGTGCTCGTGCTCACCGAATGGCGGGAGTTCGTCGACCTCGACCCCGCCGCACTGGCGGACACGGTGCGGGCGAAAGTGGTTGTGGACGGCCGCAATTGCCTCGATGTCGGCGCGTGGCAACGGGCCGGCTGGCGGGTGTTCGCGCTGGGCCGGTACGGGGGAGAACCCGCAGCGGCGTAGCGTCGGCTCGTGTCCGTCTACGCGCTGAACCTGTTCGACATCGCCGGCCGCGATGAATACCTGGCCTACTCCAAACGCTCGCCGGCCGAAGTCGCCAAGCACGGCGGCCGCGTCGTCGCGCTCGGGCGGTTCCAGGAGTCGATCACCGGCGACATCGCACCGCGCAAGGTCCTGATCCTCGTCGAGTGGGAGTCGCGGGAAGCGTTCGACAGCTACCGCGACGACCCCGACCTGGCCGATCTGCACGCCCACCGGGAGAACGGCTCGTCGTCTTACATCTGGCACCTGTTCGACCGGTTGGACGATCTGCGGCCCCTGCTTAAGCTGACCTGATGGCAGCCGATCTTGCGCAACGTATCCGGTGGCTGGCTCTGCACGGGGTGATCCGCGGTCTGTCGAAGGTCGGGGCGCGTCGCGGCGGAGACCCACAGGCCAGGCTGATCGCGGACCCGGCCGTGCGGGACGACCCCGCCGGGTTCGCCGATGAACTGCGTAACCACGGGCCGGTGGTCCGGTGCCGCGCGGTGCTGATGACCGTCGACCACCAGGCGGCCAACGAGATCCTGCGCTCGGACGACTTCCGGGTGTCCTCGCTCGGCGCGGGCCTGCCGAAGCCGCTGCAGTGGATCAACCGCAAGACCCACCCCGGCCTGCTACACCCGATCGAGCCGCCGTCGCTGCTGTCGATCGAACCGCCCGACCACACCCGCTGCCGCAAGCTGGTGTCCTCGGTGTTCACCACGCGGGCGGTCGCTGCGCTGCGCGACCGCGTCCAGCAGACCGCCAATGAGCTTCTCGACGACCTGGAACGCGAATCCGGGGTGGTCGACGTCGTCGAACGGTACTGCTCGCAGCTGCCGGTCGCGGTCATCAGCGACATCCTCGGCGTCCCGCAGCAGGACCGCCGGCACATCCTGCACTTCGGTGAGCTCGGTGCACCCAGCCTCGACATCGGCCTTTCCTGGCGGCAGTTCACCCAGGTGCACGAGGGCATCGTCGGCTTCAACGAGTGGCTGGGCGGCCACATCGACGAGCTGCGCCGCAACCCGGGTGACGACCTGATGAGTCAGCTGATCCGGGCCAGCCAGGCCGCCGACGAGGCCAACCGGCTGTCCGACCGCGAGCTCCAGGCCACCGCGGGCCTTGTGCTGGCGGCCGGGTTCGAAACCACGGTGAACCTGCTCGGCAACGGCATCCGGATGCTGCTCGACACCCCCGGACACCTGGATACGCTGGCCGCCCGGCCGCAGCTGTGGCCGAATGCGGTCGAGGAGATCCTGCGGCTGGACTCGCCCGTGCAGATGAGCGCCCGGTTCGCACGCCGGGACGTCACCGTCGGCGGGACCGACATCCGGCGCGGCGAACTCGTCGTGATCTACCTCGCGGGCGCCAACCGCGACCCGGACGTCTTCCCCGACCCGCACCGGTTCGACATCGAACGTGAGAACGCCGGACGCCACCTGTCGTTCTCGAGCGGCCGGCACTTCTGCCTGGGCGCCGCGCTGGCCCGCGCCGAGGGTGAGGTCGGGCTGCGGACGTTCTTCGAGCGCTATCCCGACGCCCGGCTGGCCGGTGCGGGCAGGCGCCGCGACACCAGGGTGCTGCGCGGGTGGTCAACCTTGCCGATCACCCTTGGAAAGACGCGCGCCGCGCTAGGTTCGTAGAGGTGGACTTCCGAGCAGCCCTGCTCGAGCAGACTCGAGCCTTCGGTGACCTGATTCGATCGGCAGACCCGGCGACGCCGGTGCCCACGTGTGGGGAGTGGACGCTCAAACAGCTCTATCGCCACGTGGGCCGCGGAAACCGTTGGGCCGCCCAGATCATCAGTGAACGACGCAACCAGCCGCTGGACCCGCGCGAAGTGCGGGACGGCAAACCGCCCGACGATCACGAGGCCGCGATCGAATGGTTCGATCAGGGCGCCCGGATGGTGATCGACGCCGTCGACCACGTCGGCGCCGACGCGCGGGTGTGGACCTTCATCGGGCCCCGGCCCGCCGGCTGGTGGATCCGCCGCCGCGTGCACGAGACCGCGGTGCACCGCGCGGACGCGGCCCTGGCGCTCGGCGCCGATTTCGAACTGCCCGCCGATTTCGCCGCCGACTGCCTCAGCGAGTGGATCGAACTGGCCACCGTCGACCGACGGCATCCCCCGGCCCTGGACCCGGGGCAGTCGATCCACCTGCACGCCACCGAGGAGAAGCTGGGTCCGACGGGGGAGTGGAGCATCGCCCACGACGACGACGGGCTGTCGTGGTCGCACACCCACAGCAAGGGCAGCGTGGCGTTGCGCGGCCCCGTCACCGGGCTGCTGCTGGCGACCGTGCGGCGCAGGTCGGCCGCCGACGCCGGGCTCGAGATGTTCGGGGATGCCGCCGTCTGGGACGGGTGGCTGGAGCGCACCCCGTTCTGAGTGGGTACCTTCGCGATCATGACCACTTCGGAGCTGGCCACCGTCCTCGCCTGGCATGACGCGCTGAACGCCGGCGAGGTCGACACGCTGCTGGAGCTCTCCAGCGACGACATCGAGATCGGTCACGCCGGCGGTGCCGCCCAGGGGCACGCCGCGTTGCGCCACTGGGCCGAGGCGCTGGACGAACGGCTCGAACCTGGCCGCATCTACGTCCACGACGGCGTGGTGGTCGTCGAGCAGCAGACGGTATCGGTCACCGGGGAGACCGGTTCGGCGGCGGCGGCGTTCCGAGTCGTGCACGACAAAGTCACGTCGGTGTTCCGTCATCCCGGCCTCGCCGCCGCGCTGGCGGCCACCGAACTGACCGAAGCGGACCTGACCGGCTGATGCGTGGCATCATCCTGGCCGGCGGATCGGGGACCCGGCTGTATCCGATCACCATGGGCGTCAGCAAGCAGTTGGTGCCGGTTTACGACAAGCCGCTGATCTACTATCCGCTGTCCACGTTGATGATGGCCGGCATCCGCGACATCCTGGTGATCACCACCGCGCAGGATGCCCCGGCGTTTCACCGGTTGCTCGGCGACGGTTCGGATTTCGGAATCAACCTGACCTACGCCGTGCAGGACGAGCCCGACGGCCTGGCCCAGGCGTTCGTCATCGGAGCCTCCCACATCGGCACCGAATCAGTGGCTTTGGTGTTGGGGGACAACATCTTCTACGGTCCCGGACTGGGCACCAGCCTGCAGCGCTACCGGAACGTCTCCGGCGGAGCGATATTCGCCTACTGGGTGTCCAATCCGTCGGCGTACGGCGTGGTCGAGTTCGCCGACGACGGCACGGCGCTGTCCCTGGAGGAGAAACCGGCCACGCCGAAGTCGCACTACGCGGTGCCCGGGCTGTACTTCTACGACAACGACGTCGTCGAGATCGCCCGCGGGCTGCGGAAATCCGCGCGCGGAGAATACGAGATCACCGAGATCAACCAGACCTACCTCAACCAGGGCCGGCTGACCGTCGAGACGCTGGCCCGCGGAACGGCGTGGCTGGATACCGGGACTTTCGACTCACTACTGGACGCCAGCGATTTCGTCCGCACCATCGAGCGCAGGCAGGGACTCAAGATCAGCGTGCCCGAAGAGGTGGCGTGGCGGGTGGGCTTCATCGACGACGCCACGCTCGAAGCCCGGGCGAACACCTTGCTCAAGTCCGGTTACGGCGCATATCTGCTGGAGCTGCTGCAGCGCTGAGGCGGCGGTGCCTTGTATCTCCATGGTTCTGTGCTGCGCGCCACAATTGTAAACATTGGTCTATAGGTCTTGTTTTTAGTTCTTTAGGCCCTTACGCTCCTGTCAGTTCAGTGACTCACGTCACCATCGACGAAAGGCAGGCTCTGCATGGCCCTCCGTTCAGACCCCCCGGCGCAGGTCGCCACCCAGGCCGGAGAAGGACACACCCTCAAGCGGGGCGCCATCGGACTGGCCGGTGTGGTGTTCATGGTGGTGGCCTTCTCGGCGCCGATCACCGCGATGACGGGCAACCTGCCGGTGGCCGTCGGTTTCGGGAACGGTCTGGGCGCCCCCGCGGGTTTCGTGATCGCCACCGTCGTGCTCAGCATCTTCAGTATCGGATTCATCGCTCTGGCAAGGCATATCACCGCTGCCGGGGCGTTCTACACGTTCGTCTCCCGCGGATGGTCGAAGATACCGGGCCTGCCCGCCGGGGTGATGTCGATGTTCACCTACATGACGATGGAAGCCGGCCTGATCGGCATCTTCTCCGTGTTCGCAGACCAGGCGATCTCCGCCCAGTTCGGGATCGATCTGCCCTGGCTGGTATATGCCGCGATCGGCGTGATCGTCATCGCCACGCTGTCCCATTGGGACATCTCGGTGGCGGCCAAGGTGCTGGGTGCGGTGCTGGTCGCCGAGATCGTGATGCTGAGCCTGACCGCCACGGCGTCGCTGCTGCATCACCCGGAGGGCATGAGCTGGACCTCGTTGAACCCGGTGAGCGCGCTGAGCACCAACGGAGTCGCCGGCGGCGTGGTGGGTCTGGGTCTGCTGATGGCGTTCTGGTCCTGGGTGGGCTTCGAGTCCACCGCGATCTACGGCGAAGAGTCGAAGAACCCGAAGAAGATCGTCCCGCAGGCCACCATGATCGCCGTCATCGGGATCGGCGTGTTCTATACGTTCATCGCGTGGGGCATGATCGTCGGCAACGGACCCACCAAGGCAGTCGAACTGGCCTCCGGCGCAACACCCTTCGATCTGATCTACGCGCCGACTCAGCAGTACCTGGGCCAGTGGGCGATCGTCGTCTTCGAATGGCTGATGGTCGGGGGTTCATTCGCCTGCGCGCTGGCCATCCACAACTCCGCCGCCCGTTACCTGTTCGCCTTCGGGCGTGACGGGCTGCTGCCTCGTCGCCTGGGTGAGGCGCACCCCAAGCACGCCTCGCCGTATGTCGCGTCACTGGCCCAGAGCGTGTTCGCCGCGATCGTGCTGATCGTGTGCGCGGCCAGCGGCTCGGACCCCTACGCGGTGTTGTTCGTGCTGGTGGCGATCCTGGCCACGCTGTGCCTGCTGACTGTGCAGACGATGTCGTCGATCGCCACCGTGGTGTACTTCCACGTCAAGAAGCAGCATCCGGAGACCGCCAGCTGGTGGCGCACCCTGGCCGCTCCCATCATCGGCGGTGCCGGCATGGTCTACGTCATCTACCTGATGGCCTCGAACATGTCCGCAGCAGCCGGAACCGCCTCGGACACACTGTTCTTCAAGCTCATTCCGTACATCCTGCTGACCCTGCTGTTCGGGTCGATCGCGCTGGCCCTGTACTGGCGCAAGGCCAAGCCGGAGCTCTACGCCCGCATCGGGTCCACCGTGTTCGACGACAAGCCCGCCGAGTGATGGCCGGCGCCCGCGCCGCAGGATCAGCGCTTGAGCCAGCTTTCCAGCGTGTTCCGGGTGTCGTTGATGTGGGCTTCCATCCGCGACGCGGCCAGCTCGGGCTCGCGGTTCTCGATCGCCTCGAGGATCGATGCGTGGAAGTCGTTGGCATTCGGCTCCAGGCGACCGAAGATGGCGCCCACCGGAAGCCACATGCGGCGGCGGGCATCGCCGACGGCATCGAGCAGGCGGTCGTTCTGGGCCGCTTGCGCGATGCCCATGTGGAAGGCGGTGTCCAGGGTCTGAAACTCGATGGTGCGCTGCGCCGACTGGTCCTTCAGGGCCACGTCCAAGGCGGCCTCCATGCCGCCGAGCAGTTTACGCAGGTCGGCCAGGTCGATGGCGCGACGACGGATGGCGGCGAGCCGGGTGGCGCCGGTCTCGACGATGATGCGGTAGTCGAAGGCATCGCGGATGGCCCGCTTGTTGCGGCGTAGCTCGCGGCGCATCTCGGCGGGGTCGACGTGTGGGGCCTGCACTGTGAAGCCGCCACCACGGCCGCGGCGCACCGCAATCAGGCCTTCGCGTTCCAGGACCGCCACCGCGGTGCGGACCGTGGTGCGGGACACGTCGAGCATTTCGGAGAGCTCGCGTTCGGTGGGCAGGCGGTCGCCGGGCCGGAACTGGCCCAGTTCCAGCGCCCGGCGCATCTGGTCCACCACGAGTTCGTGGGCGGGGATCTGGCGGACCGGGCTCAACGCCGGCGGGCGTTCCGCAGTCATGTGGAGCCCCCTTTCGTTTGCCAGCACGGTACCGCATCGGTCCTTGCGGGGGCTTTGCCTCGCCCTTTAGACCAAAGGTTGAACCGGTCGGACGGGCGAGCCGCAACCCGTGGAAATAAAAGAACTAAAAACTTGACCAATAGGGCTTTATCCGTGAAACTGGCGGTCAGACCGTAATCCGAATCACCAGCCGAGAAGGGTTGAGGCGTTGGGAAACAAAGTCATCGTGACCGGGGGAGCCGGGGTCATCGGGCAGGCGATCTGCCGCCGATTGCTGCAGAGCGGGTACGCACCGGTGGCGGCCGACCTCAAGGATGCCGTCGAGGCGGTCGACTTCGGCCGCGATGGCCTGGAGGGCACACTGCCCCTCGTCATGGACGTCACCGATCGGGCCGACGTGGATTCGGCGGTGGCCTCGACGGTCGACGACGGTGAGGCGCTGTTCGGTTTGGTCAACTGTGCAGGCATCCTGAGGGATTCGTTCCTCGGAGAGCTCGACGAGGCCAAGCTCGAGGTGATGTTCCAGGTGAACATCGCCGGCATGGCCCGGGTCACCGACGCGGTGGCGCCGCTGCTCACCGAGGGCAGTGCCATCGTCAACGTCGGCAGCCTGACCGGACACTTCGGCCGCTTCCGCGGAGCCTCCGTGTACGGAGCCACCAAGGCGGGCATCGCCGCCTATACCCGCTACATCGCCGAAGAGCTTGCGCCGCGGTCTATCCGGGTCAACAACGTCGCCCCAGGAGTGATCCGCGCACCGATGAGCCCGTCGATGGCGCGCGTGTCAGGAGGCGAGGAGATCAGCGCGTCTTATGCGATGCTCAAGCGCATCGGTGAGCCCGAGGAGGTGGCCGAGGCCGTCGAATTCCTGCTCTCCCCGCGGGCCTCGTTCATCACGGCGCAGACCCTGCTGGTGGACGGCGGTGTGGTCGCATGGTGAGCGCCACCGGTCTCGGCACCGATCCCGCCCTCGGCTTCACCTCGGTTGAGGAGGCCAACGCCGTGGCGTTCGAGCGCCTGGACGCCGCCGACCCGTGGGTCGTCGATGTGGCCGCGGCACGCGATGTGCTGCCGGGATACCGCGAGAATCTGGTGCTCACCTCCGGAGCGCCGATGGCATGGCCGGAGTACACCGGCGGTCAGCGTGAGGCGTTGATCGGCGGTGCACTGTTCGAAGGGCTGGCCCACAGCCGTGAGGACGCGATCGCGGGATTCGCCTCGGGACGCATCGAGGTCGGCGCCTGCCAGGACTACGCGGCCGTCGGATCGCTGGCCGGCATCTACACCGCGTCCATGCCGGTGTTCGTGGTGGAGAACCGCACCCACGGTAACCGGGGGTTCTGCAACTTCTACGAAGGCAAGGAACCGCGCCGGCTGAACTACGGCTGCTACGACGAGGGCGTCCACCAGCGCCTGCTGCACGTCAACACCGTGCTCGCGCCCGTGGTCGGGGAGGCGATCCGCCGTCGCGGCGGCATCGCGCTCAAGCCGCTGATCGCGCGTGCCCTGCGGATGGGCGACGAGGTGCACAGCCGCAACGCCGCGGCGTCGATCTTGTTCAACCGGGAGATCATGCCCGCTGTCCTCGACATGTGCGACGATCGCGTGCCCGGCGTCCGCGAGACGCTGCTCCACCTCGCTGAGAATGACTATTTCTTCCTGAGACTGTCGATGGCCGCGGCCAAGGCCTCTGCCGACGCGATGGTGGTGGCCGGTTCGACGCTCATCTCGGCGATGGCGTTCAGCTGCCGGGGTTTCGCGGTGAAACTCGCCGGGCTCGGCGACGCCTGGTTCGAGGGACCGCCGCCCATCCATCAGGGCAAGCTGTTCCCCGGCCACACCGAAGACGAGATCACCTGGATGGGGGGCGAGTCTCCGATCACCGAGACGGTGGGCCTGGGCGGATTCGCCCAGGCGTGCGCGTTGTCGCTGCAGGAGTATCAGGGCGGGTCGCCCGAGGTGATGATCGAGCGCAACCTCGAGATGTACTCGATCACCCACGGCGAGAACAGCACCTACCGCATCCCGCAGTTCGCCTTCCGGGGTACCCCGACCGGCATCGACGCGCGCAAGGTTCTCTCGACCGGGGTGCTGCCGGTGATGGATGTCGGACTCGCCGGCCGCGATGGGGGACAGATCGGCGCGGGAGTGATCCGCGCGCCGCGGGAGTGCTTCGCCGATGCGCTCGCCGAACACCAGCGCCGCTTCGGCCCGCAATGAGCGCCGGCGTGCCCACTCCCGCCCTGCCGATGACCTTCAGCGGCGGCGACGCGTTGGTCACCGGCGCCGCATCGGGCATCGGCGCGGCGATCGCCCGCACGCTGATGTCGGCGGGCGTGCGCACGATTCGTATGGATCTCCGCGCGCCGCAACCGGATCCCGACTTTCCGGCCGATCTGCAGGCCGGTGTGGAGATCGACGTCCGGGAACCGGACCTGCTGGACCGGCTGACCGCGGCCGGCGTCGAGCCCGACCGCGTGGCCTATCTGGTCAATTGCGCAGGGGTTCTGGACGATACGGGTTTCTCAGGCGTGGATCGCACGATGTGGCTGCGCTGCCTGGAGATCAACCTGATGGGCGCCTACAACACTATCGACGCGCTGACCCCGGTGCTGCGTCTCGCGTCGCGGGCCGCCGTGGTGAACATCAGCTCGATCGAAGCGGGACGCGTGGTGGCCCTCACCAATCCCGATCCGACCCCGCAGTACGCGGCGTCCAAGGCGGCGCTGCAGATGCTGACCCAGACGGCGGCCCGTGCGCTGGCAGGCGACGGGATCCGGGTCAACAGTGTCTCGCCCGGATTCGTCGCCACGCCGATGGCGGCGGCACACGGCGACACCGGCGTACTGCCGTCCGCGCTGGCGTCCCGGGTACCGGCGGGACGCTTCGCCGCCCCCGCCGACATCGCCCACGCCGTCGCCTTCCTGCTCAGCGACCAGGCCGGTTACATCACCGGCAGCGACCTGCGCGTCGACGGAGGTTTCCAGCTCACATGACCGAGACCGAAACCACCACCGTGGTGGCCTATGAAGCGTCGCTGGGACGCCCGGCGCGCGTCGGAAGCTGGGATGAACTGGCCAAGGGCACGTTTCGCGTCGCCGTCGAGCACCTCGACCGCGGGAACTGGCAGGCCGCCGCCGAACTGGTCGAGATCTCGGTCGCCGAAGCCGAGGAACTCCGCGACGTGTACGAACGCTGGCCGATCTCGATCCGGCAATGGATCGAATCACGCGGTGTGGCACCCGTTCTCGTCGACGAGGCCGCGTCACGTCTGACTGCCCTGATCGGCGAGCAGGCCATGGGCGGCATCGAAGCGGAGTGGCCGCGGTTCGTCACCGCGGTCGACGAGGCCGCCCACGCCTGTCGCACCCAGCTGCCGACCGCCCCGATGGCGATCGAGACGGCCCGTGCAGTCTGGCAGGGCGTGCACGACCGTGCCGTGGACCGGGTGAGCGGTCTGATCGACATCGCCGTCACCACCGTCGGCGAGCACGCGCTGGGTGATCTGTGGGATGCGCTGATGGCCGACTGGTACGACGTCCACGAGCACCGCTATGCGCTGAGCAACCAACCCTGGGAGACCTCTGCCCACCAGCTCATGATCGCGATCGTCGACGGCTTCCACGCCCACCTGGCCGGCACCGGGCGGCAGGGGGACATCGAGATCATCACGGAGCCCACCCGGGTCGGATTCCGCTTCGCCCCATGCGGATCAGGCGGGCGTAGCCTGGATGCGCGCATCACCGACGGCGCCCCCAGGGCCGGTGGCCCGTTCGGATTCGCCGTGACCACCGCGCGCCACGACTGGGCGTGGAACACCGTCGGCATCTGCAGCTACTGCGTGCACTGCTGCCTGCTCAACGAGGTGATGCCGATCGACCGGCTGGGCTTCCCCACCCGCGTGATCGACGCGCCGACCTGGAACCCGGACGCCCCGGTCACCGAATGCACCTGGTGGGTATACCGCGACCCCGCCGACGTTCCCGACCACGTGTACGAGCGCGTGGGGCGCAGCCCCTCCCGCAGGCCGACCCGACGAGGAGACGTGTGATGCCGGTGGCGATGACACAACTCGAGGTGCCCGACTACGATCTGGGAATCCGGGGAAAGCTGGTCCGCACCGAGAAGACGATGAACCCGGCGGGCTTGGCGTTCTGCACCATCCTCTACGGCCTGTCGGTCGTCGACGAGGTCACCGACACCCCCGCCAGCAACGCCGCCAACGGATATCCCGACGCACGGCTCACGCCTGACGAATCGACCCGCGTCGAGTTGACGTGGCGCCCGGGCACCGAGGCCGTCATCGCCGACATGGTGGGCGCCGACGGCGCGCCGGTCGAAATGTCACCGCGCAACTGCCTGCGCGCGCTCGTCGAGCGCTACGCCGACCGCGGCCTGGAACCGGTGCTGGGGTTCGAGTACGAGTTCTGGTTGTTCCAGGACGGCCCGGCCGGAGCCGACGCGCGCTCGCCGCTGGGCTCCACCGAGAACGCCTACTCGCTGACCAGGGTCTCCCAATCGCACAGCCTGGCCGCCGAATTCATCGATCGCATGCATGCGGTCGGCGTCGAGATCGAGATGTTCCACACCGAACTCGGGCCCGGCTTCTTCGAGTTCACCATGGCTCCGGCTCCGGCGTGCCGGGCCGCCGACGCCGCGGTCCGCGCCCGACAGTATCTGCGCGACCTGTGTGCCGAACGCGGTTTGCATGCCAGCTTCATGGCAAAACCGTTCGGCGACAAGTCCGGTGCCGGCGGTCACGTCCACTCGAGCCTCACCCGTGACGGCGCCAACATCTTCACCGACGGCCCCGGCCGGCTCTCCGCCGACGCCACCCACTACCTGGCGGGCCTGCTCGCCGGCATGGCCGACACCACCGCCCTGTTCAACCCGTACGTGAACTCCTACAAGCGCATCGACCCGGAGATGTTCACCCCGACCGCGGCGACCTACGGCTACGACGACCGCAGCGCGGCATGCCGGTTGATCCTCGATCACGCGAAATCCGCCCGGGTGGAGCATCGCCGACCGGGAGCCGACACTAGTCCGTATCTGGCGGCGTCGGCACTGCTGGCCGCGGGTCTGCACGGCCTGGAGAACGAACTCGGGTTACCGGACAGCGGTGACGGCCCGGCGCCACTGCCCGGTGACCTGTCCACGGCGCTGGACGCCTTCGAGCACTCGGCGTGGCTGCCCGACCTGCTCGGCAAGGCGTTCTGCTCGTCCTTCGCCGCCACCCGCCGTGCCGAAGCCGATCGCTATGCGCAGTGGCTGCGCACCACCATCACGTCCTGGGAACTCACCCGCCACCTGGAGCATCAATGACCGACGAATCAACCCG